>NZ_NRRU01000024.1 GCF_016583785.1 Rubrivivax gelatinosus | reverse complement strand
GCCCCGGTGCGGGGCGGCGGGCGGCGACAATGCGCGCCCTGCTTCGCGTGTGCGACCGAGCATTTTAACGGTGATGACCGACCCGACCCGATTCGTTCTTGTTGAAACCAGCCATGCCGGCAACGTCGGCGCCACCGCGCGGGCGATGAAGGTGATGGGTTTCACGGACCTGGTGCTGGTGCGCCCGCGCTGGGCCGACGTGCTGCAGCGCGAGGAAGCGCTGGCCATGGCCAGCGGCGCGACCGACGTGCTGGCCGGCGCGCGCGTCGTCGACACGCTGGCCGAGGCGCTGGCAGGCTGCACCCACGCCTGCGCGACGGCGATGACGCCGCGCGACTTCGGTCCGCCGACGGCCGAGCCGCGCGCGCACTTCGCCGGGCTGGCGGCCAGTGCCGAACGGGTGGCCTTCGTCTTCGGGCCGGAACGCACCGGGCTTGCGAACGAGGACGTCTACCGCTGCCACGTCTGCCTCTCGATCCCGACGCACCCCGACTACGGCTCGCTCAACCTGGCGCAGGCGGTGCAGTTGCTGGCCTACGACTGGCGCCAGGCGCAGGGCGGTTTCCCGGTGGTCGCACGCACGCCCGACCCGCGCCTGGCCGACGCCGCGGCGGTGCAGGGCGTGCTGGACCACTGGCAGCGCACGCTGGTCGAGATCGGCTTCCTCGACCCCGAGGCGCCGAAGAAGCTGATGCCGCGCCTGAACCAGCTCGCCAACCGTATGCGCTTGACGCATGAAGAAGTGCAGATCCTGCGCGGAATCGCACGTGCCGCTACACTGAAACGCGACTGATTCCCCTGGAGCCCAGCCCCATGTTCGCCCGTCTGCGTGAGGACATCGCCTGCATCCGCGAGCGCGATCCGGCAGCCCGTTCGACCTGGGAGGTGCTGACCTGTTATCCGGGTCTGCATGCGCTGGTGCTGCACCGGCGCGCGCACTGGTGCTGGCAGCATGGTTTTCGCTGGCTGGCGCGCTTCATCTCGCATGTTTCGCGCTGGGCCACCGGCATCGAGATCCATCCCGGCGCCACCATCGGCCGGCGTGTCTTCATCGACCACGGCATGGGCCTGGTGATCGGCGAGACCGCCGAGGTCGGCGACGAATGCACGCTCTACCACGGCGTGACGCTGGGCGGCACCTCGCTGGAACGCGGCGCCAAGCGCCACCCGACGCTGGGCCGCGGCGTCATCGTCGCTGCCGGCGCCAAGGTGCTGGGCGGCTTCACGGTCGGCGACGGCGCGCGTGTCGGCTCCAACGCGGTGCTGCTGCAGCCGGTGCCCCCGGGCGCGACTGCCGTCGGCATCCCGGCGCGCATCGTCGTCAAGAACGCCGACGTGCAGCTCGAGGAGCGCGCTGCGCGCCTGGGCTTCTCGGCCTACGGCGTGACCCAGGGCGATGACCCGGTGTCGCTGGCGATGAAGGGGCTGATCGACAGCGCCTCGGGCCACGAGCACCAGATCGCGCTGCTGTGGCAGGCGATCGAGAAGCTGGCGGTGCGCTCGCGCGAACTGCCGGCCGCCGACTGCGTGCCGCACGACGCGCACACCACCGAGTGTTTCGACGCCGACCGCCTGAACCGTCTCGTGAAGTAACGAGGCTGCAGGCCCTGGGTCAAGCGGACGCGGTGGCCCGGCTTTGCCGGGTCACTTGCGTCGCCCCCTTGAGGGGGAGCGCCGAAGGCGCTTCGGGGGTGGTCATTTTTTTGGTCTGAAGGCGGCGCAGCGCGCCGGGTCGGTCTCCAGATACGGCCCGCCGATCAGGTCGATGCAATAGGGCACCGCGGCGAAGATGCCGCGCACCGGCGGCACGGCCTGCGGCAGGCCTTCCAGCGTCTCGGCGATGGCCTTGGGCTGGCCCGGCAGGTTCAGGATCAGCGCCTGGCCGCGCACCACCGCCGTCTGCCGCGACAGGATCGCGGTCGGCACGAAGGCCAGGCTGATCTGGCGCATCTGTTCGCCGAAGCCGGGCAGCTCGCGTTCGGCGACGTCGCGTGTCGCCTCGGGCGTCACGTCGCGCGGCGCCGGGCCGGTGCCGCCGGTGGTCAGCACCAGATGGCAGCCGCGTTCGTCGACCAGTTCACGCAGCGTCGCGGCGATCAGCGGGCGCTCGTCGGGGATCAGCCGTTCCTGCCATTCGATCGGGTTGCGCAGCGCCGCCGACAGCCAGGCGCGCAGCGCCGGCAGGCCCTTGTCTTCGTAGACGCCGGACGAGGCCCGGTCGCTGATCGAGACCAGGCCGATGCGAACGCTGTCCAGGGGCGTCACTGAGCACCCTCCGGCCTGACGGCCGGTCCCGCCAAGCGGGAATGAGCCCCGGACAAGTCCTGAGGTCTCATGCGTCGGCCTCGACAAAGGGTTTGATGAACTGGAACAGCTCGCGGAAGTTCTTGGGCTGGCGCTGCTCGACGCTGGCGGCGGCGTCGCGGCGCGCGGCGCGCACCAGGCTGCGCAGGCGCTGCACGTCGGTGTCGGGGTGGGCCTGGACCCAGCGCTCGACCGCGGCATCGTCGGCGATCAGTTCGGCGCGCCAGCGTTCGGCCTCGTGCAGCTTCAGCGTCTCGCGTGCGGATCCCAGCGAAGCGGCTGCTACCGCCTCGCGCAGCACCTCCTCGTCGGCGCCGCGCATCAGCTTGCCCACGTACTGCATCTGGCGGCGCCGGCCTTCGTGCGAACGGGTGCGCCGGTACTGCTCGATCGCGTCGCGCAGCGCCTCGGGCATCTCGATGGCGGCCAGGCGCTCGTCGGACAGCGCCGCGACCTGCTCGCCCAGCGTCTGCAGGTCGTGCGACTTCTGCTTCAGCTGGGTCTTGCTCGGGCGCTCGTCGGCGTCGTCGTCGGCGCCGTAATGGAGGTCGAGGCCGCGGTGCGGGCCGGCGCGTCGGGTCATCGGATCAGGGTCTTGGAGGTGGGCCGGTATCATAGACGCGAGCCCCTTTCCCGCTTCTCCCGCCGTCCGTCCGCCGGTTCGCGGCACCTCCACAGCACGATGACGACCTCCAGCGCCGCCCCCGGTTTCGCCTACCGCCGCGAACAGTTCCAGCAGATCGTCGAGGACGTGCTCGGTATGGCGAAGAAACTCGGCGCCAGCGACGCCGGTGCCGAGGTCTCCGAAGGCGTCGGCCTGTCGGTCTCGGTGCGCAAAGGCGAGCTCGAGAACGTCGAGCGCAACCAGGACAAGTCCCTCGGCGTCAGCGTCTACCTCGGCCAGCGCCGCGGCAACGCCAGCACCTCCGACTTCTCGCCCGCGGCGCTGCAGCGCACGGTTCAGGCGGCCTACGACATCGCGCGTTTCACCGCCGAAGATCCGGTCGCCGGCCTGCCCGACGAGCAGGACCTCGCCAGCGCCGAAGAGGCGGCACGCGATCTGGACCTGTTCCACCCCTGGGCGATCGACGCCGAGGCGGCGGCCGAACTGGCGCGCCGCTGCGAGGCCGCGGCCTTCGCCGTCGACCGCCGCATCACCAACTCCGAAGGCGCCGGCGTCTCGGCGCAGCAGTCGCACTTCTGGGCCGGCAACTCGCGCGGTTTCCGTGGCGGCTACGCCAGCTCGCGCCACTACCTGTCGGTGGCGCCGATCGCCTCGCTGCCCGGGCGTCGCCACGAGATGCAGCGCGACGCCTGGTACAGCTCGATGCGCGACGCCTCCGAGCTGGCTTCGCCCGAAGCCGTCGGCCGCTACGCCGCCGAGCGCGCGCTGTCGCGGCTGAAGTCGCGTCGCGTCGCGACAGCCGAGGTGCCGGTGCTGTTCGAGTCGACCGTCGCCGCCGGCCTGCTGGGCGCCTATGTGCAGGCGACCTCGGGTGGTGCGCTTTACCGCAAGGCCACCTTTCTGCACGGCTGTCTGGGCGAGCAGGTGCTGCCGGCGCACGTCGACATCGCCGAAGACCCGCACCTGCCGCGCGGCCGCGGCAGCGCGCCTTTCGACGACGAAGGCGTGCGCACCGCGGCGCGCCGCGTCGTCGACGCCGGCGTCGTGCAGGGCTACTTCCTGTCGAGCTACTCGGCGCGCAAGCTCGGCCTGCGCACCACCGGCAACGCCGGCGGCTCGCAGAACCTGGCGATGACGAGCCGGCTCACCGCCCCCGGCGACGACCTCGACGCGATGCTGCGCCGCCTGGGCCGCGGCCTCTTCGTCACCGAGCTGATGGGCCAGGGCGTCAACTACGTCACCGGCGACTACTCGCGCGGTGCCGCCGGCTTCTGGGTCGAGGACGGGCGCATTGCCTTCCCGGTGGACGAGGTCACGATCGCCGGCAACCTGCGCGAGATGCTCAAGGGCATCGTCGCCATCGGCGCCGACGTCTACGTGCAGGGCAGCAAGGCGATCGGCTCGGTGCTGCTGGACCGGTTGAAGCTCGCCGGCTCCTGAGCCTGTTGCAGCGCCGCCCGCGGCGGCGCTCCGAACGGGAAAACCCCTCGGGGCCGGCAGGGGGTGCTGCCTAGAATGCTCCGCACCCGAACCACCGCACCGCACTCGGGATCAGGAGACACATTCATGGAACGTCGTTCCTTCGTTCGAGGCGCCGGTCTCGCCGGCGTGCTCGCCGCCGGCAGCGCGCCCGCCATCGTCCACGCGCAGAGCACGATCCGCTGGCGCCTGGCCTCGAGCTTCCCGAAGTCGCTCGACACCATCTTCGGCGCGGCCGAGCTGTTCTCCAAGCGCATCGGCGAGATGTCGGGCGGCAAGTTCCAGATCTCGGTGCATGCCGGCGGCGAACTGATGCCGCCGTTCGGCGTCGTCGACGGCGTGCAGAACGGCACCGTCGAGATGGCGCACACGGCGCCGTATTACTTCGTCGGCAAGGACATCACCTTCGCGCTCGGCACCGCGATCCCGTTCGGCCTGAACTCGCGCCAGATGACGGCCTGGATGTACGAGGGCAACGGCCTGACGCTGATGCGCGAGTTCTACGCCAACTACAACATCGTCAGCTTCCCCGGCGGCAACACCGGCGCGCAGATGGGTGGCTGGTTCCGCAAGCCGATCAGCAAGCTCGCCGACCTGAAGGGGCTGCGTTTCCGCACCGTCGGCGTCACCGGCCAGGTGATGGAACGCCTGGGCGTGGTCGTGCAGGCGCTGCCGGGCGCCGAGATCTACCAGGCGCTGGAGAAGGGCACGATAGATGCTGCCGAGTGGGTCGGCCCCTACGACGACCTGAAGCTCGGCTTCAACAAGGTCGCACCGCACTACGCCTACCCGGCCTGGTGGGAAGGCGGGCCGCAGCTGGACTTCTTCATCAACAGCAAGGCCTTCGGCGGCCTGTCGGCCGAGTACAAGGCGATGGTGCAGGCGGCGGCCTCCGAGGCCCACGTCGACATGCAGGCCAAGTACGACGCGCGCAACCCGAACGCGCTGCGCCAGCTGGTGGCCGGCGGCACCAAGCTGTTCCGCTTCCCCAAGGACGCGATGGACGAGGGCTTCAAGCAGTCGATGGCGCTTTATGCCGAGCTCTCGGCCAAGAACCCGGCGTGGAAGAAGGTCTACACCGACTTCTCCAAGTTCCGCAGCGAGCAGAACCTCTGGTACCGCTTTGCCGAAGCCGGCTTCGACAGCTACATGCAGTCGCAGAAGATCTGAGGCCGCAGACGAACAAAAGCCCCGCCGTGGCGACGCGGCGGGGCTTTTTGTTTGCGGCGTCGTCTACTGTCCCGGCGCACTCGCCGGCGGCGTGCCGAAGAGCTCGTCCAGGTTTCGCGTGCTGTCGTCGCGGTTCTCGGCCGGCGGCTGGGCCTCGATGACGACGCCGCTGGTGTCCAGCGCCTTCTTCGTCGCCAGCCCGCCCGAGACCAGGCCGGGGAACGTGATCACCAGCGCCACCATCACGATCTGGATGATCACGAACGGGATCGCGCCGCGGTAGATCTGGCCCGTCGTCACGCGGCCGATGCGGCGGCCTGTGGGGCGGTCGAGGTAATCCTCGGTCGGCGCGACGCTGCGCAGGTAGAACAGCGCAAAACCGAACGGCGGGTGCATGAACGAAGTCTGCATGTTCAGCGCCAGCAGCACGCCCAGCCAGACCAGGTCTATGCCCAGCTTGTCGGCCACCGGCGCCAGCAGCGGCACGACGATGAAGGCGAGCTCGAAGTAGTCGAGGAAGAACGCGAGCACGAAGATCAGCACGTTCACCGCGATCAGGAAACCGATCTGGCCGCCGGGCAGGTCGCCGAGCAGGTGTTCGACCCACTTCGGCCCTTCGACACCCTGGAAGGTCAGGCTGAAGACGGTCGAGCCGATCAGGATGAACATCACGAAGCACGACAGCTTCATCGTCGTGTCCATCGCCTGGCGCAGCAGCGGCAGCGACAGGCGCCGGCGCACGACGGCCATCGCCAGCGCGCCGACGGCGCCCATCGCGCCGCCTTCGGTCGGTGTCGCGATGCCCAGGAAGATCGTGCCCAGCACCAGGAAGATCAGCGCCAGCGGCGGGATCAGCACGAAGGTCACGCGTTCGGCCATCTGCGACAGCAGCTTCGCGCGGGCGACATGGTTGATCACCGCCAGCCCGAAGGCGATGCCGACACCGACCGACATCGACAGCACGATCAGCTCGTCGGTCGGCATCGTGTCCGGGCGTGTGCGCGCGAAGACGATCGCGCCGGCCAGCGAAACCAGCGTCAGCACGCCCAGCGAACGCAGGCCCGAGCTGCCGTCGGCCTCGCGGATCGTGCGCGCCTCGGCCGGCAGCGCGGGCACCCAGGCCGGACGCAGCAGCGCGACGCCGACGACGTAGAGCACGTACAGCCCGGTGAGCAGGAAGCCGGGCAGGAAGGCGCCCTTGTACAGGTCGCCGACGCTGCGGCCGAGCTGGTCGGCCATGATGATCAGCACCAGCGAGGGCGGGATGATCTGCGCCAGCGTGCCCGAGGCGGCGATGACGCCGCTGGCCACGCGCCGGTCGTAGCCGTAGCGCAGCATGATGGGCAGCGAGATCAGCCCCATCGAGATCACCGATGCGGCGACGACACCAGTGGTCGCCGCCAGCATCGCACCGACGAAGATCACCGCGAACGCGAGGCCGCCGCGCACCGGGCCGAAGAGCTGGCCGATGGTGTCGAGCAGGTCCTCGGCCATGCCCGAGCGCTCGAGGATCAGGCCCATGAAGGTGAAGAAGGGCACCGCCAGCAGCGTGTCGTTCTGCAGGATGCCGAAGATGCGCAGCGGCAGCGCCTGCATCAGCGAGCTCGGTAGCAGGCCGAGCTCGATGCCGATGAAGCCGAACAGCAGCCCGCAGGCGGCGAGCGAGAACGCGACCGAGTAGCCCACCAGCAGGAAGAGCACCAGGCCCGCGAACATGATCGGGGCCATGTTGGTGGAGATGAACTCGATCACTTCTTCGCCTCTTGCGCCTGCTGGCGCAGGAACTCGGCGAGATCCGCCTCGTCGCGCTTGTCCTGGTTCTTGCGTCCCGGGTCATCCACCAGACCCTGCAGGAAGGCGATGCGCTTGATGAACTCCGAGGCCCCTTGCAGCAGCAGCAGCGTGAAACCGGCCGGCACCAGCGCGAACACCGGCCAGCGGATCAGTCCACCGGAGTTGGAGGACATCTCGCCCATCAGGTAGGCCTTGACCACCAGCGGCCAGACCAGGTCGATGACGATCAGCCCGAACGGGAACAGGAAGACGACGATGCAGGCGGCTTCGACGATGACCTGGGTGCGGCGGCTGAAGCGCCCGAGCACGACGTCGATGCGCACATGCTCCTGGCGCAGCATGGTGTAGCCCGCCGCCAGCAGGAAGACGGCAGCGAACAGGTACCACTGGATCTCGAGGAAGGCGTTCGAGCTGACGGCGAAGGCCTTGCGCGCAATGGCGTTGGAGGCGCTGATCAGCACCATCACCAGCACCAGCCAGGCGACGGTGTGGCCGACGCGCTCGTTGAGCGCATCGATGAAGCGGGACAGGCGCAGCAGAGCGGACACGTTGTCTCCTGTCGGCGGTGCTGTCCGCCGGCTTGCGGCCCGGCTGTGCCGGGCTCTTCTCGTTCATCGGGCGTCGGGCGGCGGTCGCCGCGCCCGTCTGGTCGCCGCCCGCTCGGCGGTGCCTGGGGGTCAGCTGCCGGTGGCTTGCTGGTACAGCCGCGCCGAGCGCGAGCCCGAACGGCAGAACATCAGCAGCGGCCGCGGCAGCTCCTGCAGCAGTGCGGCGCAGGCGGCCACCTGTTCGGGCGACTGCCAGCCGCCGTCGACCGGCAGGTGCCGGTACTGCAGGCCGGCGGCGCGCGCCGCGGTCTCGATCTCGGCGCTGGTCGGCTGGCCGGGCCCGTGCTCGTGGTCGGGCCGGTTGTTGATGACGCTCTTGAACCCTGCGCTTGCCGCTTCGGCCATCGCCTCGGGGGTCAGTTGTGGAGCCACGAAGACGTCGGGCGCGATCGCGCGCAGGGCAGGGGCGTTCATGCCCTTTACTTTGCCAGAGCCTGCTTGACCGCGGCGGACACCAGTGCCATTTCCGCCTGCCCGGCCAGGCGTGCCTTGGCGGCGGCCATCACCTTGCCCATGTCGCCGGGGCCGGTGGCGCCCAGTTCGGCCACCAGCGCCGCCACCTGCGCGCCGATCTCGTCGGCCGACAGGCGCTGCGGCAGGTAGGCCTCGAGCACGCGGATCTCGGCGCTCTCCTTGGCGACGAGGTCGGGGCGCCCGCCCTGTTCGAAGGCGGTGACCGAGTCCTTGCGCTGCTTGATCAGCTTGTCGACGATGGCGACGATGGCGGCGTCGTCCAGCACCACCCGTTCGTCGACCTCGCGCTGCTTGATCGCGGCCTGCAGCATGCGGATCGTCGACAGCCGTTCGCTGTCCTTGGCCCGCATCGCGGCCTTCATGTCTTCTGTGATCCGTTCCTTCAGGCTCATCATCGTGTCTTTCGTCGGACAAAAAGGAAAAGCCCGCTGCGGCGTCCCGCGCGGGCTGTTCAGTGTGGCGCGCGGCCGAAGCTCTTAGTAGAGCTTCTTCGGCAGCTGCATGCTGCGCACGCGCTTGAAATGACGCTTCACCGCGGCAGCCTTCTTGCGCTTGCGCTCGGCCGTGGGCTTCTCGTAGAACTCGCGCGCACGCAGTTCGGTCAGCAGACCGATCTTTTCGATGGTGCGCTTGAAGCGGCGCAGGGCAACGTCGAACGGCTCGTTCTCTTTGACGCGGATGGTGGTCATGTAAGCAGGGATCCCGTGAGATGTATGCGCTCGGTGTCTCGGCGCTCGTCCTGAAAATTCTAGGCGGCCCGAGATCGACACGCGGGTGTTTGCCAGCAAAGCGCGCGATTGTATCTGCTTCCCGGCGGCGTTGCCAAGCCGGGGTTCGCTCGGGCCCGGCGTTCAGGCTCCGGCACCGGCGGCTTCGCGCGGGTGCTGCGCGCTGTCGAGTTCTTCGAGCGCGCCGAGTATGCACTGCATCTGCCGCGTCAGTGGCGCCGGCGCCGGCTTCTCGCCGCTCAGCACCGACTGGATGTAGAGCGCCGTCGTCGCCGGGTCGATCTCGCGCGGCAGCACCGGCAGTTCGGTGACCACGCCTTCGTGTGCCGGCACCGACCACTCGGTCCGCAGCTGGCCCGCGATCCAGGTCTCCATGCGCGGCTGGCGCCGCGGGTCGGCGACGGCTTCGCCTTCGGTGCCGCGCAGCAGCATCGTGTCGACACGCTGGCGCTGGGCCCAGGCCCCCATCAGCGCCCCGAACTCCGGGTGGGTGTAGCTCGCCAGCCGCAGCACGCGCGTACCGGTGCAGGGGTTGAGCATCTTCGCGATCGTGTGGCCGCTGTTGCGCAGGCCCACCGTCCAGCGCACGTCGAGCAGGCGCTGCAGCGCCGGGCTCAGCATGGCGGTGGACACGTAGGCCGGCTCGTGCCGGGCCCAGAAGGCGTGCACGTCGCCTTCGTTCTGCGCCGTCGGCATGCCCAGGTCGCGGAAGATCGCCGCGGTCGTCACCCGCGTCGGGTCGCTGCCCGGGCCGTGCACCAGCACGTTCGCACCTTCCTGCGCCAGCGCCATCGCCAGCAGCGGGGTCAGGTTGGGCAGGCGCCGGGCACCGTTGTAGGTGGGGATCACGACCACGGGCCGGTCGCTGTGGATGGGCTGCAGCCGCGATTCGGCCGCGGCCAGGAAGCCGATCAGCTCGTCCAGCGTCTCGCCCTTCACCCGCATCGCCAGCACGAAGGCACCGAGCTCGAGGTCCGAGACCTCGCCGTCGAGCACGGCGGCCATCAGCGTCTCCGCCGCTTCCGCCGACAGCGCACGGGCACCGTTGGCGCCGCGTCCGATCTCCTTGATATAGCCAGCGATTGCCATGATGTGTCGTCTCCCTAGTTCGGTTTCGCAAGTTCCGGACCGATCGCGACGTGGCCCGCGCCAGGAGACCCGCCTGGCCGCATTGGGTTCCCGCAAAGCCGGGCCTGCAATCGGGCCCGACACGGGGCCTGCGGCGATGCAAGACCGCGCTGCGGCGCCTCACGTCGCTGGTGCGGCAGCGTGCCGGCTGGTGCGTAACCGCCCTGTCCGGGGGAGCCTGGCGCAAGCTAGGGCTGCGCTTGCGTCAAAATTGGTGTTTTGCTTGGCGTCGTGCACCGCGTGCACGACGTTCGGCTCCTGCGAAACGAAGACCGCCCATGACCGATGTGATCGAAGCCGGCCTGACCGGGGCCCGCGTGCCCGCTGCGCTGGCCTCGCTGCTGAGCGCCTGGCTGGAGCGTGACGGGGCACTCGCCGGCATCAAGGATGCCGCGAGCGGACGTTACGAATATGCCAATGCAGCGCTGCTCGGTTTCCTCGGTCGCGAAGCCGACGCCGTCATCGGCCACACCGATGCCGAGCTCTTCGATGCACCGATCGTGGGCGCGTTGCGGGCGGCCGACCAGTCGGCGCTGCTGCACGGCGCGCCGTTCAGTAGCGAACACCGCATCGAGCGCGGCGGCCAGCGCCACGACTTTTCGGTGCTGCGTGTCGTCGACGAACAGGACGGCCGGCGCCTGATCGCCAGCCTGTGGATCGACCTCGCGCCTGAGCGCCACCAGCAGGCGCAGCTGGCGACGGCGCTGGCGCAGATCGAACAGCTGCAGAAGGCCGCCGAGTCGCTGCGCCGCGAGCTCGCCGACCAGGCGCTGCGCGATCCGGCCTCGGGCCTGTACACGCGCGCCCATTTCGAGGACCAGTTGCGGCGCGAGGTCGACCTGTCGACGCGCGAGCACCGCGAGTTCTCGATCGTCTTCATCGAGCTCGACCCGCTGTCCGAACAGGTGCGGGCGCTGGGCGAAGACGCGCGCAAACGCATCCTCGAAGCGCTCGGGCGGCTGCTGCGCAGCGGCACGCGCGCGATGGACGCCTCGTGCCGGCTCGACGACCGGCGTTTCGCGGTGCTGCTGTCCGGCGTCGGCCTGGCGACCGCGCATTCGCGCATCGAGAGCATCCGCCGCCAGTGTGCGGCCCAGGTCGTCGTGCTCGACGGCCAGGAGATGTCTTTCACCGTCGCGATGGGCATCGCCAGCTTCCCGCACACCGCGCACACGCGCGACGAACTGCTGACGGCCTGCGAGACCGCGCTGATCGAGGCCCGCCGCCGCGGCGGCAACCACGTCACGCTCGCGGCGATCCCGTTCGAGCCGCGCTGAAGCGCCTCAGAAGGCGCGCGTGGCCATGTAGGCGGCGAGCGCGAACAGCAGCAGCGCGAAAATCCGCCGCAGCCGGCCCAGGTCCATGCGCTGCGCGCAGCGTGCGCCCAGCGGCGCCAGCGTGACGCTGGCCAGGGCCACGATCACCAGCGCCGGCAGGTAGAGGTAGCCGAAGGCGCCCGGCAGCGCCGGCGGCAGCGAGCGCCCGGCGATCAGGTAGCCGGCGACGTTGGCCACGGCGATCGGGAAACCGAGCGCGGCGCTGGTCGCGATCGCCTGGCGCAGCGGCACGTTGCACCAGCTCATGAACGGCACCGACAGGAAGCCGCCGCCGGCACCGAGCAGCCCCGACACCAGCCCGATCACGGAGCCGACACCGGCCTGGCCGGCGGCGCCGGGCATCACGCGCGAGGCGCGCGGCTGGCGGCCGCGCAGCATCTGCAGCGCGGAAAAGCCGATGAAGACGGCGAAAAACATCGCCAGCCCGCGCCCTTTGGCGAGCGCGAAGATGCCGGCGCCCGAGGCCAGGCCGCCGAGCACGATGCCCGGCGCGATGCCGCGGACGTAGTCCCAGCGCACGGCGCCGTGGCGGTGGTGCGCGCGCACGCTGGACAGCGAGGTGAAGACGATGGTCGCCATCGAGGTGGCGATCGCCATCTTCACCGCCAGCCCGCCTTCGACGCCGCGATGCGACAGGATGGCGGTCAGGAAGGGCACCATCGTCATGCCGCCGCCCACGCCCAGCAGCCCGGCGACGAAGCCGGTGGCGACGCCGAGCGCAAGCAGCTCGGCCACGAGCAGGACGCCGAACTCCACGCCGGCGTCAGCCTTGCAGCCGGGCCAGCACCGCGGCCCATTCCCGGTCGTCGACCTCGGTGATCGACAGCCGGTTGCCCGGCTGCAGCACGCGCATCGTCGCGAGTTCGGCCGCCTGGCGCATCTCGCGCAGCGGCAGCAGCCGCGTCTTGCGCACGAGTTCGACCTCGACCTGCAGCCAGCGCGGCTGGGTGCGCGTGGACTTCGGGTCGTGGTAGGGGCTGGCGGGGTCGAACTGGGTTTCGTCGGGCTGCGCCGGGCCGGCGATGCGGGCCAGGCCGGCGATGCCGGGCTCGGCGCAGGACGAGTGGTAGAAGAGCACGTCGTCGCCCGGGCGCATCGTGTCGCGCATGAAGTTGCGCGCCTGGTAGTTGCGCACCCCGGTCCAGGGCAGGCGGCGCTCGGGAGCGGCGGCGAGGTCGTCGATCGACACCTCGTCGGGCTCGCTCTTCATCAGCCAGTGACGCGTCATGCGGCGGTGGGGGGAGGGTGTCCGCCGCTCGCCGCGGGTCGCATTCCTGAAGAACCCATGGGGAACGTTCAGGTGGGCGAGGTCAGCCAAGCTTCGGGCTCATCTGACGCGAGACGTTCACACCAGCGAGGCGATGTTCCAAGCCCATGGTCAAAGACCATCGGATCGAGGAAATCTAGACCCGCAAACGAGCGACGGACGAATCCATTCTAGTCGGCCGCAACCCGGCCGCGAGCCGAATAGGGCTACAGAAGGTGGCCGTCTTCGCCGAGCGCCGCATCCAGGCGCCGCACCAGCGCGGCGATGGCCTGGGAGTCGGCCGGCGTGCTGCCGTCCGCCGTGTTTGCGGGGGCGGGTGCGGGTGCGGGTGCGGGAGCAGGAGGCGGCGCGACGCCGCGTTCGGCGAGCTGGTAGGCGAGGTTCAGCGCCGCGAGCACGGCGATGCGCTCGCGCGCCTTGACCTTGCCGGCGTCGCGGATCGCGCTCATTTCCCTGTCGACGGCGGCCACGGCGGTGGACAGCAGCGCTTCGCCGCCGTCGGGACAGCCGAGGATGTAGCCCTGGCCGAGGATGGTGACTTCGACCTGCTTCACGGGTGATCTCCGGGCTCGGGCGCGGCCGGGGCCGGCGGTGGCGAGGCCGGCAGGCGCTCGATCAGCGCGTCGATGCGCGCGCGTGCGGCGGCCAGGCGCGACACGAGGCTGTCCCGTTCGGCCGTCACGGCGGAGAGCCGGGCCTCGAGCAGCGCGTTCGAGCGCTTGAGTTCCTCGTGCCGCAGCACGAGGCGGTCTACGCGCTCGGTCAGATCCTGCAAGTTGCCCATCTCGACGCTCATTCCTCCCCCGGCATTGTAGAAGCAGCGCTGTCGCACCAGCGGCGCACCCCGCAGCGCTCGCACTGCGGGCGCCGGGCCTGGCAGACGTAGCGGCCGTGCAGGATCAGCCAGTGGTGGGCGTCGACGGCGTACCGGGGCGGCACACGCTCCAGCAGCTGGAGCTCCACCGCCAGCGGTGTCTTGCCGCGCGCCAGCCCGGTGCGGTTGGCGACGCGGAAGATGTGGGTGTCGACCGCCATCGTCGGCTCGCCGAAGGCGACATTGAGCACGACGTTGGCGGTCTTGCGGCCGACGCCGGGCAGGGCCTCCAGCGCCTCGCGCGTGCGCGGCACCTGGCCGCCGTGCTGCTCGACCAGGATGCGGCAGGTCTGCACCAGGTTCTTCGCCTTGGTGCGGAACAGCCCGATCGTGCGGATCAGTTCGGTGACGCGCTCCAGCCCGAGGCCCAGCATCCGCTGCGGCGTCGGCGCCAGCGCAAAGAGCTGCTTCGTCGCCTTGTTGACGCCGGCGTCGGTCGCCTGCGCCGACAGCAGCACCGCGCACAGCAGTTCGAAGACGCTGGTGAACTCGAGTTCGGTCTGCGGCGACGGGTTCGCCGCCGCCAGCGCGGCGAAGAAGGGTTCGACGGCGGCGTCGTCCATCAGGCGGCCTGGCGGCGGGCGCGTGCGCGCGCCAGTGCGGCGCCGATCACGGCGCGTTTGCGCTCGTCGGCGGCCGTGGCGGCGGGCAGGGCGGGCTGCGGCGCTGCGGCCCGGGCGGCCAGCCGGTCGTCGCGTTCGCGGCGCTCGCGTTCGAGCCGCAGGCGGTGGCGGGCGTAGCGTGTGCGCGCCTCGTCGGCCAGCGCCGGGCTCCACGCCGCCCAGCCGCTGGCGCCGGGTGTCGCCTCCTCGAGCACGATGCAGTCCACCGGGCAGGCTGGAATGCAGAGTTCGCAGCCGGTGCACAAGGCATCGACGACGGTGTGCATGTGTTTGGGCGCGCCGACGATGCAGTCGACCGGGCAGGCTTCGATGCACAGCGTGCAGCCTATGCACCAGGCCTCGTCGATCAGCGCCAGGCGGCGCGGGCCCTCGGCGCCGCAACTCGTGTCCAAAGGCCGGCTGGCGACGCCCAGCAGCGCTGCCAGCCGCGCCACCCCCTCGGCGCCGCCGGGAGGGCAGCGGTCGATGTCGGCCGCGCCGCCGGCGATGGCGTCGGCGTAGGCCTGGCAGTCGGGGTAGCCGCAACGCCGGCACTGCGTCTGCGGCAGGGCGGCGTCGATGCGGGCAGCGAGCGTATCGGGGCGGGCAGCGGTCACCGCCGGATTATCCGGCGGCCTTGCGCAGGGCCACCCGGTCGTGGCGGGAGATGAACGAACGCAGCTCGGGGTAGACCTTCTCGCGCCAGCGCCGGCCCGAGAAGATGCCGTAGTGGCCCGCGCCGACGACGTCGTAGTGGAACTGGCGCGAGCGCGGGATGCCCGAACACAGCTCGTGCGCGGCCCGGGTCTGGCCGGCGCCCGAGATGTCGTCGAGCTGGCCTTCGACGGTCAGCAGTGCCGTCGTCGTGATGTCCTGCGGGCGCACGAGATGGCCGTTCACCTTCCAGGTGCCGTTGACGAGCGCGAAGTCCTGGAACACGGTCTTGATCGTGTCCAGGTAGTACTCGGCCGGCATGTCCAGCACCGCGTTGTATTCGTCGTAGAACTTGCGGTGTGCCTCGGCGCTGTCCTCGTCGCCGCGGATCAGGTCGAGGAAGTAGTCGTAGTGGCTGCTGACGTGGCGGTCCGGGTTCATCGCCACGAAGCCGGTGTGCTGCAGGAAGCCGGGGTAGACGGCGCGGCCGGCACCGGGGTAGTTGGTCGGCACGCGGTAGATGACGTTGGCCTCGAACCAGGCGTGGCTCTTGTTCACCGCCAGGTCGTTCACCGAGGTCGGGCTGCGGCGCGCGTCGATCGGCCCGCCCATCATCGTCATCGTGCGCGGCGTGGCCTCGCCGCCGCTGGCCAGCAGCGACACCGCGCCCAGCACCGGCACCGTCGGCTGGCACACCGAGATCACGTGCACGTTCGGGCCGATGTGGCGGATGAAGTCCTGCACGTACTCGACGTAGTCGGCGAGGTGGAACGGGCCTTCCTCGACCGGCACCATGCGCGCGTCGGTCCAGTCGGTGATGAAGACCTTGTGGTCGTGCAGCAGGCTGGTGACGGTGTCGCGCAGCAGCGTCGAGTGGTGGCCCGACAGCGGCGCGACGACGAGCACGGTCGGCTGCGTCTTCATCTTCGTCAGCGCTCGCGGCTCGTCGGTGAAGCGCTTGAAACGCAGCAGCCGGCAGAAGGGCTTGGTGACGGCGACCTGCTCCTGCACCGCGATGACGACACCGTCGACCGTGGCCGAGGTGATGCCGAACTCGGGTTTCTCGTATTCCTTGGCCAGCCGGTGCATCAGGTCGAAACCGGCCGAGATGCGCTGCGACAGCGGCGAGTGCGCGAACGGCGACAACGGGTGCTCGTAGAGCTTGCCGGCGGCGGCCGCGAACTCCGCAAAAGGCGCCGTCAGCGCCCGCTGAGTCTCGTACAGGTGGTACAGCATCGTCGTCTCCCCCGGTCGGCTGCCGCATGTTGCGGTGCAGCAATATTAGGCTTCAGAGGAGCATCGTGCCGCTTCTGCACCCCCGAGGAAACGCGGAAAACGCGAATATTGCGGCCGCATTAGGCCCGAAAGCGCTGCAGCGGCACCGGGTGGTGCCGCCGCGCCGTCTCAGGAGACCTGGGCGATCGCCTTGGCGACGGCGTCGATGTTCTTGCTGTTCAGCGCCGCCACGCAGATGCGGCCCGAATCGACGCCGTAGACGCCGAACTCGCTGCGCAGGCGCTGCATCTGCTCGGCCGACAGGCCCGAGTAGCTGAACATGCCCTTCTGGCGCGTGATGTAGGACAGGTCGCCCGGCACGCCGGCAGCGGCCAGCTTCTCGACCAGCGCGGCGCGCATCGCGCGGATGCGCAGCCGCATGCCGGCCAGTTCTTCTTCCCACTGCGCGCGCAGCGCCGGCGTCGTCAGCACGGTGGCCACGAGCTGGGCACCGAAGGTCGGCGGGTTGGAGTAGTTGGTGCGGATGACGATCTTCAGCTGCGACAGCACGCGCGTGGTCTCGTCGCGGTCGGCGCAGACGACGCTGAGCGCGCCCACCCGTTCGCCGTAGAGCGAGAAGCTCTTGGAGAACGAGGTCGACACCAGGAACTGCAGGCCGCTGGCGACGAACTGGCCGATGACCGCGCCGTCCTCGGCGATGCCTTCGCCGAAACCCTGGTAGGCCATGTCGAGGAAGGGCACGAGGCCGGCGGCCTGGCAGGCGGCGACGACTTCGGTCCACTGCGCCGGGGTCAGGTCGCAGCCGGTCGGGTTGTGGCAGCAGGCGTGCAGCACGACGATGGTGCCGGCCGGCGCGGCCTTCAGCGCGGCGAGCATGGCGTCGAAGCGGATGCCGCGCGTCGCGGCGTCGTAGTACGGGTAGGTCGAGACCTCGAAGCCGGCGTTGGTGAACAGCGCGCGGTGGTTTTCCCAGCTCGGGTCGCTGATCAGCACGCGCGCGGCCGGGTTCAGCTTCTTCAGCAGGTCGGCGCCGACCTTCAGGCCGCCGGTGCCGCCCAGCGCCTGCACGGTGGCGACGCGGCCGGCCTGCAGCACCTCGCTGCCGGCGCCGAACACCAGGCCCTGCACCGCCTTGTCGTAGGCGGCGATGCCGTCGATCGGCAGGTAGCCCTTGGGCTTGCTCGCTTCCAGCAGCTGCTTCTCGGCCGCGGCGACGCAGGCCAGCACCGGCAGCTTGCCGTTGTCGTCGAAGTACACGCCCACACCCAGGTTCACCTTGGCCGGGTTCGGGTCGGCGTTGAACTGTTCGTTGAGACCGAGGATCGGGTCGCGCGGAGCCATCTGGACGGCTGCGAACACGGATGCGGACATGGTGATTTCCTGACGAGTGGCGGGCCAAAGGCGTCCGCGCAGGGCAAGCGCGGCTGCGTTACCCTCTGCGGTTGCCCTCGAATTCTAGATGTCCGCCACCAGGTTCCCACGATGAGCGAAACGACCGACCTCAGCACCGAGCCCGCCCAGGGCGAGTTCGTCACGTTTCCCGATTCCCCGTTCGAACTCTTCCAGCCGTTCCCGCCGGCCGGTGACCAGCCGAACGCGATCGAGCAGCTCGTCGAAGGCATACAGGACGGCCTGAGCTACCAGACGCTGCTGGGCGTGACCGGCTCTGGCAAGACCTTCACGATGGCCAACGTGATCGCCCGCATGGGGCGCCCGGCGATCGTTTTCGCGCCGAACAAGACGCTGGCGGCACAGCTCTACAGCGAGTTCCGCGACTTCTTCCCCAAGAACGCCGTCGAGTACTTCGTCAGCTACTACGACTACTACCAGCCCGAGGCCTACGTGCCGCAGCGCGACCTGTTCATCGAGAAGGACAGCGCGATCAACGAGCACATCGAGCAGATGCGGCTGTCGGCCACCAAGAGCATCCTCGAGCGCCGCGACGTCATCATCGTCGCCAGCGTCAGCGCGATCTACGGCATCGGCAAGCCCGAGGCCTACACGCAGATGCGGCTGATCGTGCGCGTCGGCGACAAGCTCGGCCAGCGCGACGTCATCGCACGGCTGGTGACGATGCAGTACACGCGCAACGACGTCGATTTCGGGCGCGGCAGCTTCCGCGTGCGCGGCGACACGATCGACGTCTTCCCGGCCGAACACAGCGAGCTGGCGCTGCGCATCGAACTCTTCGACGACGAGATCGAGTCGCTGGCGCTGCTCGACCCGCTGACCGGGCGTGTGCGCCAGAAGGTGCCGCGTTTCGTCGTCTATCCCTCCAGCCACTACGTGACGCCGCGCGAGCAGGTGCTGGGCGCGGTCGAGGGCATCAAGCAGGAGCTGCGCGAGCGCGTCGACTTCTTCGTCAAGAACGGCAAGCTGGTCGAGGCTCAGCGGGTCGAGCAGCGCACGCGTTTCGACGTCGAGATGCTGCAGGAGGTGGGCCACTGCAAGGGCATCGAGAACTACACCCGCCACCTGTCGGGCGCGGCGCCGGGCGAGCCGCCGTCCACGCTCGTCGACTACCTGCCGCGCGACGCGCTGATGTTCCTGGACGAGAGCCACGTGCTGATCGGCCAGTTCGGCGGCATGTACAACGGCGACCGCGCGCGCAAGACGACGCTGGTCGAGTACGGTTTCCGGCTGCCGAGCGCGCTCGACAACCGGCCGCTGCGTTTCGAGGAGTTCGAGCGCCGCATGCGCCAGACGGTGTTCGTCACCGCGACGCCGGCCGACTACGAGAAGACGCACGCCGGCCAGGTGGTCGAGCAGGTCGTGCGCCCCACCGGCCTCGTCGACCCCGAGGTCGAGGTGCGGCCGGCGACGACCCAGGTCGACGACGTGCTGCAGGAGATCCGCGAGCGCGTGCTCGTCAACGAGCGCGTGCTGATCACGACGCTGACCAAGCGCATGTCGGAGCAGCTCACCGACTATCTCTCGGACAACGGCGTCAAGGTGCGCTACCTGCACAGCGACATCGACACCGTCGAACGCGTCGAGATCCTGCGCGACCTGCGCCTGGGCACTTTCGACGTGCTCGTGGGCATCAACCTGCTGCGCGAGGGCCTGGACCTGCCCGAGGTGAGCCTGGTGGCGATCCTCGACGCTGACAAGGAAGGCTTCCTGCGTGCCGAGCGCAGCCTGATCCAGACCATTGGCCGCGCGGCGCGCAATTCCCGCGGCAAGGCCATCCTCTACGCCGACCGCGTCACCGATTCGATGCGGCGCGCGATCGGCGAGACCGAGCGCCGCCGCGCCAAGCAGATCGCGCACAACGAGAAGATGGGCATCGTGCCGCGCACGGTGGCCAAGCGCATCCGCGACATGATCGATGGCGTCGTCAGCGACAAGACCGCACGCGACGAAGTCCAGGCCGCGCACGCCGCCGCCGAGTTCGAGGCGATGTCCGAGAAGGACCTGGGCAAACGCATCAAGGCGCTGGAAAAGCAGATGCTCGAACACGCGCGCAACCTCGAGTTCGAGAAGGCGGCGCGGGTGCGCGACCAGCTCGCGCTGCTGCGCGAGCAGGCTTTCGGCGCCGACGGCCACGACACCAATGTCGTGCCGCTGGACGCGGTGCGCGGAGGACGACGGTGAGCGCGCCGCCGTCCAGCGTGCTGATGGTGTGCATGGGCAATGGACCGCGCCCCTATGAGCGTTCACTGCCTATTCACTTCGTTTGCACATGCGCGCCGACCCGTACGTTGATCGCCTCCGCCCCGCGCGGATCGTCGTAGAGGTTCGACATGCGTTCCGTGGCGTGTCCCAGTAGAGTCTCGGTGTCGACGTCACCCTGCGCCTTGTAAAGCCGCTTCGACAGGCTGCGGACTTCGTGGAAAGTCGGGGTGCCCTTGCCGTCTGGCAGCGTGTCCTGGATGCCGGCCAGGCTCCGGGCCTCGGTGAACGCGTGCGAGATGCGGTCCGGGTGAACAGGCTACCCGGCCGGAGCGTTGCCACCGGTTGACGTGTTGCACCATGTATCGGCTGACGACCGACGTGCGGTGCTTCACCAGGTCGGCCGGCCTCAATGCGCCGGTACGTCTCCAGCCTGAGCCGGCCGCGCTTCAGCAGCACTTCGGCCCGGCGCGTTGGCTCGGCGACAGTACTGCGCTTGGGCGAGCTGGCGAACGCCGACGCAGCCATCATCCGCGAGCACATCCGCGCAAGGGCTGAGATCAAGGCGAAATATGCCCAGGCCGACCACGAGCAGACGCAGACGACTGACATGGCTGGAGACGCCGCCGAAGACGTCTTCGTGCGCCGCACGCGTCCCGCGCAGGCGTGGCTCTCGCAGGCCGCGGCCAGCGCCTAGGTGTTCGTGTGCAAGGCGCCAAGCGTCGAGATCCTGTTGCTGACGCTGCCGTGCGTCTACGCCAGCCTGCGCCGTCGGCAAGTGGACCGACGCGCGCGCCGCGGTGGCTGCCGCGTAGGGAGCCGCACGATGACCGAAATCGTTGCCTTCGACGCCGTCCCATCGTCTCCATGCGCGGCCGAGACTGGCAGCCAGGCCCGCCCCTGGACATCCAGCACCTGCGCCGTGACGTCTGCCGGCAGATGCGCCGGATCGACGCGCTGCTGCGCGAGACCGGGCTAGGGGCGCAGCTGCTGCCGCAGCCCGAGATCCTCGGCGGCGCTCTCTGCGCCATGGGCGGCACCGCCTTCGGCTAGACCGTCTCGAACCAGAACGACGCGCCGGTGAACAGTTCGGATCCGACCCCAGGCCCGAACGTCGCGCGCATCGCGTCCGGCTGATCGCGGCTCATCATGTGCGTCGCGAACACCACGCGGTACCGCGGCGAGCACGCCAGCAAGCAGTGCAGCAGATACTGCTCGGTGTAGAACCGCTCGACGTAGGCGTCGGGGTAGTCGTATGGCAGGAACACGTCATGGACGTGCACCAGAACCCCAGAAGGCAGCGACGGCAGCACCTTGCAGAACAGGTGCGGCAGGTCGCCCCCGCGCCGACAGATGTGGCTGGAGTCGATGAACAGCAGCGTTCCGGGCTTCACGCCTTCAGTCGCCAGGGAGCTTTCTTCGACGCGCGTGTACTCGACGCGATCTGCGAAGTCGGCGACCGAACGCCGCGGCTGCGGATCGATGACGTGCACCGGCGTCGCTAGGCCGGCGTGCTGGATCGCGGCCTTGGCGACCAGTGTGCTGTAGCCCGATCCGACCTCAATGATCCGCTCGGGACGCCGCGCCACGATCATCGCGGCGTAGACCTCGGCATCGGGCGTGGGGTAGTAGGCGTTGTGGATCAAGCCCTGTGCAGCGTAGTCCACGCCTCGGAAGCCGGGGTTGATCTCGCGGTCGGCGCGCAGCTTGGCGTACAGGTCGCCGTACGACCTGAAGCCCTCCAGCAGCTGAAGCTGCCGGTCGACAGCCAGGTCAATACCGGCGTCGCCGCTCTTCTCGCGTGGGTAGTAGCTGTCTGAAAGGCCGCCGGGCGGGAGCAGATCTCGTTTTGCCGAGGTTAAAAGAGCACGATCGCGCCCTGGCAGCATCCTGGTCGCGAGTTCATCCCTGATCATGTCCGCGCCTCTGTGGGGTGTAACGAGCAGCATCGTAGCCGCCATGCGGGCGTCACACGTCGTCAATGAAGGGGGCCGAGGCGAGCGCTCGCCTCGCCGCGCAGCGGTCTACCGATCTTCTGCCGGCGGAGGCAGATCGGAGCGGATCGAGCGCGCATTGGCGCAGACAGTTCGGTCGCAAGTGCTCGCCGCTGAACGACTTCAGTGCTGTCTTCTAAGCAACTGCTCTGCGCCGCGCGTGAACATCCTGCGCGGCGTTCACTTGCCTCGCGTAAGCTGTTGATTCTGCTTGCGCGAGACCCGTCTTTCGCGGGGCCGCTTGAGCGCCAGGAATCAAGCCTAAGTGCCCGCCACCAAAAAAGAATCCTCGATACTCTTTGTCTGCATGGGCAACATCTGCCGCTCGCCGACCGCCGAGGGCGTGCTGCGCGCCAAGCTCGAGGCCGCGGGCCTGGCGCGCGAAGTGCGCGTCGACTCCGCCGGCACCCACGGCTACCATGTCGGCGAAGCGCCCGATCCACGCGCGGTTCGTTTCGCGGCCGCGCGGGGTTACGATCTCGCCCGGCTCCGGGCCCGGAGAGTCGCCCGCGAGGATTTCTCGCGCTACGACTGGATCCTCGCGATGGACGAGGACAACCTGACCCGGCTGCGGCAGATCGCACCCGACGACGCCGGCGCCGACCTCGGGTTGCTGATGGACCACGCACTGCGACACTCCGGTGTGCGCGAGGTGCCGGACCCGTACTACGGGGCGGCAGCGGGTTTCGAGCGGGTTCTCGACCTCGTCGAGGACGCCTGCGAGGGGATCGTCGCCCGGCTGCTGCGGGCACGCTCGTCGTAACGGCGGCCCCCCAAGCTTGACCAAAACGGTTGGTTTCGGGCATACTTGAGCAATCTAGTCGGGATCATCGTCAGGGGAAACCCGCGGATCGCCGACGCTTTCCGGAAGGAGACACCCATGAGACTGACCACCAAAGGCCGCTTCGCCGTCACCGCGATGATCGACCTGGCGCTGCGCTCGCACAGCGGCCCGGTGGCGCTGGCCGCCATCAGCCAGCGGCAGCAGATTTCGCTGTCCTACCTCGAACAGCTGTTCGGCAAGCTGCGCCGCCACGAACTGGTCGAAAGCACCCGCGGCCCGGGCGGCGGTTATTCGCTCGGCCGCGCGGCCGACGAGATCACGGTCGCCGACATCATCGTCGCGGTCGACGAGCCGATCGACGCCACCGGCTGCGGCGGCAAGGAAAACTGCCTCGGCGACGACGGCGGCCGCTGCATGACGCACGACCTCTGGGCGAGCCTGAACAACAAGATGATCGAGTACCTCGACTCGATCTCGCTGAAGAAGCTGGTCGACGAGCAGATCGCCAAGGGCGTGTCGGTCGAGGAGACGCCGGTCAAGCGCGCGATCTCGTCGCAGCCGGTCGTCAAGCCGATCAAGGTCACCGCGCCGAACTCGGTGTTCGCGTTCGGCAGCTCGTTCACCAAGTAATTCCCGCTTTCCTCCCATGACTCCGCACTTCCCGATCTACATGGATTACGGCGCGACGACGCCGGTGGACCCGCGTGTCGTCGACAAGATGATTCCCTGGCTGCGCGAGCACTTCGGCAACCCGGCGTCGCGCAGCCACGCCTGGGGCTGGGAGGCGGAGGAAGCGGTGGAGAAGGCGCGGGCCCAGGTCGCGTCGCTGATCAAGGCCGACCCGCGCGAGATCGTCTGGACCTCGGGCGCGACCGAGAGCAACAACCTCGCGCTCAAGGGCGCGGCGCATTTCTACGCCTCGCGCGGCAAGCACCTGATCACGGTGAAGACCGAGCACAAGGCGGTGCTCGACACGATGCGTGAGCTGGAGCGCCAGGGTTTCGAGGTCACCTACCTCGACGTCCAGGAAGACGGCCTGCTCGACCTGGAACGTTTCAAGGCCGCGCTGCGCCCGGACACGATCCTGGTCTCGGTGATGTTCGTGAACAACGAGATCGGCGTGATCCAGGACATCCCCGAGATCGGCCGCATCTGCCGCGAGCGCGGCATCGTCTTCCACGTCGACGCCGCGCAGGCCACCGGCAAGGTCGCGATCGACATGGGCACGCTGCCGGTCGACCTGCTGAGCCTGGCCTCGCACAAGAGCTACGGCCCCAAGGGCATCGGCGCGCTCTACGTGCGGCGCAAGCCGCGTGTGCGGCTGGAGGCGCAGATGCACGGCGGCGGCCACGAGCGCGGCATGCGCTCGGGCACGCTGCCGACGCACCAGATCGTCGGCATGGGCGAGGCCTTCGCGCTCGCCGAAGCCGAGATGGGCACCGAGAGCGAGCGCATCCGCATGCTGCAGAAGCGCCTGCTCGACGGCATCTCCGACATCGAGCAGGTCTTCATCAACGGCGACCTGACCCGGCGCGTGCCGCACAACGTCAACGCCAGCTTCAATTTCGTCGAGGGCGAGTCGCTGATCATGGGCGTCAAGGGCATCGCCGTGTCCTCCGGTTCGGCCTGCACCTCGGCCAGCCTGGAGCCCAGCTACGTGCTGCGGGCGCTCGGCCGCAGCGACGAACTGGCGCACTCCAGCCTGCGCATGACGATCGGCCGCTTCACGACGGCCGAGGAGATCGACTACGCGGTTGCGACGCTGAAGGACCGCGTCGCCAAGCTGCGCGAGCTGTCGCCGCTGTGGGACATGTACAAGGACGGCGTCGACCTGGCGTCGATCCAGTGGTCCGCGCATTGATTTCGAAGGAGTACCGAGATGGCTTACAGCGACAAGGTCGTGGATCACTACGAGAACCCGCGCAACGTCGGCGGCTTCGAAAAGGGTGACGAGACGGTGGGCACCGGCATGGTCGGCGCGCCGGCCTGCGGCGACGTGATGAAGCTGCAGATCAAGGTCGACCCGGCGACGGGCCTGATCGAGGACGCACGCTTCAAGACCTACGGCTGCGGCTCGGCGATCGCGTCGAGTTCGCTCGTCACCGAGTGGGTCAAGGGCAAGACGCTGGACCAGGCGCTGACGATCAAGAACACCGACATCGCCGAGGAACTGGCGCTGCCGCCGGTGAAGATCCACTGCTCCATCCTCGCCGAGGACGCGATCAAGGCCGCCGTGCAGGACTACAAAGCCAAGCACATCGAGACGGCGCAAACCCACTGAACGAGTCATGTCCGTCACTCTCACGGAAGCAGCAGCCCGGCACGTCACGCGTTACTTGGGCCGCCGCGGCAAGGGCGTCGGCGTGCGCCTGGGCGTCAAGACCACCGGCTGTTCGGGCCTGGCCTACAAGCTGGAGTACGCCGACGAGGTCGGCCCCGAAGACCTGATCTTCGAGGACCACGGCGTCAAGGTGCTGGTCGACCCGAAGAGCCTGCCCTATATCGACGGCACCCAGCTCGACTTCGTGCGCGAAGGGCTGAACGAAGGCTTCAAGTTCCACAACCCGCGCGAACGCGACCGTTGCGGCTGCGGCGAGTCCTTCCGCGTCTGAACGAAAATCTCCGGTTGCCCTGCAACAGGCGCGGCCCCGGAGGCCGCGCTTTGCCTTCCACGCGATGCTGACCATCCGCCCCGAAAGCCCCGACCAGCCCGAGGTCGTCGAACTGCTCGCCCAGCTCGACGCCTATCTGGCGGCGCTGTATCCGCCCGAGGCCAACCACATCCTCGACGTCAAGGCGCTGCTCGCGCCCGACGTGTACTTCCAGGTCGCGCGCCGCGCCGGGCGGCTGGTCGGCATAGCCGCCTTCCGCCGCATGCCGGGAGAGACCGCCACCGGCGGCGAGCCCTACGGCGAGATCAAGCGCATGTACGTGCCGCCGGCCGAACGTGGCCAGCGCATCGCCGAGAAGCTGCTGCATGCGCTCGAAGACCGGCTGCTGATCGAGAGCTACCGCTGGGCGCTGCTGGAGACCGGCGTCGACCAGCACGAGGCCATCCGCCTGTACGAACGCTGCGGCTACACGCGCCGCGCCGCCTTCGCCGGCTACCCCGACAACGGCCTCTCGGCCTTCTACGCCAAGGCGCTATGAAGCTCGACGACGACGACTTCACGCTGCTGGGCCTGCCGCAGCGCCATGCCATCGACCGCGCCGCGCTCGACTCGGCCTGGCGCCGGCTGCAGGGCGAGGTGCACCCCGACCGTTTCGCCGCCCAGGGCGCTGCCGCGCAGCGCCTGGCGATGCAGTGGGCGGTGCGTGTCAACGAGGCCTACCAGCGCCTGAAGGAGCCGCTCGCGCGTGCCGCCTACCTGTGCGAGCTGCGCGGTGCGGCCGTCGACGCCGAGCGCAACACGGCGATGCCCACAGCCTTCCTGATGCAGCAGATGGAGTGGCGCGAAGCGCTGGAAGACGCCGCCGACCTGGCCGCCGTCGAGGCGCTGGACGCCGAGGTCGCCGCCGCCGAATGCAAGCTGCTGGCCGACGTCGCGCGCCGTCTCGACGAGGAGAACGACGCCGCCGCGGCTGCCGCCGACGTGCGCGCGCTGATGTTCGTGAACCGTTTCCGCCAGGACATCGAGCGCCGCCTCGACACCCTGGACCCGACCCGCTGAAGAGCCGATGGCGCTGCTGCAGATTTCCGAACCGGGCGCCGCGCCCGACCCCCACCAGCGGCGCATCGCCGTCGGCATCGACCTGGGCACGACGCATTCGCTCGTCGCCTCGCTGCGCCACGGCGTCGCCGAGTGCCTGCCCGACGCCCAGGGCCGCGTGCTGCTGCCCTCGGCGGTGCGTTACCTTGACGGCGGCGGCCGCCGCATCGGCCACGACGCGCTCGCCGCCGCGGCCGAGGACCCCGAGAACACGCTGGTCTCGGTCAAGCGCCTGATGGGCCGGCGCCTGGCCGACCTGCAGGGCACGGCGCACAAGCTGCCTTACCGCTTCGTCGACACGCCGGGCATGGTGTCGATCACCACGCGCGACGGCGACAAGACCCCGGTCGAGGTCTCGGCCGAGATCCTGGCGGCGCTGCGCCAGCGCGCCGAAGACTCGTTCGACGACGATGTTTACGGCGCCGTCATCACCGTGCCGGCGTACTTCGACGACGCCCAGCGCCAGGCGACCAAGGCCGCGGCCCAGCTCGCCGGGCTGAACGTGCTGCGTCTGATCAGCGAGCCCACCGCCGCCGCCGTCGCCTACGGCCTGGACAACGGCAGCGAAGGCCTCTATGCCGTGTACGACCTGGGTGGTGGCACCTTCGACATCTCGCTGCTGCGCCTGAACCGCGGCGTCTTCGAGGTCGTCGCCACCGGTGGCGATGCGGCGCTTGGCGGCGACGACGTCGACCACGCGCTCGCCGACTGGGCGCTGGCGCAGGCCGGCGTCACGGCGGTCTCGGCGCAGGACAAACGTGTCGCGCTGGTCGCCGCGCGTGCCGCCAAGGAAGCGCTGAGCAGCGCCGAGGCCACGACCTGGCGCGCCGGCATCGGCGGCCAGGACTACACGGTCGAGCTGACGCGCGCCCAGCTGGAGACGCTGGCGCGGCCACTGGTCGAACGCACGCTGGCCGCGGTGCGCAAGGTGCTGCGCGACGCCCGTGTCGCGCGCGACGAGGTGCAGGGCGTGGTGATGGTCGGCGGCGCGACGCGCATGCCGCTGGTGCGCACGGCGGTCGGCGAACTCTTCGGCCGCGAGGTGCTGACCAACCTGAACCCGGACGAGGTCGTCGCGCTCGGCGCTGCGGTCCAGGCGAACGCGCTCGCCGGCAACGCCGGCGACGGCGAACTGCTGCTGCTGGACGTGATCGCGCTGTCGCTGGGGCTGGAGACCATGGGCGGCCTGGTCGAACGTGTGATCGAACGCAACACGACGATCCCGGTGGCCAAGGCGCAGGAGTTCACGACCTTCAAGGACGGCCAGACGGCGATGGCGATCCACGTCGTCCAGGGCGAACGCGACCTCGTCTCCGAGTGCCGCTCGCTGGCGCGTTTCGAGCTGCGCGGCATCCCGCCTATGGCCGCCGGTGCGGCGCGCATCCGCGTCACCTTCCAGGTCGACGCCGACGGCCTGCTCAGCGTCTCGGCGCGCGAGCAGGGCTCGGGTGTCGAGGCCAGCGTCGTCGTCAAACCCAGCTACGGCCTGGACGACGGCCAGATCGCGCGCATGCTGCAGGACGGTTTCACCCACGCCGCCGACGACATGGCGGCGCGTTCGCTGCGCGAGGCGCAGGTCGATGCCGAACGCATGGTGCTGGCCACACGTGCCGCGCTGCAGGCCGACGGCCAGCTGCTGGCGGCCGAGGAGCGCCAGGCGATCGAAGCCTTGATCGCCGAAACGCTGGCGATCGCTGCCGGCGGCGACGCCGCCGCGATCGAAGCCGCCGTCAAGGCGCTGGCCGACGGCACCGAAGCCTTCGCCGCCGCGCGCATGAACCAGGGTATCCGGCAGGCGCTGTCCGGCCGCCGTGTCGAAGACGTCTAGAGGCCACCATGCCCGTGATCCGCATCCTCCCCCATCCTGACTACTGCCCCGAGGGCCGCACGATCGAGGCGCCGTCGGGCACCTCGCTGTGCGAGGCGCTGCTGGACAACGGCATCGAGATCGAACACGCCTGCGAAATGAGCTGCGCCTGCACCACCTGCCACGTCGTCGTGAAGGAGGGTATGGCGTCGCTGGGTGAACCCGACGAGGCCGAAGAAGATCTGCTCGACCGCGCCTGGGGGCTGCAGCCGACCTCGCGCCTGAGCTGCCAGGCCATCCTGGCCAAGCAGGACGTGACGATCGAGATCCCGCGCTACTCGATCAACCACGCGCGCGAGAAGCACTGAAGCCGAGCACGGCGCCCCGCGTCGGTGCCAGGGTCTTGCCGGCAGGCGAAAAAAAACCTCCCCGGCGCGAACCGGAGAGGTGGGTATAAAGGGCCTGTTGCCCTGCTGAGGAGATAGACAGACACCCGACGGAGGTGTCGCTTTTCTTCTTGCAAGCGCTGTGCCAGGCATGACCCAGATCATCCGGCGCGCTGCGGCCCCGGTCCGCCAGCCCTCTAAACTGCCCGCCATGATCGTTCTCGGATTCGAGTCGTCCTGCGACGAGACCGGCGTCGCGCTGGTCGAGACCGGCGCTGGCGCCGCCCCCCGCCTGCTCGGCGAAGCGCTGCACAGCCAGGCCGAGATGCACGCCGAGTACGGCGGCGTCGTGCCCGAACTGGCCTCGCGCGACCACATCCGGCGTGTGCTGCCGCTGGCGCGCCAGGTGCTGGCCCAGTCCGGCCGCACGCTGGCCGAAGTCGACCTCGTCGCCTACACCCGCGGGCCCGGCCTGGCCGGCGCGCTGCTGGTCGGCGCCGGCGTCGCGGTCGCACTCGGGGCCGCGCTCGGGCGCCCGACCTTCGGCGTGCACCACCTCGAAGGCCATCTGCTGTCGCCCTTCCTGGCCGATCCGGCACCCCAGTTCCCGTTCGTCGCGCTGCTGGTCTCCGGCGGCCACACGCAGCTGATGCGGGTCGACGCCGTCGGTTGCTACGAACTGCTGGGCGAGACCATAGACGACGCCGCCGGCGAAGCCTTCGACAAGAGCGCCAAGCTGCTGGGCCTCGGTTACCCGGGCGGTCCGGCGCTGGCGCGGCTGGCCGAGTTCGGCGACCCGAAGGCCTACGCGCTGCCGCGGCCGCTGCTGCACAGCGGCGACCTGGACTTCTCCTTCGCCGGCCTGAAGACCGCCGTGATGACCCAGCATCGCAAGCTGGGCACCAATGTCTGCGAGCAGGCGCTTGCCGATCTGGCGGCCTCGACCCAGGCGGCGATCGTCGACGTGCTCGCGGCCAAGGCGCTGCGCGCACTGAAGGCCAGCGGCACGAAGCGGCTTGTCGTCGCCGGCGGTGTCGGCGCCAACCAGCGGCTGCGCCAGACGCTGGACGCCGGGGCGAAGCAGCTCGGGGCCCAGGTCCACTACCCGCCGCTGGCGCTGTGTACCGACAACGGCGCCATGATCGCGATGGCCGCGGCGATGCGGCTGGAGCGCGGCCTGGCCGCCGGCAGCACCGACGGCGCCTTCGACGTGCGGCCGCGCTGGCCGCTGGACGAGCTCTCGGCGGCAGCCTCCTAGAATCGCCGCTCCTGCCGGCCCGGCCAGGGCCGGCTCCTCGATGGCGGCGCCGTCGCCGCATCCGCACCCGGATTCCCCGCGATGAAACCCTCCTCCCTGACGCGCCGCGCCTGGCTGGCGCTGGCCGCCGCCGGCCTGGCCGCTCCGCTGCACGCCCAGCCCGGCGCCGTGGCGCGCGAGCCGATCAAGCTGGCGCTGATCGAAGGCCTGTCGGGCGCCTTCGCCAACGCCGGCGACGCCGTCGCGCGCAACATCCAGTGGGCGGTCGAGCGGGTCAACAGCCGTGGCGGCGTGCGTCTGCCCGGCGGTGCGCGGCCGCTGGAGCTGGTGCGCCTGGACAGCAAGGGCTCGACCGAAGAGGCGCTGTCGCTGCTGCGCTCGGCGCTGGACCAGCGCATCGCCTTCGTGCTGCAGGGCAACAGCTCGGCCACCGCGGCGGCGCTGGTCGACGCGCTGGACAAACACAACGCCCGCGAGCCCGAGCGGCGCGCGATCTTTCTGAACTACTCGGCGGTCGACCCGGCGCTGACCAACGAACGCTGCAGCTTCTGGCACTTCCGCTTCGACGCCCACGCCGACATGCGGCTGGCGGCGCTGACCGACGTGCTGCAGGGCGACCGCTCGGTGAAGAAGGTCTACCTCATCGGCCAGGACTACAGCTTCGGCCAGCACGTCAACCGCAAGGCGCGCGAGATGATCGCTGCCAAGCGCCCCGACATCCAGATCGTCGGTGACGAGTTGCATCCGATGGGCCGGGTGAAGGACTTCATTCCCTACGCCGCGAAGATCAAGGCCAGCGGCGCGCAGGCGGTGCTGACCGGCAACTGGGGCAATGACCTGACGCTGCTCGTGCGCGCGCTGCGCGAGGTCGGCAGTGACGCCAGGCTCTACACCTTCTACGGCAACGCGCTGGGCGTGCCGGCGGCGGTGGGCGACGCCGGCATCGGCTCGGTGCTGGCGGTGGCCGAATGGCACCCGAACGTCGGCGGCGCGCCGGCCGAGGCCTTCTACGCCGCCTTCCGCAAACGTTTCCCCGACCCGCGCGAAGACTACGTGCACGCGCGCATGCAGGTGATGGTCGAGATGCTGGCGGCGGCGATCGAACGCGCGCGCAGCACCGAAGCCGCCGCGGTCGCGCGCGCCTTCGAGGGCCTTGCCTACGATGGCGCGACGCTCGGCGGCCTGCACCGCGCGACGATGCGCGCCGAAGACCACCAACTGCAGCAGCCGCTGGTCGTCAGCGTGATGGAGCGTGCCGGCGGCAAGGCCGTGCCGCACGACGTCGAAGGCTCGGGCTACGGCTTCAAGACGCTGCGGCGCCTGGACGCCGCTGCCGTCGCACAGCCGACCACCTGCCGCATGAACCGCCCCAACTGAGCCCGAGAACCCGATGCGCGACGCCATCCAGACCCTGCCTGCCTCCAAGATCCGCGAAGTCGCCAACGCCGGCCTGGGCCGCGACGACGTGCTCGCGTTCTGGTTCGGCGAGAGCGACGAGGTCACGCCCGAGCCGGTGCGGCTGGCCGCGGCGCGTTCGCTCGAAGCCGGCGAGACCTTTTATTCGCACAACCTCGGCCTGCCCGAGCTGCGCGCGGCGATCGCGGCCTACGCCAGCGCGCTGCACGGCCCGGTCGACGCCGGCCGCATCGCCGTCACGTCCTCGGGCGTGAACGCGTTGATGCTGGCGATGCAGTTGCTCGTCGGCGCCGGCGACGAAGTCGTCGCCGTCGTGCCGGTCTGGCCCAACCTGACGGCGCAGCCGGCGATCCTGGGCGCGACCGTCACGCGCGTGCCGCTGCGGCCGCAGGGCGGGCGCTGGGCGCTGGACCTGGACGAGCTGCTCTCGCGTGTCACCGAGCGTAGCCGCGTGCTGCTGGTCAACGCGCCGAACAACCCGACCGGCTGGACGCTGACACGCGCCGAGCAGCAGGCCATCCTGGCGCACTGCCGCAAGACCGGCACCTGGATCGTCGCCGACGAGGTCTACGAGCGCCTGTACTTCGAAGGCGACGCGAAGGCGGCGCCGAGTTTTCTCGACATCGCCGGCCCGGACGACCGGCTGGTGGTCGTGCACAGCTTCAGCAAGAGTTTTCTGATGACCGGCTGGCGCCTGGGCTGGCTGGTGCTGCCGGCCGGCCACCACGACGGTATCGGCAAGCTGCTCGAGTTCAACAGCTCCTGCGCGCCGGTCTTCGTGCAGCGCGGCGGGCTGGCTGCACTGGCCATCGCCGACGACTTCGTGCCCGGCCTGGTGGCGCGGCTGGGCGCCTGCCGCGACCGCCTCGTCACGGGGCTGCAGGCGCTGCCCGGCGTGACGGTGGCGACACCGCCCGGCGGCATGTACGCCTTCTTCCGCGTCGAAGGCCGCGACGACTCGCTCGCCTTCGCCAAGGAACTGGTGCGCGAGCACGGCCTGGGGCTGGCGCCCGGGGCGGCCTTCGGCAGCGAAGGCGAGGGCTGGCTGCGCTGGTGCTTCGCTTCGCGCGACCCCGCGCGGCTGGACGCCGGGCTGCAAAGGCTGGCGGCCGCGATCCGTCTATAATCACGTGTTCGCCTATGTCCTACTGGGCACGGGAGAACAGCACGGCACCGGTCGGTTTCACTGGTGTTCCGCAAGTCCGCAACACGGAAACCGCAACCGGCGCACGGCGTCCAGGGCGGTTTCCACTCGTCAAGAGGAAAACCGCATGTCTCTCGATATCGCGAAGAAGGCCGAAATCGTGGCCTCCAACGCCCGTGGCGCCAACGACACCGGGTCCCCGGAAGTCCAGGTCGCGCTGCTGACCGCTCGCATCAACGAGCTGACGCCCCACTTCAAGCAGCACCTGAAGGACCACCACGGCCGCCGCGGTCTGCTGAAGATGGTCAACCAGCGCAAGCGCCTGCTGTCCTACCTGAAGGACCGCGCGCCCGAGCGCTACACCGCGCTGATCGCCAAGCTGGGTCTTCGCAAGTAAATACGAGGGCGGGGTCGCCGCTTCGCGACGACCCCTTTCCGTTCTTTTTTTCATCAACGGGCACGGACGCAGCCGTGTCATTCCAACGACGCCTGACACAGGGTTTCACTGGAATGGCATCGCGCCGGCCCCCAACCGAAAGGCAATGCCCATGAGCATGTTCAACAAGATCACGAAGAGCTTCCAATGGGGCTCGCATCAGGTCACGATGGAGACCGGCGAGATCGCGCGCCAGTCCAGCGGCGCCGTCGTCGTCAGCGTCGATGACACCGTGGTGCTCGCCACCGTGGTCGCCAAGACCGACGCCAAGGCCGGCCAGGACTTCTTCCCGCTGACCGTCGACTACATCGAGAAGACCTACGCCGCCGGCAAGATCCCGGGCAGCTTCTTCAAGCGTGAAGGCCGCCCGAGCGAACTCGAGACGCTGACCTCGCGCCTGATCGACCGCCCGATCCGCCCGCTGTTCCCCGAAGGCTTCTTCAACGAAGTCCAGGTCGTCATCCACGTGCTGAGCCTGAACCCCGAGGTCCAGGCCGACATCCCGGCTATGATCGCGACCAGCGCCGCGCTGTCGATCAGCGGCATCCCGTTCAACGGCCCGATCGGCGCCGCGCGCGTCGGCTACGTCAACGGCGAATACGTGCTCAACCCGAGTGCCGCGCAGCTGGCCGACAGCCAGATGGAACTGGTCGTCGCCGGCACCGAAGCCGCCGTGCTGATGGTCGAGTCCGAAGCGCAGCAGCTGTCCGAGGAAGTGATGCTGGGCGCCGTCGTCTTCGGCCATGACCAGGGCAAGGTGGCGATCGCCGCCATCAACGAACTGGTGCGCGAAGCCGGCAAGCCGGAATGGACCTGGCAGCCGCCGGCCAAGGACGAGCCCTTCATCGCCAAGGTCACCGCGCTGGCCGAAGAGCCGCTGCGCGCCGCCTACCAGATCCGCAGCAAGCAGGCCCGCACCCAGGCCACCCGCGCCGTCACCGCCAGCGTCTTCGCCGCGCTGAAGGAAGAAGGCGTCGCCTTCGATGCGGTCGCCGTCGAAGGCCTCCTGTTCGAGATCGAAGCGCGCATCGTGCGCGGCCAGATCCTGGCCGGCGAGGCGCGCATCGACGGTCGCGACACGCGCACCGTGCGTCCGATCGAGATCCGCTCGGGCGTGCTGCCGCGCACCCACGGCTCGGCGCTGTTCACGCGCGGCGAGACGCAGGCGCTGGTGGCCGCGACGCTGGGCACCGAACGCGACGCGCAGCGCATCGACGCGCTCGCCGGCGAGTTCGAAGACCGCTTCATGCTGCACTACAACATGCCCCCGTTCGCCACCGGCGAGACGGGCCGCGTGGGCAGCCCCAAGCGCCGCGAGATCGGCCACGGCCGTCTGGCCAAGCGCGCGCTGGTCGCGGTGCTGCCGAAGAAGGACGAGTTCCCGTACACGATGCGCGTGGTCTCGGAGATCACCGAGTCCAACGGCTCGTCGTCCATGGCCTCGGTCTGCGGCGGCTGCCTGTCGCTGCTGGACGCCGGCGTGCCGCTGAAGGCGCACGTCGCCGGCATCGCGATGGGCCTGATCAAGGAAGGCAACCGCTTCGCCGTGCTGACCGACATCCTCGGTGACGAGGATCACCTCGGCGACATGGACTTCAAGGTCGCAGGCACCGGCACCGGCATCACCGCGCTGCAGATGGACATCAAGATCCAGGGGATCACGAAGGAAATCATGCAGGTCGCGCTGGCGCAGGCCAAGGAAGCGCGCCTGCACATCCTGGGCAAGATGGTCGAGGCCGTCGGCGGCGCCAAGACCGAGGTGAGCCAGTTCGCCCCGCGTCTGTACACGATGAAGATCAACCCGGAGAAGATCCGTGACGTCATCGGCAAGGGCGGCGCGACGATCCGCGCGCTGACCGAAGAGACCGGCTGCACGATCGACATCGGCGAAGACGGCACGATCACGATCGCCAGCACCGACGCCGACAAGGCCGCGCATGCGCAAAAGCGCATCGAGGAGATCACGGCCGAAGCCGAGATCGGCAAGATCTACGAAGGCCCGGTCACCAAGATCCTGGACTTCGGCGCCCTGGTCAACATCCTGCCCGGCAAGGACGGCCTGCTGCACATCAGCCAGATCGCGCACCAGCGCGTCGAGAAGGTCACCGACTTCCTCGAAGAAGGCCAGGTCATCAAGGTCAAGGTGCTCGAGACCGACGAGAAGGGCCGCATCAAGCTCAGCATGAAGGCGCTGCTCGACCGGCCGGAAGGCTTTGTCGAGGAAGAGCGTCCGCGCCGCGAGCGCAGCGACCGTGGTGAACGCAGCGACCGCGGCGACCGCCCGCGCCGCGAACGCGAGCCGCGTGAACCGCGCGAGCCGCGTGCCGAAGCCGCCGCGCCGACCGAGGCGCCGGCTGCCGACGTGCCGGCCGTGAACGAGGCTCCGGCCGTCGGCGCCGAACGCGCCCCGGGCCAGGAGTAAACGGGCACACGATGCGCGCGGTCGAGATCAGCCGTTTCGGCCGGCCCGAGGTGCTGCAGTTGGTGCAGCGCCCGGTGCCGGTGCCGGCGGCCGGCGAGTTGCTGATCGCGGTGCAGGCTTCGGGCGTCAACCGCCCGGACGTGCTGCAGCGCAAGGGGCACTACCCGCCGCCGCCGGGCGCCTCCGACCTTCCGGGTCTGGAGGTCGCCGGCACGGTGGCCGGCGGCTCGGCAGCCGACCTCGCCGCGGCGGGGCTGGCGCTCGGCGACGCGGTCTGCGCGCTGGTGACCGGTGGCGGTTACGCCGAGTTCTGCGCCGCCCCGGCGGTGCAGTGCCTGCCGCTGCCCAAGGGCCTGTCGGCGATCGAGGCCGCGAGCCTGCCCGAGACCTTCTTCACCGTCTGGCAGAACGTCTTCCAGATCGCGCGCCTGGCGCGCGGCGAGACGCTGCTGGTGCAGGGTGGCACGAGCGGCATCGGCGTCACCGCGATCCAGCTCGCCAAGGCCTTCGGTGCGACGGTGTTCGTCACCGCCGGCAGCGACGAGAAGTGCGCCGCCGCGCTGGCCGTCGGTGCCGACCATGCGATCAACTACCGCACGCAGGACTTCGTTGCCGAGGCGAAGCGCCTGAGCGGCGGCGGCCGCGGCGTCGACGTCGTGCTCGACATGGTCGCCGGCGACTATGTGGCGCGCGAGGTCGAGTGCCTGGCCGAGGACGGCCGGCTCGCGATCATCGCGGTGCAGGGCGGCACGGCCAGCGGCTTCGACGCCGGCCTCGTGCTGCGCAAGCGCATCACGATCACGGGCTCGACGCTGCGCCCGCGCAGCGTGGCCTACAAGGCTGCTCTCGCGCGTTCGCTGCGCGAAAACGTCTGGCCACTGATCGAGGCCGGCAGCGTGCGGCCCGTCGTCCACCAGGTGTTCCCGGCCGCTGAGGCGGCCGCGGCGCACACGCTGATGGAATCGGGCTCGCACGTCGGCAAGATCGTGCTGGCCTGGTAAACCGAACTTCAAGGACTCACAAGATGCGACGCAAGCTCGTGGTGGGCAACTGGAAGATGCATGGCAGCCGCCCGGCGAACGCCGAGCTGCTGGCGGCATTGATCGGTGGCCGTCCCTATGCCGCCGACGTAGCCGTCTGCGTGCCCTTCGTCTTCCTCTCCGAAACCGCGGCCACGCTCGCCGGCAGCGATCTGCGCTGGGGTGCGCAGGACGTCTCCGAGCACGAGCAGGGCGCCTACACCGGCGAAGTCTCGGCGGCGATGCTGGCCGAATGCGGCTGCCGCTACGCCATCGTCGGCCACTCCGAACGCCGCGCCTACCACGCCGAAGGCGACCAGGTCGTCGCACGCAAGGCGCAGGCGGCGCTGGCGCGCGGCGTGACGCCCGTCGTCTGCGTCGGCGAGACGCTGGAACAGCGCGACGCCGGCGAGACCGAGGCCGTCGTCAAGCGCCAGCTGTCGGCGGTGATCCACCAGCTGACGCATTGCGCCAGCGAAATCGTCGTCGCCTACGAGCCCGTCTGGGCCATCGGCACCGGCCGCACCGCGACGCCCGAACAGGCGCAGGCGGTGCATGCGGTGCTGCGCGCGCAGCTGCACGCGGCCACTGGCCGCGGCGACGGCATGCGCATCCTCTACGGCGGCAGCGTCAAGGCGGACAACGCCAAGATCCTGTTCGCACAACCCGACATCGACGGCGGGCTGATCGGCGGTGCGTCGCTGAAAGCCGCCGACTTCATCGCGATCTGCCGCGCCGCGGCCTGAGATTTCCCCGGAGTTTTCCCATGCACATCTGGATGAACCTCATCCTCGTCCTGCAGATCCTGTCGGCGCTGGCCATGATCGGCCTCGTGCTGATCCAGCACGGCAAGGGCGCCGACATGGGCGCGTCTTTCGGCGGCGGCTCGTCGGGCAGCCTGTTCGGTGCCACCGGCAGCGCCAACTTCCTGTCGCGTTCCACCGCGGCCTGCGCGACGCTGTTCTTCATTTGCACGCTGACGCTGGCCTTCATGTCCAACAGCGTGCGCGGCCCGGCGCAAGAGGCGTCGAGCGTGCTCGATCGCGCCGCCCCGGCTCCGGCAGCAGCCAGCGCGCCGGCTGCAGGTGTCATCCCCGGCACGCAGCCGCTGGTGCCGGCGACGCCGGCCTCCGGCGCCGCCGGTGGCAATTGAGCCTGACTGAATCGTCTGTAAGGCTTTCCAAGAAAGAAAGCACAAAGCAATATAGAATGCTTCTTTGTCCGGAGAGCGACCCTCATGCCAACCGGACAGGAAGCGCCAAGAAAGTTTGACGTCTTGCCGACGTGGTGAAATTGGTAGACACGCTATCTTGAGGGGGTAGTGGCGAAAGCTGTGCGAGTTCGAGTCTCGCCGTCGGCACCAAAAGACCGAGTGACGTGTTGTCCGGAGGTGGTCCAAGCCTCCGGCGACGCCGTTCCGAGGAGCAATCCGCAAGGGATGGCAAAGCGCGCCCCCCGGGCAGTCGTAGACTGTTCCGAGGCGCGTTTTTTTTCGACCTGACAGAACCTGACGGGACTCTGACAAGGATCAAAGACAAGATGGACATCCAAGGCTACCTCCCCGTCATCCTGTTCATATTCGTCGGGCTGGCCATCGGGGTCGCACCCCAGGTTCTCGGCTTCATCTTCGGCCCCAACCGGCCGGACACCGAGAAGAACAGCCCCTACGAATGCGGCTTCGAGGCCTTCGAGGACGCGCGCATGAAGTTCGATGTGCGCTACTACCTCGTTGCCATCCTGTTCATCCTCTTCGATCTCGAGATCGCCTTCCTCTTCCCCTGGGCCGTGGCCCTGCGCGACATCGGCGCGACGGGGTTCTGGGCGATGATGCTGTTCCTCGGCATCCTCGTCGTCGGCTTCGTCTACGAGTGGAAGAAGGGTGCGCTGGACTGGGACTGATCCCAAGCCCGCCAGGAGACACGTATGGGAATCGAAGGCGTCATCAAGGAAGGCTTCGTCACCACCTCGGTGGACAAGCTGATCAACTGGTCCAAGACCGGGTCGCTGTGGCCGATGACCTTCGGTCTGGCCTGCTGTGCCATCGAGATGATGCACGCCGGCGCCGCGCGTTACGACATCGACCGCTTCGGCATGCTGTTCCGCCCCAGCCCGCGGCAGAGCGACCTGATGATCGTCGCCGGCACGCTGTGCAACAAGATGGCGCCGGCGCTGCGCAAGGTCTACGACCAGATGGCCGAACCGCGCTGGGTGCTGAGCATGGGCTCCTGCGCCAACGGCGGCGGCTACTACCACTACAGCTACTCCGTCGTGCGCGGCTGCGACCGCATCGTGCCGGTGGACGTCTACGTGCCCGGCTGCCCACCGACGGCCGAGGCGCTGCTCTACGGGATCCTGCAGCTGCAGAGCAAGATCCGCCGCGAAAACACCATCGCGCGCTGAAGGCGCGATCAGCACGATGAGCACCCGACTCGACACCCTGCAGAAGACACTCGAGGGCGCTCTCGCCGGCAAGGTCCGCACGACCGTGCGTGCCCTCGACGAGATCACGATCACCGTCGGCGCAGCCGACTACCTGCAGGTTGCGCGCATCCTGCACGAAGACCCGGGGCTGCGCTTCGAGCAGCTCGTCGACCTGTGCGGGGTCGACTACTCCGAGTACCGCAACCAGCCCTGGGACGGCCCGCGCTATTGCGTCGTCTCGCACCTGCTGTCGGTGACGCACAACTGGCGCCTGCGGCTCAAGGTCTTCTGTCCCGACGACGACCTGCCCGCGGTGGCCTCGGTGCACGAGGTCTGGGCCTCGGCCAACTGGTTCGAGCGCGAGGCCTTCGACCTCTTCGGAATCGTCTTCGAAGGCCACGTCGACCTGCGCCGCATCCTCACCGACTACGGCTTCATCGGCCACCCGATGCGCAAGGACTTCCCGGTCTCGGGCCACGTCGAGATGCGCTACGACCCGGAGAAGAAGCGCGTGATCTACCAGCCGGTGACGATAGAGCCGCGCGAGATCGTTCCGCGCGTCGTGCGCGAGGACAACTACGGCGGGCTGCACTGATGGCCGAAATCAAGAACTACACGCTCAACTTCGGGCCGCAGCACCCGGCCGCTCACGGCGTGCTGCGCCTGGTGCTCGAACTCGACGGCGAGGTCATCCAGCGCGCCGACCCGCACATCGGCCTGCTGCACCGCGCGACCGAGAAGCTGGCCGAGACCAAGACCTTCCTGCAGACGCTGCCCTACATGGACCGTCTCGACTACGTGTCGATGATGGTCAACGAGCAGGCCTACTGCCTGGCGGTCGAGAAGCTGCTGGGTGTCGATGTGCCGCTGCGCGCGAAGTACATCCGAACGATGTTCGCCGAGCTGACGCGGCTGCTGAACCACCTGCTGTGGCTGGGCACGCACTCGCTGGACTGCGGCGCGATGAACGTGTTCCTGTACGCGTTCCGCGAGCGCGAGGACATCCTCGACATGTACGAGGCCGTGTCGGGCGCGCGCATGCACGCGGCCTATTTCCGTCCGGGCGGCGTCTACCGCGATCTGCCGGACACGATGCCGCAGTACACCTTCAGCAAGATCCGCAACGAGCGTGCGATGAAGGAGCTGAATACGAACCGCCAGGGTTCGCTGCTCGACTTCATCGAGGACTTCGTCAAGCGTTTCCCCAGCCGCGTCGACGACTACGAGACGCTGCTCACCGACAACCGCATCTGGAAGCAGCGCACCGTCGGCATCGGTGTCGTCACCGCCGAACGCGCGCTGAACCTGGGCTTCACCGGCCCGATGCTGCGCGGCTCCGGCGTCGCCTGGGACCTGCGCAAGCAGCAGCCCTACGACGCCTACGAGCTGGTGGACTTCGACATCCCGGTGGGCGTCACCGGCGACACCTACGACCGCTACCTGGTGCGCATGGAAGAGATGCGCCAGTCCAACCGCATCATCCAGCAGTGCGTCGACTGGCTGCGCGCGAACCCGGGGCCCGTGATCACCGACAACCACAAGGTGGCGCCGCCGGCACGCGTGGACATGAAGTCCAACATGGAAGAGCTGATCCACCACTTCAAGCTCTTCAGCGAAGGCATGCACGTCCCCGAGGGCGAGGCCTACGCGACCGTCGAACACCCGAAAGGCGAGTTCGGCATCTACCTGATCAGCGACGGGGCCAACAAGCCCTACCGGATGAAGATCCGACCGCCCGGTTTCGTGCATCTGGCCGCGCTCGACGAGCTCTCGCGCGGCCACATGCTCGCCGACGCGGTCGCGATCATCGGCACCATGGACATCGTGTTCGGCGAGGTCGATCGATGAGTTTTTCCGACGCCACCCTGGCGCGCTTCGCGCGTGAAGTGGCCAAGTTCCCCGCCGACCAGAAACAGTCGGCCGTCATGGCCTGCCTGGCGATCGTCCAGCACGAGCAGGGCCTCGTGACCCCGGAGTCCGAGGAGGCGATCGCCGCCTACCTGGGCATGCCCGCGATCGCGGTGCACGAGGTCACGACCTTCTACAACATGTACAACCAGCAGCCGGTGGGCAAGTACAAGCTCAACGTCTGCACCAACCTGCCTTGCCAGCTGCGCGACGGCGAGCACGCGCTCGACCACGTCTGCAAGAAGCTCGGCGTCAAGCCCTACGGCACCACCGAGGACGGGCTGTTCACGGTCCAGCCCAGCGAGTGCCTGGGGGCCTGCGCCGACGCCCCGGTGATGCTGGTCAACGACCGCCAGATGCTCAGCTTCATGAGTGACGGCCGGCTCGACGAGCTGATCGAGACGCTGCGCAAGGAAGGATGAGCATGCTCGACCTGTCGAAGTTCCAGACGCGCGGTGTCGAGACCTGCTTCCACGGCCGCCACATCCAGCCGCAGATCTACGCCGGCCTCGACGGCCGCAACTGGCGCCTGGCCGACTACGTCGCACGCGGCGGCTACTCGGCGCTGAAGAAGATCCTGGGCGCTGACGGCGGCCCGGGTTTGACGCCGGACCAGGTCATCGCCGAGATCAAGCTCTCGGCCCTGCGCGGCCGCGGCGGCGCGGGTTTCCCGACCGGGCTGAAGTGGAGCTTCATGCCGCGCCAGTACCCGGGCCCGAAGTACCTGGTCTGCAACTCCGACGAGGGCGAACCTGGCACCTGCAAGGACCGCGACATCCTCTCGTACAACCCGCACGTGGTGATCGAGGGCATGTGCATCGCGGCCTACGCGATGGGCATCCGCACCGGCTACAACTACATCCACGGCGAGATCTTCGAGGTCTACCAGCGCTTCGAGGAGGCGCTGGACGAGGCGCGTGCCGCCGGCTTCCTCGGCGACAACATCCTCGGCTCGCAGCACGGCTTCCAGCTGCACGCCTTCCACGGCTTCGGCGCCTACATCTGCGGCGAAGAGACCGCGCTGCTCGAGTCGCTCGAGGGCAAGAAGGGCCAGCCGCGTTTCAAGCCGCCGTTCCCGGCCAGCTTCGGCCTGTACGGCAAGCCGACGACGATCAACAACACCGAGACCTTCGCCGCGGTGCCGTGGATCATCAACCACGGCGGCCAGGCCTACCTGGAGGTCGGCAAGCCGAACAACGGCGGCACCAAGATCTACTCGGTCGTCGGCGACGTCGAACGCCCGGGCAACTTCGAGGTGCCGATGGGCACGCCGTTCGCGACCCTGCTCGAACTCGCCGGCGGCGTGAAGGGCGGCAAGCTGAAGGCGGTGATCCCGGGCGGCTCGTCGGCTCCGGTGCTGCCGGCCAAGGTGATGATGGACCTGACGATGGACTACGACGCCATCGCCAAGGCGGGCTCGATGCTGGGTTCGGGCGCTGTGATCGTGATGAACGACACGCGCTGCATGGTCAGGAGCCTGCTGCGCCTGTCCTACTTCTACCAGCACGAGAGCTGCGGCCAGTGCACGCCCTGCCGCGAAGGCACCGGCTGGCTCTGGCGCCTGGTCGATCGCATCGAGACCGGCAAGGGCCGCGCCGAGGACCTTGCGCTGCTCGACTCGGTGGCCGACGGCATCAAGGGGCGCACGATCTGCGCGCTGGGCGATGCGGCGGCGATGCCGGTGCAGGGCATGCTCAAGCACTTCCGCGACGAATTCGCCTACCACGTCGAACACAGGACCTGCATGGTCTCCCAGCCGGTCTAGGGCACCCATGATCGAAATCGAACTCGACGGCAAAAAGGTCCAGGTCGCCGAAGGCAGCATGGTGATGCATGCCGCCGACGCGGCCGGCACCTACGTCCCCCACTTCTGCTACCACAAGAAGCTCTCGATCGCGGCCAACTGCCGCATGTGCCTGGTCGAGATCGAGAAGGCCCCGAAGCCGATGCCGGCCTGCGCGACCCCGGTCACGCAGGGCATGGTGGTGCGCACCAACAGCGAGAAGGCCCAGCGCGCCCAGAGGGGCGTGATGGAGTTCCTGCTGATCAACCATCCGCTGGACTGCCCCATCTGCGACCAGGGCGGCGAGTGCCAGCTGCAGGACCTGGCGATCGGCTACGGCGGCAGCGCCTCGCGCTACAGCGAGGAAAAGCGCGTCGTCTTCCACAAGGACGTCGGGCCGCTGCTGGCCATGGAGGAGATGACGCGCTGCATCCATTGCACGCGCTGCGTGCGCTTCGGCCAGGAGATCGGCGGGGTCATGGAGCTCGGCATGGTCAACCGCGGCGAGCACAGCGAGATCACGACGATGCTGGGCAACACCGTCGACAGCGAGATCTCCGGCAACATGATCGACCTGTGCCCGGTCGGCGCGATCACGAGCAAGCCCTTCCGCTACAGCGCCCGCACCTGGGAGCTGTCGCGCCGCCGCAGCGTCAGCCCGCATGACGCCACCGGCGCCAACCTGATCGTCCAGGTCAAGGGCAACAAGGTCATGCGTGTCGTCCCGTTCGAGAACGAGGACGTCAACGAGTGCTGGATCGCCGACCGCGACCGCTTCAGCTACGACGCGCTGAACAGCCCGTCGCGCCTGACCGAACCGATGATCAAGCAGGGCGGCCAGTGGCAGGCGGTGGACTGGAACACCGCGCTGGGCTACGTCGCCGACGGCCTGAAACGCGTCAAGGCCGAGTTCGGCGCCGAGTCCATCGGCGCGCTCGGCAGCGCCCATTCGACGGTCGAGGAACTGCACCTGCTGGCCAGGCTGGTGCGCGGCCTGGGCAGCCAGAGCGTCGACTTCCGCACCCGCCACGCCGACTTCGCCAACGTCGCACCCGCCGGCCGCGCGCGCTGGCTGGGGCTGCCGATCGCCGCGCTGTCAACGCTGGACGCCGCGCTGGTCGTTGGCTCCTTCCTGCGCAAGGATCAGCCGCTGTTCGCGCAGCGCCTGCGTCAGGCGGCGCGCCACGGCGCGCGCATCCATTCGCTGTCCGCGTCGCGCGAGGACTGGGCGCTGGCGCTGGCCGGCCACGTCGCCGCGCGGCCCTCGGCCTGGCACGGCGCGCTCGCCGAGATCGCCGCCGCGGTGGCGGCCGCCAAGGGCGTGGCCGCACCGGTGGCCGCCCAGCCGGGCGCGGCCGCCCAGGCCGCGGCCGACGCGCTGCTGGCCGGTGAACGCAAGGCTGTGCTGCTCGGCAACGCCGCCGCCCAGCATCCGCAGGCTTCGGCACTGCTGGCGCTGGCGCAGTGGATCGCCGAACACACTGGCGCCAGCGTCGGTTATCTGGGTGAAGCGGCCAACAGCGTCGGCGCGCAGCTCGTCGGCGCGCTGCCGGGCGAAGGCGGCCTGAACGCCGGCCAGATGCTGACGCAGCCGATGAAGGCGCTGATCGCACTCAACCTCGAGCCCGTGCTCGACGCGGCCGACGCCGCTGCCGCGCGCGCTGCGCTCGGCGGCTCGGGGCTGGTGGTCGCGCTGTCGCCGTTCCAGGACGCGATGGCCGAACACGCCGACGTGATGCTGCCGATCGCGCCGTTCACCGAAACCGCCGGCAGCTTCGTCAACGCCGAAGGCCGGCTGCAGAGCTTCCAGGGCGTCGTGCGCCCGCTGGGCCAGACGCGTCCGGGCTGGAAGGTGCTGCGTGTGCTCGGCAACCTGCTGGGCCTGCCGGGCTTCGAACACGACAGCGCCGAAGCGGTGCGTGCCGAAGCGCTGGGCGACCCGGCGACGATCGCCGCGCGGCTGGACAACTCGCCGCTGCCGGCTGCCGCCTCTTCGGCCGCGACCGAGACCGGCCTCGAACGCATCGCCGACGTGCCGATCTACGCCACCGACCTGCTGGTGCGCCGTTCGGCGCCGCTGCAGCGCACCGCGGACGCGCGTGTGCCGCGCATCGGCCTGCCGTCGTCGCTGTGGCGCCAGCTCGGTCTGGCCCCGGGCGACAAGGTGCTGGTCGCGCAAGGGCAGGGCGCCGTCGTGCTGCCGGCGCGTGAAGAACCGTGGCTCGCGGACGGCGCCGTTCGCGTCGCCGCCGGCCATCCCGACACGGTGGCGCTGGGGCCGCTGTTCGGGCCGATCACGGTGGAGAAGGCCTGAGCATGCTCGACACCCTGAACCAATACGGCAGCGCCGCGCTCGGCGCCAACGGCTGGCTGGTGGCGTGGACGCTGATCAAGATCATCGTCGTCGTGCTGCCGCTGATGGGCTGCGTCGCCTACCTCACGCTGTGGGAGCGCAAGGGCATCGGCTTCACGCAGATCCGCCTCGGCCCCAACCGAGTCGGCCCCTGGGGCCTGCTGCAGCCGATCGCCGATGCGGTCAAGCTGATCTTCAAGGAGATCATCCGCCCGACCGCGGCCAGCAAGAGCCTGTTCTTCGTCGGCCCGGTGATGACGATCACGCCGGCGCTGGTCGCCTGGGCGGTGATCCCGTTCGGCCCCGACGTCGTGCTCGCCGACGTCAACGCCGGCCTGCTGTTCCTGATGGCGGTGACCTCGCTCGAGGTCTACGGCGTCATCATCGCCGGCTGGGCCTCGAACTCGAAGTACGCCTTCCTCGGCGCGCTGCGCGCCTCGGCGCAGATGGTCAGCTACGAGATCGCGATGGGCTTCGCGCTCGTCGTCGTGCTGATGGTCTCGGGCACGCTGAACCTCGGCGGCATCGTCGCGGCCCAGGGCCGCGGCATCGGCGCCGACTTCGGTGCCGGCTTCCTGTCCTGGAACTGGCTGCCGCTGCTGCCGATCTTCTTCGTCTACTTCATCTCGGGGCTGGCCGAGACCAACCGCTCGCCCTTCGACGTCGTCGAAGGCGAGTCGGAGATCGTCGCCGGCCACATGATCGAGTACTCGGGCATGGCGTTCGCGATGTTCTTCCTCGCCGAATACGCCAACATGATCCTGGTGAGCACGCTCACCGTGCTGCTGTTCCTCGGCGGCTGGCTGCCCCCGTTCGGTTTCCTCGACTTCATCCCCGGCTGGATCTGGTTCGCCGCCAAGGTCTTCGTCGTCGTGACGCTGTTCCTGTGGGTGCGCGCGACGCTGCCGCGTTTCCGCTACGACCAGATCATGCGTCTGGGCTGGAAGATCTTCATCCCGGTGACGCTGGTCTGGCTGGTCGTCGTCGGCCTGGTGATCCAGTCGCCGTTCAACATCTGGAAGTGAGGGCCAGCATGTCCACCGCCTCCGCCATCAAGGACCTGTTCTCGAGCTTCATGCTCACGGAGATCTTCAAGGGCATGGCGCTGACCGGCAGGCACTTCCTGTCCAAGGCGATCACGATCGAGTATCCCGAGGAGAAGACGCCGCTCAGCCCGCGTTTCCGTGGCCTGCACGCGCTGCGCCGCTACGAGAACGGCGAGGAACGCTGCATCGCCTGCAAGCTCTGCGAAGCCGTCTGCCCGGCGATGGCGATCACGATCGAGAGCGACGTGCGCGCCGACGGCACGCGCCGCACGACGCGTTACGACATCGACCTGACCAAGTGCATCTTCTGCGGCTTCTGCGAGGAGAGCTGCCCGGTCGACTCGATCGTCGAGACCGACATCCTCGAGTACCACGGCGAAAAGCGCGGCGACCTGTACTTCACCAAGGACATGCTGCTGGCCGTCGGCGACCGCTACGAAAAAGAGATCGCCGCGAAACGCGAAGCGGACGCTCCCTACCGCTGAGAACATGAACACGACCACGGCGCTTTTCTACATCTTCGCGGCGGTGATGCTGTTCGCGGCCTTCCGCGTGATCACCGCCCGCAGCACGGTGCACGGCGTGCTCTACCTCGTGCTCGCGTTCTTCAACGCCGCCTGCATCTGGATGCTGCTGCAGGCCGAGTTCCTGGCCATCGTGCTGGTGCTGGTCTACGTCGGCGCGGTGATGGTGCTGTTCCTGTTCGTCGTCATGATGCTGGACATCAACAGCGAATCGGTGCGTGCCGGATTCTGGAAGCACTTCCCGCTGGCGGGCATGGTCGGCGCGCTGATCGCGCTCGAGATGTCGCTGGTGCTGCTGCGTGGCTTCCAGCCGGCGCACGCGCCCGAGCTGTCGGCGCAGGCGCTGGAGATGGGCAACACCCGGCTGCTGGGCATCGAGCTCTACACCCACTACCTGTACCCGCTGCAACTGGCGGCGGTGCTGCTGCTGGTGGCCATCGTCGCCGCGATCGCGCTGACGCTGCGCCATCGCAAGGACAGCCGCCGCCTCGACCCGGCGATCGCGGTGCGTGTCAAGCGCGCCGACCGCGTGCGCCTGGTGAAGGTGAGCACGGCGCGTGTCGCCGAGCCGAACGACAACAAGGAAGGCCAAGCATGAGCCTCGGACCGATCACGCTAGGCCACTACCTGTCGCTGGGCGGCATCCTGTTCGCGCTGTCGGTCGTCGGCATCTTCATGAACCGGCGCAACCTGATCGTGCTGCTGATGGCCATCGAGCTGATGCTCTTGGCCGTCAACCTGAACTTCGTCGCCTTCTCGCACTACCTGGGCGACATGGCGGGCCAGGTCTTCGTGTTCTTCATCCTGACCGTCGCCGCCGCCGAGTCGGCGATCGGGCTGGCGATCCTCGTCGTGCTGTTCCGCAACCGCGCGTCGATCAACGTCGAGGAACTCGACGAACTGAAGGGCTGATGAGATGACCCCCCCCCGAAGCGCCTTCGGCGCCTGCCCCCCAGGGGGGCGACGCCTGCGGCCCGGCCAAGCCGGTTCCGCGGCGTCCGCTTGGGACAGCCCGGCCAAACAGAACGACTGAGACATGGCAGCAACTCTTTCGCAAAACCTTCTGCTCGCCGTCCCGCTGGCGCCGCTGGTGGGCGCGCTCGTCGCGGGCCTGGCCGGCAAGGCCGTCGGCCGCCGCGGCGCGCACACGGTGACCATCCTCGGCGTGCTGATCTCGTTCATCTGCTCGGCCATCGTGCTCAAGGCCGTGGCGATGGACGGCGCGCGCTTCGCCGGCTCGATCTACGAATGGGCCGTCGTCGGCGGCCTGAAGATGGAGGTCGGTTTCCTCGTCGACGGCCTGACGGCGATGATGATGTGCGTCGTCACCTTCGTCTCGCTGATGGTGCACATCTACACCATCGGCTACATGGAAGAGGATCCGGGCTACCAGCGCTTCTTCTCGTACATCTCGCTCTTCACCTTCTCGATGTTGATGCTCGTGATGAGCAACAACTTCCTGCAGCTGTTCTTCGGCTGGGAAGCGGTGGGCCTGGTGAGCTACCTGCTGATCGGCTTCTGGTTCAAGAAGCCGAGCGCGACCTTCGCCAACATGAAGGCCTTCCTGGTGAACCGGGTCGGCGACTTCGGCTTCATCCTGGGCATCGGCCTGATCGTCGCCTACGCCGGCACGCTCGACTACGCAGAAGCCTTCGCCCAGGCGCCGCAGCTGGCGGCGATGGGCTTCCCGGGCCAGGACTGGATGCTGATCACGGTGATCTGCATCTGCCTGTTCATCGGCGCGATGGGCAAGAGCGCGCAGTTCCCGCTGCACGTCTGGCTGCCCGACTCGATGGAAGGCCCGACCCCGATCTCGGCCCTGATCCACGCCGCGACCATGGTCACGGCCGGCATCTTCATGGTGGCGCGCATGTCGCCGCTGTTCGAGCTGTCCGACACGGCGCTGAACTTCGTGCTCGTGATCGGTTCGATCACCGCGCTCTTCATGGGCTTCCTGGGCATCATCCAGAACGACATCAAGCGTGTCGTCGCCTACTCGACGCTGTCGCAGCTGGGCTACATGACGGTGGCGCTGGGTGTGTCGGCCTACTCGGTGGCGGTGTTCCACCTGATGACGCATGCGTTCTTCAAGGCGCTGCTGTTCCTGGCCGCGGGCTCGGTGATCATCGGCATGCACCACGATCAGGACATCCGCAACATGGGTGGCCTGCGCAAGTACATGCCGATCACCTGGATCACCGCGCTGCTCGGGTCGCTGGCGCTGATCGGCACGCCGCTGTTCGCCGGCTTCTATTCCAAGGACAGCATCATCGAGGCGGTGCACGCCAGCCAGCTGCCGGGTGCCGGCTTCGCGCTGTTCGCCGTCACTGCCGGTGTCTTCGTCACCGCCTTCTATTCGTTCCGGATGTACTTCCTCGTCTTCCACGGCGAGGAGCGTTTCCGCCACAAGCCTTTCCCGCCGGAAGACGACCACGCCCACGACGATCATGGCCACGGCCACGACGCCACCCCGCACGAGTCGCCCTGGGTCGTGACCGCGCCGCTGCTGCTGCTGGCCCTGCCCTCGGTCGTGATCGGCTTCATGACGATCGGCCCGATGCTCTACGGCGACTTCTTCGCCGGCGCGATCGTCGTCGACGCCGCCAAGCACCCGGCGATGGCCGAACTGGCCGAAGGTTTCCACGGTGCCGCGGCGATGGCGATGCACGCGTTCACGACGGCGCCGTTCTGGCTCGCGCTGGCCGGTGTCGTCACCGCCTGGGTGTTCTACCTGAAGGCGCCGCAGATCCCGGCGGCGCTGGACCGAACGCTGGGGCCGCTGCGCACCGTCCTCGAGAACAAGTACTACATGGACTGGTTCAACGAACACGTGCTCGCCGCCGGCGCGCGCCTCGTGGGCACCGGGCTGTGGAAGGGTGGCGACGTCGGCCTGATCGACGGCGCGATCGTCAACGGCTCGGCCAAGGCGGTCGGCCTGTTCTCCGGCGTGCTGCGCCGGGTGCAGACCGGTCACCTGTACTGGTACGCGCTGGTCATGCTGCTGGGCATCTTCGGCTTCATGACCTGGCGCCTGTGGCCGTTCTTCGGCGGCCTGGCGGGCTGACGCGCGCGACCGGACAACAAGAGAGCAAAGAATGGGTCTTCTGAGTCTTGCGATCTGGATGCCGATCGCCTTCGGGATCGTGCTGCTGGCCATCGGGCGCGACAGCCATCCCAACGCCGCGCGCTGGATCGCTCTCGTCGGCGCGGTCGTCAGCCTGCTGGTGACGGTCCCGCTGGTCACCGGCTTCGACGCCGGCACGGCGGCGCTGCAGTACCAGGAGAACGTTTCCTGGATCGAGCGCTTCAACGTTCACTACCACCTGGGCGTCGACGGCCTGTCGCTGTGGTTCGTGCCACTGACGGCCTTCATCACCGTCATCGTCGTCATCGCCGGCTGGCAGGTCATCACCGACCGCGTCGGCCTGTACCTCGGCGCTTTCCTGATCCTCTCCGGCCTGATGGTCGGCGTGTTCTCGGCTGCCGACGGCCTGCTGTTCTACGTCTTCTTCGAAGCGACCCTGATCCCGATGTACATCATCATCGGCGTCTGGGGCGGGCAGCGGCGCGTCTACGCGGCCTTCAAGTTCTTCCTCTACACGCTGCTGGGCTCGCTGCTGATGCTGGTCGCGGTGGTGTACCTGTACTACCAGTCGGGCGGCAGCTTCGAGATCCAGGACTGGCACAAGCTGCCGCTGCCGCTGACGGTGCAGACGCTGCTGTTCGTCGCCTTCTTCGCCGCGTTCTCGGTGAAGGTGCCGATGTGGCCGGTGCACACCTGGCTGCCCGACGCCCACGTCGAGGCGCCGACCGGCGGCTCGGTGGTGCTGGCGGCGATCATGCTGAAGCTCGGCGCCTACGGCTTCCTGCGCTTCTCGCTGCCGATCGCGCCCGACGCCGCGCGTGAATACGCCTGGGTGATCATCACGCTGTCGCTGATCGCGGTGGTCTACATCGGCCTCGTGGCGCTGGTGCAGCGCGACATGAAGAAGCTGGTCGCGTATTCGTCGATCGCGCACATGGGCTTCGTCACGCTGGGCTTCTTCATCTTCAACGAACTCGGCGTCACCGGCGCGATCGTGCAGATGATCTCGCACGGCTTCGTCTCGGGCGCGATGTTCCTGTGCATCGGCGTGCTCTACGACCGCGTGCACAGCCGCGAGATCTCGGCCTACGGCGGCGTCGCCAACACCATGCCGAAGTTCGCCGCCTTCGCGGTGCTGTTCGCGATGGCCAACTGCGGTCTGCCGGGCACCGCCGGCTTCGTCGGCGAGTGGATGGTCATCCTGGGCGCGGTGAAGTACGACTTCTGGGTTGCCGGCCTGGCCGCAACAACGCTGATCTTCGGTGCCGGCTACACGCTGTGGATGGTCAAGCGGGTCTACTTCGGCCCGGTCGCCAACGAGCACGTGAAGGCGTTGCAGGACATCGGTTCCCGCGAGTTCCTGATGCTGGCACTGCTGGCCGCTGCGGTGCTGTGGATGGGCCTGTATCCCAAGCCCATCACCAGCGTGATGGAAGTGTCGGTGGGCGAGCTGCTCAAGCACGTCGCCGCCTCGAAGCTGCAATGACCCGAGCCGCGTGATGCAGAACATGAACACGATGAACTGGCTCATCCTCCAGCCCGAGATCTGGCTGCTGGCCGCGATCTGCGTGATCGCGATCCTCGATCTCTTCGTTACCGACCCCGAGCGCCGGCCGACCTTCTGGCTGACGCAACTCAGCGTGCTGGTGTTCTCGGGCATGCACCTGCGCTCGTTCAACATCGGCGACACCGCCTACGGCATGGGCGGCCAGGTGGTGACCGACCCGATGGGCCACCTGCTGGCCTTCTTCGCCGGCGTCTCGGTGCTCGCCACCATCGCCTACGCGCGGCCGACGCTCGCCTCGCGCGACATGCAGAAGGGCGAGTTCTACGTGCTCGCGCTGATGGTGCTGCTGGGCATCTCGGTGATGACCTCGGCCAACAGCTTCCTCGTCGTCTACCTCGGCCTGGAGCTGATGAGCCTGTCGCTGTACGCGCTGGCCGCGCTGCGCCGCGACCACGCCGTCGCCACCGAGGCGGCGATGAAGTACTTCGTGCTCGGCGCGCTCGCCAGCGGCTTCCTGCTCTACGGCCTGTCGATGATGTACGGCGCCACCGGTTCGCTCGAGATCCCCAAGGTCTTCGAGCAGATCGCCAGCAACCCGAACATCAACCGCGAGGTGCTGACCTTCGGCGTCGTCTTCGTCGTCGCCGGCGTCGCCTTCAAGCTCGGTGCCGCGCCCTTCCACATGTGGGTACCCGACGTCTACCAGGGCGCGCCGACCTCGGTGACGCTGCTGATCGGCGGCGCGCCCAAGTTCGCCGCCTTCGCGATCACGATCCGGCTGCTGGTCGAAGGCATGCTGGGCCTGGCGGTCGACTGGCAGCAGATGTTCATCGTGCTGGCGGTGGCCTCGCTGCTGCTCGGCAACGTCGTCGCCATCGCGCAGAGCAACCTGAAGCGCATGCTGGCGTACTCGACGATCGCGCAGATGGGCTTCATCCTGCTGGGCCTGTCGGCCGGCGTCGTCAGCGGCAACACGCTGTCGGCCGGCAACGCCTACAGCTCGGCGATGTTCTACGTCGTCGCCTACGTGCTGACGACGCTGGGCACCTTCGGTCTGATCATGGTGCTGTCGCGCCAGGGTTTCGAGAGCGAGCAGATCGAGGACCTCGCCGGCCTCGGCCGCCGCAGCCCGTGGATCGCCGGCGTGATGAGCATCTTCATGTTCTCGCTCGCCGGCCTGCCGCCGATGGTCGGCTTCTACGCCAAGCTCGCGGTGCTGCAGGCGCTGGTCTCGACCAATGTCGAGAGCTACGTCTGGCTGGCGGTGTTCGCGGTGATGATGTCGCTGATCGGCGCGTTCTACTACCTGCGCATCGTCAAGCTCATGTACTTCGACGAGCCCAAGCTCACCGCGCCCGTCGGCCAGAGCACCGGCGTCAACGCGCTGCTGGCGGTCAATGGCCTGGCGGTGCTGGTCTTCGGCCTGCTGCCCGGTGGCCTGATGGCGATGTGCCGCGACGCCATCGTCAAAGCGCTGACGAGTTGATGGCCCCCCCCCGTAGCGCCTTCGGCGCTCCCCCCCGAGGGGGCGCCGCCAGTGGCCCGGCAGAGCCGGGCCACGGCGGCAGCTTGGACGTACCGCCGCGGGGCGAGGGTCTGGCGCGGCGCTCGACCGGGTTTCAGGGATGAGTGCCTCGGGCGACGACGGCCACCTGCGCGAACGCCGCACCGGCGGACGCACGCTGCTCGAAGGCGGTTTCCTCGAAGTCCACCGCGACGACGTCGTGCTGCCCGACGGCAGCGCGGCGACACGCGAGTACATCCGCCACCCCGGCGCGGTGGCCGTCGTGCCGCTGCTCGACGACGGCCGCGTCGTGCTGGTGCGCCAATACCGCTACCCGATCGGCCGCACGATCGTCGAGTTCCCGGCCGGCAAACGCGACGCGGGCGAGAGCACGCTCGAATGCGCGCGCCGCGAGCTGCACGAGGAGACGGGTTTCCGCGCCCGCGAGTGGGCCTTCGCCTGCGAGATCCACAACGCCGCCGCCTATTCGACCGAGAGCATCTGGATCTATTTCGCCCGCGGCCTGATCGCCGGCGAACAGAAGCTCGACGACGGCGAGTTCGTCGAGGTGATGCGTTTCAGCGAAGCCGAACTCGACGCGCTCGCGGCCAGCGACGGCCTGCCCGACGTGAAGACGCTCGTCGGCCTGCAGTGGCTGCAGCGCTGGCGTGCCGGTGCCTGGCCGCTCGCGTGGACCCCCGACCCGGAGCACGGCGCCGCCGCCTGAGCCGCATGAAGGTGCTGGACCTGCGCTGCACGAACGGCCACCGTTTCGAGGGCTGGTTCGCGTCGGAAGACGAGTTCATGGACCAAAACGGGCGCGGCCTGGTCGAATGCCCGATCTGCGGCGACCACGTCGTCACGCGGCTGCCGAGCGCGCCGCGCCTGAACCTGTCGGGTGCCAAGGAACCGGCGCCCGAAGCACCGAAAGCGCCGCCGGCCGAGGCCGACCTGCAGGCGATGTGGCTGGGTGCGGTGCGGGAGCTGCTCGCCAAGACCGAGGACGTCGGCGAACGTTTTGCCGAGGAAGCGCGCCGCATCCACTACGGCGAGGCCGAGAACCGCGGCATCCGCGGCCAGACCTCGCCCGAGGAGCGGCAGGCGCTCAGCGACGAGGGCATCGAGGTGCTGACGGTGCCGCTGCCCGGGGCGCTGAAGGGGCCGCTGCAGTAGCGGCCCTCCGGGCTGGCGGGCGATGCCGTTCGGGCTAGATCACGCGCCCGGGGTTCAGCAGGTTCTGCGGGTCGAGCGCGGCCTTGATCGCCCGCATCATCGCCAGCGCCACCGGCGACTTTCGTTCGGCCAGTTCCTCGCGCTTCAACTGCCCGATGCCGTGTTCGGCCGAGATCGAGCCGCCGCAGGCGACGACCGCGTCGTAGACGATGCGGTTGACGCCGGGCTCCTGCTTGGCCAGGAAGCGCTTCGCATCCTCGCCTGCCGGCGCCTGCACGTTGTAGTGCAGGTTGCCGTCGCCGAGGTGGCCGAAACACACCAGGCGCACGCCGGGAATCGCCGCCGCCAGCGCCGCGTCGGTGGCGGCGACGAAGCCGGGAATTGCCGACACCGGCAGCGCGATGTCGTGTTTGATGTTCAGGCCTTCCTCGGCCTGGGCCAGCGGGATCGACTCGCGCAGCTGCCACATCGTCTGCGACTGCGCCAGGCTGGACGCGATCGCGGCGTCGGCGACGCAGCCGGCCTCCAGCGCCGCGCCGAGCACGGCTTCGAAGCGCTCCTGCGCTGCAGCCTCGCCGTCGGTGTCGCTCTGCTCCAGCAGCACCGTCCAAGGCGCGCCCGGCAGCGGCTGCGGCAGCGCCGGGAAGTGTCGCGCGACCAGATCGAGCGCGAATCGGCCCATGACCTCGAAACCGGTGAGCCCGGCGCCCAGGCGCGTGCGTGCCAGGTTCAGCAGCGCGACGCAGTCGTCCAGCGAGGAGCAGGCGGCCAGCGCCGTCGTCACCGCTGCCGGCTGCGGGAAGAGCTTCAGCGTCGCCGCGGTGATGATGCCCAGCGTGCCTTCGCTGCCGACGAAGAGGTCGCGCAGGTCGTAGCCGGTGTTGTCCTTGCGCAGGCCCGACAGCCCGTCCCAGACCTCGCCGGACGCGGTCACGACCTCGAGCCCCAGGCAGAGTTCGCGCGCGTTGCCGAAGCGCAGCACCTGGGTGCCGCCGGCGTTGGCCGCTAGGTTGCCGCCGATCGTGCAACTGCCTTCGGCCGCCAGGCTGAGCGGGAACAGCAGGCCCTGTTCGGCCGCCGCCTGCTGCACTGCCTGCAGCACGCAGCCGGCTTCGCAGCTCAGCGTCAGGTTGGCGGCGTCTATCGTGCGGATGCGGTTCAGGCGCTGCAGGCTCAGCAGCACCTGGCTGCCGCTGGCGTCGGGCACGCCGCCGCCGACCAGGCCGGTGTTGCCGCCCTGCGGCACGATGGCGACGCCGGCCGCGGCGCAGGCGCGCACCACGGCGGCGACTTCGGCCGTGCTGCCCGGGCGCACGACCGCCAGCGCCCGGCCGCGCCAGCGGCGGCGCCAGTCGAGCTCGTAGGCCGTCAGGTCGCCTTCGGTCAGCAACTGAGCCGCGCCGACCGCGGCGCGCAGCGTGTCCAGCAACCCGTTCATGCCGCCGCCTTCTTCACGCCGCGCAGGCGCCGGCGCACGTAGAGCGAGCAGAAGGTGAAGAGCAGGATGCACAGCACCAGCTCGACGACGGCCATCGCCTGGCCGGCACCGTGCTCGCTGGTCGAGCGCACCAGCGCCTCGGTGACGTAGAGCCACAGCACCATGCTCAGCCAGCGGAAGGTGTAGAGCCGGTGGCGCAGCATGCCGGGCACGGCGGCGACCAGCGGCAGCACCTTCAGCGCCAGCGTGCCGCTGCCGGTCGGCGCGATCCACAGCTCCCAGGCGACGCCTTGCACGATGAGGGCGATCAGCGCGGCCAGGGCCAGCGCGCGGGTCTGCCGGACGACGGCATCGGGGACGGCGGGGGAAACCATGCTGGCATCATATCCAGCATGACATCGTCTCCGGCCCTGGCGGCCCGCCTGCGCGTGTTGTGGCAGGACTCGCTCGCCGCCCTTCGCCGCTGGCCCTGGCTCGACACGCTGCGCACGCTGCGCCAGCGCTTCCGCGAAGACCGCCTCGGCCTCACCGCCGGCAGTCTGACCTTCACGACGCTGATCGCGCTGGTGCCGCTGGTCACGGTGATGCTGGCCGTCTTCACCGCGTTCCCGATCTTCTCCAAGTTCCAGATCGCGCTGGAGAAGTACTTCCTGCAGGCGCTGGTGCCCGACTCGATCGCGCGGCCGGTGATGCGTGCGCTGACGCAGTTCGCGTCCCAGGCCAACCGCGCCGGCTCGGTCGGCCTGCTGGTGCTGGGCGCCACCGCGCTGGCGCTGATGCTGACGATAGACCGCACGCTGAACGCGATCTGGCGCGTGCGCCAGCCGCGGCCGATCGCGCAGCGGCTGCTGGTCTACTGGGCGGCGCTGACGCTGGGGCCGCTGGTCGTCGGTGTCAGCCTGTCGCTGACGTCCTACGCGCTGTCGGCTTCGCGCGGGCTGGTCGGCGTGCTGCCCGGCGGCATCAGCGCGGCACTGAGCGCGGCCGAGTTCGCGCTGCTGGCGGCGGCGCTGGCGGGCCTGTTCCACTACGTGCCGAACACCACGGTGCGCTGGCGCCACGCCTGGGCCGGCGCGCTCTTCGTCGCCATCGCCTTCGAGTTCGCGAAGGAGGGCCTGGCCTGGTACGTCGAGAAGGTGCCGACCTACTCCTCGGTCTACGGCGCCTTCGCGGCGCTGCCCATCCTGCTGCTGTGGATCTACCTCAGCTGGGTCATCGTGCTGCTGGGCGCGGTGATCGCGGCCTATGCGCCCAGCCTGCAGATGCGCGTCGTGCGCCGGCTGCCGACCGCCGGCCACCGCTTCGAGCTGGCGCTGATCGTGCTGAAGGAACTGGCCACCGCGCGCCACGGCGGCGGCCATGGCCTGTCGCTGCCGACGCTGGCCGAAAGCCTGCGGGCCGACCCGCTCGAACTCGAGCCGGTGCTGGAACTGCTGACCGGCTTCGACTGGGTCGCGCGCCTGGACGAAGGCGGCACGCCGCGCCACGTGCTGCTGTGCGACGCCGATGCCACCAGCGCGCTGCCGCTGATCGACGCGCTGCTGCTCGCGCCCGGTGCCGCGTCGCAGGCCTTCCGCGAGCGTGCGCGCCTGGGCGAGATGACGCTGGCCGAACTGCTGCGCTGAAAGCGCTCGCGCCGAGCCTTCGGGCCGGGGCGCACCGCCCGGTCGAGGGGGCTGGGGC
>NZ_NRRU01000023.1 GCF_016583785.1 Rubrivivax gelatinosus | reverse complement strand
CCATGCCTAAAATGACCGTCCATCCTCAAAATGGATGGCTTGGGGCCCGCGGCGTCGCCGCGGGCCCCAAGCCATCCATTTTGAGGATGGACGGTCATTTTAGGCATGGCGGCGCTGCGGTCCGGGGCGCGTGTCGCGGCGGCGGCCACCCAGCCCCCACGCCGGCCCTCTCCCGCAAGCGGGAGAGGGTGGAAGTCCGTTCGGGGCGGGAGCGCCGGCCCGGGAGGGCGGCGCTCTGTTCGCGGCCGGAAGGATCAGTCGACGCAGGAGCCGATCAATCGAGCAGCGCACGCAGCGCCGCAAGCACGCCGTCGGGTGCCTCGGCCATCAGCGAGTGGCCGGCCGGCAGCGTCGTCACACGCGCGTTCAGCGCCGCGGCCAGTTCGCGCGCGGCCTTGGGCGGCGTCATCGTGTCCTTGGCGCCGACGACGACGGCCACAGGGCAGCGCAGCGCCGACGTGGCTCCCTCTCCCGCCGCGCGGGAGAGGGCGGGGGGTGAGGGCTGCCCCCGCCCATACGCGTCGCAGATCGCGAAGTCGTGCGCGAACAGGTTCAGCCCCTGGGCTTCGGCCTGGCCTTGCAGCCGGCGCATCAGCGCGCGCTGGGCGCCGTGCAGCCAGGCACCGGGCGCCGGGTACGACGGTTTGGCCGCGATCGTCGACAGCGAGTAGCTGTTGACCAGGTCGATCGCCGCCAGCGGGCTCTCGCGTGCGGTCGCCAGCAGCGCCGGGCTGACCTTCATCGGGAACGCGGTGCCGATCAGGCCCAGCTGCGTGCTGCGCCCGGGCGCACGCGCCGCGGCCTCGAGTGCGATCAGCGAGCCCAGGCTGTGGCCGACGAAGGCCGCACGTTCGACGCCGGCAGCGTCCAGCAGCGCCAGCATCGTGTCGGCTGCGGCTTCGACACTGGCCGGCGGCGGGCCCTCGCTGCGGCCGTGGCCCGGCAGGTCGACCGCCAGCACCGAACGCCCGTGGTGCGCGAACCAGCGCGCCAGCAGTGTCCAGACGCTGTGGTCGTTGAGCGCGCCGTGCACGAAGACGACGCAGGGCAGGGCGGGGTCGAACTCGACACCGCCGGTGTAGGCGTACAGCGCGTGGCCGTGGACGGGAATCTTCATGCCGCACGCTCCGCCGCCTTCAGCGCGCGTTTCAGGTCCTCGATCAGGTCGGCCGGGTCTTCCAGCCCGATCGACAGCCGCACCGTGCCGGGGCGGATGCCGGCTGCGGCCAGCGCCGCGTCGTCCATGCGGAAATGCGTCGTCGACGCCGGGTGGATGACGAGCGAGCGGCAGTCGCCGACGTTGGCCAGGTGCGAGAAGATCTGCAACGCCTCGATGAAGGCCTGGCCCTGGCGGCGGCTGCCGCGCAGGTCGACGCTGAACACCGAGCCGCAGCCGCGCGGCAGCAGGCGTTTGGCGAGTTCGTGGCTCGGGTGGCCCGGCAGCTCCGGGTGGCGCACCCCTTCGACGAAAGGCTGGCCGGCCAGGAACTCGGCGACGCGGCGTGCGTTGTCCACGTGGCGCGCCATGCGCAGCGGCAGCGTCTCCAGCCCCTGCAGCACCAGCCAGGCGGTGTGCGGGCTCATGCAGGCGCCGAAGTCGCGCAGGCCTTCGCGGCGTGCGCGCAGCAGGAAGGCCGCGACCGTGCTCTCTTCGCTGAACACCATGCCGTGAAAGCCGGCGTAGGGCTCGGTCAGCTCGGGGAAACGCCCCGAGGCATCCCAGTCGAAGCTGCCGCCGTCGACGAGCACGCCGCCGATCACGGTGCCGTGGCCCGACAGGAACTTGGTCGCCGAATGGAAGACGAGGTCGGCGCCGTGGTCGAACGGCTTGATCAGCCAGGGCGTCGTGAAGGTCGAGTCCACCAGCAGCGGCAGCCCGGCGTCGTGCGCGACGGCGGCCACCGCCGGGATGTCGAGCACCTCCAGCCCCGGGTTGCCCAGCGTCTCGCCGAACAGCAGCCGGGTGTCGGGCCGGATCGCGGCGCGCCAGGCGTCGAGGTCGCCGGGATCGACGAAGCTCGTCTCGATGCCGAAACGCGGCAGCGTGTAAGCCAGCAGGTTGTGCGAGCCGCCGTAGAGCGCACGCGAGGCGACGAGGTGGCAACCTGCGCCGGCGATCGTCGTGATCGCCAGGTGCAGCGCGGCCTGGCCGCTGGCGGTGGCGATGGCGCCGACGCCGCCTTCCAGTGCCGCCATGCGCTCCTCGAACACCGCCGTCGTCGGGTTGCTGATGCGGCTGTAGACGTGGCCCGAGCGTTCCTGGTCGAAGAGCGCGGCGGCGCCTTCGGCGCTGTCGAAGACGAAGCTCGTCGTCAGGTGGATGGGCACCGCGCGTGCCCCGGTGGCGGGGTCGGGCGCGGCCCCGGCGTGCAGCGCCAGGGTGTCGAATCCGGGGTCTGACGGACCGGGCATCGTTGACCTTCCACGGGGCAGGAGGGCGCCGATTGTGGGCTATATTGACCGCATGAAAGTCACCGACATCCTGCGCGTCAAGGGCAACACGACGTACACGGTTTCGCCGGACCAGCTGCTGGCCGACGCGATGAAATCGATGTCGGAGTTCGACGTCGGCTCGCTGGTGGTGATGGAGCACGGCGACCTGGTCGGCATGCTGACCTTCCGCGAGGTCATCAACGCCGTCGTCGCCAACGGCGGTGTCGGCACGCGCCACGTGCGCTCGGTGATGGACGACGCACCGCTGACCTGCACGCCCGAGACCAACCTCGACGAGGTGCGCCGCATGATGCTGCTGCGCCACGCGCGCTACATGCCGGTGCTGGACCACGGCACGCTGATGGGCGTGATCTCGTTCTACGACGTCGCCAAGTCGGTGGTCGACGCGCAGGACTTCGAGAACCGCATGCTGAAGGCCTACATCAAGGACTGGCCCGAGGAAGACGCGACCGCCCGGCCGACGGCCTGAGGCCGGCCGCACCGGGGCCGCCGCATAGAATCCGCTGCCCCCAACGCAGCGTTCCCATGTCCGGCAGCACCCTCGGCGAACTCTTTCGCGTCACCAATTTCGGCGAGAGCCACGGCCCGGCGATCGGCTGCGTCATCGACGGCTGCCCGCCCGGCATGGCGCTGTCCGAGGCCGACATCCAGCCCGAGCTCGACCGCCGCCGCCCCGGCACCAGCCGCCACGTCACGCAGCGCCAGGAAGCCGACCGGGTGCAGATCCTGTCCGGCGTCTACGAGGGTCTGACCACCGGCACGCCGATCGCGCTGCTGATCCAGAACACCGACCAGCGCAGCAAGGATTACGGCAACCTGCTGGACACCTTCCGCCCCGGCCACGCCGACTACGCCTACTGGCGCAAGTACGGCCTGCGCGACCCGCGTGGCGGCGGGCGTTCGTCGGCGCGGCTGACGGCGCCGACCGTCGCCGCCGGCGCCGTCGCACGCAAGTGGCTGCAGGAGCGCCACGGCTGCAGCTTCACCGGCTGGATGAGCGCACTCGGCGAGATCGAGATCCCGTTCGAAGGCGAAGAGCACATCGCCGGCAACGACTTCTTCGCCGCCAATGCCAGCGACATCCCGCGCCTGGAAGCGTTCATGGACGCGCTGCGCAAGGCCGGCGACTCCTGCGGCGCACGCATCGAGGTGCGTGCCCGCGGCGTGCCCGCCGGCCTGGGCGAGCCGCTGTACGACCGCCTGGATGCGGACATCGCGCACGCGATGATGGGCCTGAACGCGGTCAAGGGCGTCGAGATCGGCGCCGGTTTCGCCTGCGTCGCCCAGCGCGGCAGCGAACACGGCGACGAGCTGACGCCCGAAGGTTTCGCCGGCAACCACGCCGGCGGCGTGCTCGGCGGCATCTCGACCGGGCAGGAACTGGTGGTGCGCCTGGCGATCAAGCCGACGAGTTCGATCCGCATCCCGCGCGCCTCGATCGACCGCGCCGGCCAGCCGACGACGGTCGAGACCCACGGCCGCCACGATCCCTGCGTCGGCATCCGCGCGACGCCGATCGCCGAGGCGCTGCTGGCGCTGGTGGTGATGGAACACGTGCTGCGCCAGCGTGCGCAGTGCGGCGACGTCGAGCTGCCGCTGCCGGCCATCCCGGGCGCGCGCCCCGCCGGCGTTTGACTCCCGGCCTCCCGGCCCGGCCGGCGGCGGGCACCGGCGCCTTCGGCGCGATCTGGTTCGTCTACTTCGCCGGCATCGCGCTCTTCAACCCCTACGCGCCGCTGTGGTTCAAGGAGCTGGGTTTTTCGACCCTGCTGATCGGCGCGGTGGCCTCGCTGCAGAGCTGGACGCGTGTCGTCGCGCCCTATGGCTGGGGCTGGCTCGCCGACCACGGCGGGCGGCGGGTGCGGCTGATCCGCATCGCCGCCGCGGCGGCACTGCTGGCCGCGCTCGGCTTCCTGGTGGTGCGCGGCGAGTGGGCGGTGGCCGCCTGCACCACGCTGCTGTTCCTGGCCAACGGCGCGATCGTGCCGCTGTGCGAAGCCGCGCTGGCGGCGCGGCTGACCGGCGCCAGCGGCTTCGACTCGCGCCGTTACGGCCGCGTGCGGGTCTGGGGCTCGCTCGGTTTCGTCGTCTCGGTGCTCGCCGCCGGCGCGCTGCTGCAGCGCCTGGGCATCGGCCTGTTCCCGCTGCTGCTTGGCGCGCTCTACGCGGCGCTGCTGGTGGTGGTGCTGCGCCTGCCCGAAGGCACCCCGGAGGCGGCGGCCCGGGCCGCGCCACCGGCCATCCTGCCGGTGCTGCGCCGCCCTGCGGTGGCCTGGTTCTTCGTCTCGGTGGCGCTGACGGTGCTGGCGCACACCGCGCTCTACGTCTTCTTCTCGCTGCTGCTGGACGAGCGCGGTTATGCGAAGTCGGCCGTCGGCGCGCTCTGGGCGGTGTCGATCGTCGTCGAGATCGTCTTCTTCTGGTTCCAGGGGCACGCGCTGGGCCGCTTCGACCCGCATCGCTGGTTGTGCTGGGCGGGGCTCGCGGCAGCGCTGCGTTTCGCGATGACGGCGGCGGCCGAGGGGCACACCGGGCTGCTGATCGCGGCGCAGCTGCTGCACGCCTTGAGCTTCGCCGCCCACCACGCGGCGAGCATCGTGCTGGTGAGCCGCCACTTCCCCGGGGCCCTGCGCACCCGCGGCCAGGCGCTGTATTCGGTGCTGGGTTACGGCGTACCGGGTGTGCTCGGCGGCCTGGCCGGCGGCTGGATCGCCGAACACCACGGCCTGACGACGGTGTTCTGGGTCGCGGCCCTGGCCGGCCTGGGCGGCTCGATAGCCGCGCTGCAGGCACAACGAAATGAGTTTTGCGTCTCAAGGGACGCTTCAGCCTGAGGCTAAACGGCCGATATCCGGGACGGCGCAGCCCGCGCCGCCGATTCGTAAGCCCCGCCACGATGCTTTCCACGTCGACGACGCCCGTCAGTGTCGACCGCGCGCATCTGCGCATCCGCTACGCGCTGCTGTTCACCTTCGTCTCGCTGGTGGCCTTGGCAGCGTTCCAGGTCTGGTACAACGGCCGGCTCGAGCGTGTACGTGCGCTCGACGCCGATCTCGTCGGCGTCGCCGGCACCCAGCGCATCTTCTCGCAGCAGGCCGGGCGCTTCGCGGCACTGGCCGAAAGCGGCGAGCTGCGGTCCAAGGCCGACACCGAGCTGCTGTCCGAGGCGATCGAAAATTCGCGCAGCGACGCGCTGCTGGTGCAGAACCTGCTGAACGCGCAGCGTTCGTTGTCGGGCGGCGCCGACCCGGCCGTCGACGCGGCGCTGGCGCGCTGGCAGAGCGCCCGCGAACGCCTCTGGTACCGCGCCGACTCGATGATGTGGCACCTGGACCGGGGCGACAGCGCCAGCGTCCAGGTCGCGGCGAACGCGGTGCAGGCCGAGGTCGAACCGACGCTCGCCGCCGCCGATCTGCTCTACCAGCGGCTGCAGGAGGCGGCCCGCACCCGCAGCTCGCACCAGGTGCGCATGCTGCAGTGGGGTGTCGGCCTGACGCTGCTGGTGCTGGCGGCGGTGCTGCTGCTGGTGGCCGTGCCGACCGCGCGCGCGCTGCGTGGCCAGCTCCAGCGCCTGTCAGCGCAGACGCGTGAACTGCAGCGCCTGGCGATGATCGTCTCGCGCACCGACAACGTCGTCGTCGTCAGCGGCCTGGACAGCCGCATCGAGTGGGTCAACGACGCCTTCGTCCGCCTCACGGGCTGGTCGCTGGAAGACGTGCGAGGCCGCCCGATCGACGCCGCGCTGTTCAGCAAGGGCAACGACCCGAGCGACGTCGCCCCGTTCTACGAGGCGCTGCTGGCGCGCAAGGGCGCGCGTTTCGAGGTGCTGACGCTGCGCAAGCGCTCGCCCGATGCCTGGTTCGAGGTCGACATGCAGCCGCTGCTCGACGAAGAGGGTTTGCACTGCGGCTTCGTCTCGCTGGCCAGCGACGTCACCAGCCGACACGAGCTCGCCGAGCGCCTGCGCGTCGCCGCCAGCACCGACGCGCTGACCGGGCTGCCCAACCGCGCCGCGGCGATCCGCCGCCTGGAACGTGCGATCGCCCATGCGCACCGGCACCCGGGCTACGGCTTCGCGGTGCTGTTCATGGACTTCGACCGCTTCAAGCAGATCAACGACACCCTCGGCCACAGCGAGGGCGATGAACTGCTCAAGCAGATGGCGCTGCGCATCGAGGCCGCGCTGCGCCCCGGCGACGCCGTCGCCCGCCTGGACCGCGAGCACACCGCGGCGCGCCTGGGCGGCGACGAGTTCGTCGTCGTGCTCGACGGTGTCGCCCGTGTCGAGGACGCGCGTGCGATCACCGACCGCCTGCTGTGCGACCTGGCCGAGCCCTACACGATCAACTGGCGCTCGGTGCAGTCGACGGTCAGCATCGGCGTCGTCGTCGCCGGCGACGATGCACGCACGCCCGACGACCTGCTGCGCGACGCCGACACCGCGATGTACGAGGCCAAACGTGCCGGCCGCGACTGCTGCATGGTGTTCGACCCGGCGATGCACGAACGCGTCGCGCAGCAGCTGGAGATCGAGAACGACCTGCGCCGCGCGCTGCGCGAGCGCGAGCTCTTCGTCGTCTACCAGCCCATCGTCGCCTTGCCCGGCGGGCGCGCCACTGGCGTCGAGGCGCTGGTGCGCTGGCGCCACCCGACACGCGGCGTCGTCACGCCGGGCGAGTTCATCGCTGTCGCCGAGGAAGTGGGGCTGATCGACGCGATCGGCGAGTTCGTGCTGCGCACCGCCTGCGCCTGCTTCGCCGACTGGCGCACACGGCTGGGGCCGCGCGCGCCGCGCCAGCTCAACGTCAACCTGTCGCGCGCCCAGCTGCGCTCGTCCGGGCTGGTCGAGCTGGTCGCGTCGGTGCTGGCCGAAAACGGCCTGGCGCCGGCGATGCTGCAGCTGGAGGTCACCGAGACGCTGGCGGCGCAGGACGAGGTCGTGCGCGGCACGCTGCGCCAGCTCAAGCAGATCGGCGTGCGCCTGGCGCTCGACGACTTCGGCACCGGCTACTCCTCGCTCGCCTGCCTGCACCTGCTGCCTGTGGACACGGTGAAGATCGACCGCAGCTTCATCGCCCACGCCGAGAGCATCGAGTACCACCGCGTGCTGATCGAGGCGACGATCCGCGTCGCCCAGTCGCTTGACATGGTCACCGTCGCCGAAGGCATCGAGACCGCCGGCCAGGCGGCGCTGATGACGCGGCTGCGCTGCGACCACGGCCAGGGCTGGCTCTACGGCCGGCCGCAGGAAGCCGCCGACCTGGAGCGGCGCATCAACGAGTCGGCGCGGGCCTGAGGCGGCAGCGGCTGCAGTTCGTCGCCCGCCGCCACCGTCCGTCGGCGTCCAGCGCAGCTGATGCTGCGCCCCCCACGCTTCGTCGCAGGGGTACCAGGGGGATCGAACGGCTTCTTACACTCGCCCCGCTGCCCCCGAGAGGGTGGCCAGGAGGCTTTGCATGAGAACGAGAATCTGGGTGTCGGCAGCCGTCGCGCTGGCACTGGCTGCGGGTGGCGCCGCGATCTGGATGAAGGGTGCCGGCAACGGCCGCGCCGCCGGCGCCCCGGCCGGGCCGCCGCCGCTGGAGTTCGCCGCCCGCGAGGTGACGAAGCCGCTGCGCAGCGCGCTGCCCGAACGCATCGAGTTCTCGGGCCCGCTGGTTGCGCCGCAGACCGCCATCGTGCGCGCCAAGGCCGCCGGCACGCTGCTGACGCTGGACGTCGCCGAAGGCAGCCGCGTCAAGGCCGGGCAGGTGCTGGGGCGCCTGGACCTGAGCGAGCTCGCCAGCCGCGTCGCCGAACGCGACGCCCAGCTCGCCGCCGCCAAGGCGACGCTGGTGCAGGCGCAGCGCACGCACGAGTCCAACGAACGCCTGGCGCAGCAGAAGTTCATCTCGCCGATCGCGCTCGAGAACTCGCGCGCTGCGCTCGACACCGCTCGCGGTGCTTACGACGCCGCCGCCGCCGCGCGCGACACCGTGCGCACGACGATGCACGAGGCGGCGCTGATCGCGCCGATCTCGGGCATCGTCGCCAAGCGCCACGCGGTGCCGGGCGAGAAGCTCGCTGCCGAGCAGCAGCTGCTGACCGTGGTCGACATCCGCGAGCTCGAGCTCGCCGGCAGCGTCGGCACGCACGAGGTCGGCAAGCTGGTGCCCGGCATGACGGCCGAAGTGCGCGTCGAAGGTCTGGCCGAAGCCTTCACCGGCCGCCTCGCGCGCATCGCCCCGGCGGCCGAGGCCGGCACGCGTTCGATCGGCGTCACGATCACGCTCGCCAACCCGGGCGAGCGCCTGCGCGCCGGACAGTACGCGGTCGCCGCGGTGACGCTGAAGGATGCCGGCGAACGCCTGACGCTGCCGGCCGACGCGATCGCGCGGCTGGGCGGACAGGACCTGGTCTGGCTGATCGAGAACGGCGTGCTCGCGCGGCGCGCAGTCAAGCTTGGCCGCCGCGACGAGGCCCGCGGCCGGGTCGAGCTGCTCGGCGGCGTGCCCGACGACGCGACCGTGCTCGCCGCACGCTTCGACAACCTGCGCGAAGGCGCCAAGGCGCGTGTGGCCTCGGCCGGCGGCAGCGCGGCCGTGGCTTCGGCTGCGGCCTCGGCCCCGGCGCGGGTGGAGTGAGCCATGTGGATCACCCGCGTCGCGATCCACAACCCCGTCTTCGCGACCATGGTCATGGTCGCGCTGTGCGTGCTCGGGCTGTTCTCGTACGCCAAGCTCGGCGTCGAGCAGATGCCCGACATCGCGCTGCCGGGCGCCTACATCGAGGTCTCCTACCCGAGCGCTTCGCCCGAGGCGGTCGAGCGTGAGATCACCAAACCGCTGGAGGAATCGGTCAACGGCATCGCCGGCGTCAAGCGCCTGACCTCGCGCAGTTTCGAGGGCCGCAGCCAGACCAGCGTCGAGTTCACGCTCGACACCGACATGGGCCGCGCGATGCAGGACGTGCGCGACCGCGTCTCCGCCGCCCAGGCGCGTTTCCCCGACGACGCCAAGCCGCCGCTGATCAGCCGCTTCGACAGCGAGAACTCGGAGCCGGTCGTGACGCTGGCGCTGATCTCGGACACCCGCAGCCAGCGTGAACTGTCGATCCTGGGCGACCAGATCATCAGCCGCCGGCTGCAGCGTGTCGAAGGTGTCGCGCGTGTCGACGTCAGCGGCCTGGCGCTGCGCGAGGTGCGCATCGACCTCGACCCCGAGCGCCTGCGCGCCTACGCGGTGACGCCGGCCGAGATCGCCAAGGCGCTGGACGAGGCCAACGCCGACGAGCCGGTCGGCCTGCTCAGCAACGACAAGGCCGACGCCATCCTGCGTGTCGAAGGCCGGGTGCGTGACCCGCGCCAGTTCGAGCAGGTCATCGTCGCCCACCGCAACGGCCTGCCGCTGCGCCTGGGCGACCTGGGCCGGCTGGTCGAGCGCGAGCGTGAACCCGACTCGATGGCGCGCCTGAACGGCCGCACCGCGATCAACTTCAACGTCTTCAAGCAGCAGGACGCGAACATCGTCGCCACCGGCGAATCGGTGAAGAAGGCGATGGACGAACTCGGCCGCACGCTGCCGCCGGACACCAAGCTGGAGCTGGTCTACGCCGCCAGCGACTGGGTCAAGGGCTCGCTCACCGGCCTGCGCCACACGCTGATCGAAGGCGCGCTGCTGACGGTGGCCATCGTCTTCCTCTTCCTGCATTCGTGGCGCAGCACCGTGATCACCGGGCTGACGCTGCCGATCGCGGTGATCTCCAGCTTCATCGCCGTGCAGGCCTTCGGCTTCACGCTGAACTTCATGACGATGATGGCGCTGTCGCTGTGCATCGGCCTGCTGATCGACGACGCCATCGTCGTGCGCGAGAACATCGTGCGCCACGTGCACATGGGCAAGGACCACCGCACCGCGGCCGACGAAGGCACGCGCGAGATCGGGCTGGCGGTGATGGCGACCACCTTCGCGATCTGCGCGGTGTTCGTGCCGGTGGCCTTCATGGGCGGGATCATCGGCAAGTTCTTCTATCCGTTCGGCATCACCGTCGTCGTCGCGGTGCTGGTGAGCCTGTTCGTCAGCTTCACGCTCGACCCGATGCTCTCCAGCGTCTGGCACGACCCGCCGTCGGCGCGCCTGGCGCGGCTGCCGGTGATCGGCGCCGCGCTGCGTGGCGTCGACCGCGGCATGGACCTGCTGCACACCGTCTACGAGCGCCTGCTGCACTGGGCATTCGGTCCGAAACGTTGGCGGCTCTTCGGGCTGCCGGCCTTCGGCCGCCCGTTCGCCGCCGACGGCCGGCGCGACAAGAGTGCAGCCCGGCGCTGGCGCTGGGCGACGCTGACGCCGCGTGGCCTGGTGATGGCCGCCGGCGGCGCCAGCTTCGTCGTCGCGCTGCTGCTGGCGCCGCTGGTGGGCTCGGAGTTCGTGCCGCAGACCGACCAGGGTTTCACGCAGCTGGCGGTGCGCATGCCGGTGGGCTCGAGCCTGGAGCGCAGCGACGCCAAGGTGCGCCAGGTCGAGGAGATCGTCTCGTCGTTCCCCGAGGTCAAGACGGTGGCTACCAGTGTCGGCGGCCAGGGCACGGGGCTGTCGACCGGGCGCAACCAGGCCTCGCTGAACATCGGCCTCGTCGACCGGCGCGAACGCTCGCGTTCGCAAAAGCAGATCGAGGACGCGATCCGCGAACGCATCGCGGTGATCCCGGGCATCGAGACCTCGGTCGGCTTCGACCGCCCGATCTACGTCGCCATCCTCGGCAACGACCCCGAGGGCCTGGCGCGTGTCGCCAGCGAGTTCGCCGAGAAGGTGAAGAAGATCCCGGGCATCACCGACGTCGAACTCTCGGTCAAGCCGGGCGTGCCGGCCTACGCGGTGCGGCTGCTGCCGGCGGCGGTGCGCGAACTCGGGCTCACGGCGCCGCAGCTGGCCTCCAGCCTGCGCGCCTACGTCAACGGCGAGGCCGCGACCTACTGGACCACGCCCGACGGCGAGCAGGTCGAGGTGCTGCTGCGCCTGCCGCAGGCCTCGCGCGAGCAGCTCGACCAGATGCGCAAGCTGCCGGTGGCCTTCGCCAAGGACGGCACGCCGATCCCGCTGGACGCGGTCGCGGCGATCGAGCCGGTGGTGAACCCGGAAGTGATCCGGCGCCAGAACCTGCAGCGTCGCGAGGCGATCTTCGCCGGCGTCAAGGGCCGTCCCACCGGCGACGTCGGCTCCGACGTGCAGAAGCTGATCGCCGAGACGACGCTGCCGCCGGGCTTCACCTTCGACGTCGGCGGCCAGACGCAGGAGCAGAACGAGGCCTTCCAGGGCATGCTGGGCGCGATGGCGCTGGCGGTGATCTTCATCTACATCGTGCTTGCCAGCCAGTTCGGCAGCTTCGTGCAGCCGGTGGCGATCATGGCCTCGCTGCCGCTGTCGCTGATCGGCGTGATGCTGGCGCTGCTGGTCTCGGGCTCGACGCTCAACGTCTTCTCGATGATCGGCCTGGTGATGCTGATGGGCCTGGTGACGAAGAACGCGATCCTGCTGGTCGACTTCGCCAACCACGCGCGCCGCGACGGCGCCAGCGTGCCCGACGCGCTGCTGCAGGCGGGCCTGACACGCATGCGGCCGATCGTGATGACGACCGCGGCCATGGTCTTCGGCATGCTGCCGCTGGCCCTGGCGCTGAACGACGGCGGCGAGATCCAGGCGCCGATGGGGCGCGCGATCATCGGCGGCGTCATCACCTCGACGCTGCTGACGCTGGTCGTCGTGCCGGTGCTCTACAGCTACCTGGTGCGCGAGCGCAAGCCGAAGCCGGCACCGGCGGTCGAACCGGGCGGCGGGGTGCTGCCGGCGGGGGCGAGCGCGGACCGCGACTGAGTCAAGAAGGCCGCCCGAGGGCGGCCTTCTTCTTGGGGCCTGGTGGTCCGGTCCACATGGCGCATGCTGGCCCTGGCAACGCGATGTCCGGCGTCGTCGGACAGAACGGAGCCAGCAGAAGACTACCCGTAGCGGGTATGATTTCGAGGCTGCAATGCCCCAGATCTTCAAGCGCAGGGACTTCGCGCGGTGGCAAGCGGGAGAGAAGCTGACCGATGCAGCCTTGTGCAAGGCCGTGCAGGAAATGGAGAACGGGCTGATCGACGCCGACCTGGGCGGCGGTCTCTACAAGAAGCGTTTGGCTCGCCAGGGCGCGGGCAAGAGCAGCGGCTGCCGGACGCTGCTGTCGGCTCGTATCGGCGGGCGCTACGTGTTTCTGCATGGGTTCTCCAAGAGCGACAAGGCGAACATCACGCAGGACGAGAAGGCGGCGCTGCAGTTTGCCGGCAGGGTGTTCCTGGAACTGTCTGCCCAAGCCTTGTCGACAGCTCTGCAAACGGGCGTGCTGCTGGAGGTGCATGGTGAGCAAGATCATTGAATCCCTGCGTGGCGACCTGGCTGCGCTCCATGAAGCGGGAGCGATAGCCAAGGTCACGATGCGCGAGTTCGAAACGATCTGCCCACCACCCGTGAGGCAGTTCGACGCCGTCGACATCAGGCGCCTGCGTGAAGCCTTGAACTTCAGCCAGCCGGTTTTTGCGCTCCACCTGCACACCACGGCTTCGACGGTGCGCAAATGGGAGCAAGGGGAGACACGCCCGGCCGGCCCAGCGCTCAAACTGCTGAACCTCATCGCGGATAAGGGCCTGCAGGCCATCATCTGATGCTGCAAACCGCCCGGGCGCCGCTTCTGCGCTCTGACGGCCGCCGCTGTCCGGAAGTGCCTGCCTCTCAGCCGATCCGCTTGCCGCTCGCCGCGTCGAACAGATGCGCGTGTTCGGCCGCCCAGTGCAGCTGCACCGCCTCGCCGACACGGCCCTCGGCGCTGCCGGGCAGGCGCGCGGTCAGCTTGCCGGCGGTGGTGGCCGCGGTGATGTAGGTCTCGGGGCCGGTGGGCTCGACGATGACGAGTTCGCCCGGCAGGCCCGCGGCGCCCAGGCACAGGTTCTCGGGCCGCAGGCCGTAGATCACCTCGCCGCTGCCGCCAGCCAGCGCCTGGCGCTGCGCGGCGGTGAGCGGCAGCGCGAAACCGCCCGCCGTCAGGCCGCCGTCGGCGCTGCGCTGGGCGACGACCATGTTCATCGCCGGCGAGCCGATGAACTCGGCGACGAAACGGGTCGCCGGCCGGGTGTAGATCTCGTGCGGCGAGCCCAGTTGCTGCACCTCGCCGTCCTTCATCACCGCGATGTGGTCGCCCAGCGTCATCGCCTCGACCTGGTCGTGGGTGACGTAGACCGTGGTCGTTTTGGTGCGCAGGTGCAGCAGCTTGATCTCGGCGCGCATCTCGACGCGCAGCTTGGCGTCGAGGTTGGACAGCGGCTCGTCGAACAGGAAGAGCTTGGGGTCGCGCGCCAGCGCCCGGCCCATCGCCACACGCTGGCGCTGGCCGCCCGACAGCGCGCCGGGCTTGCGGTCCAGCAGGTGGTCGATCTGCAGCATCTTCGCGACCCGCTGCACCGCGGCCTCGCGCTCGGCCTTGGGCACCTTGCGCATCTCGAGCGCGAACGCGATGTTCTGGCGCACGTTCATGTTCGGGTAGAGCGCGTAGCTCTGGAACACCATCGCGATGTCGCGGTCCTTGCTGGGCACGTCGGTGACGTCGCGGCCGTCGATGTGGATGCGGCCCGAGCTCGGCGCATCCAGCCCGGCGATCATGTTCAGCAGCGTGCTCTTGCCGCAGCCCGAGGGGCCGACCAGGATCAGGAAGTCGCCGGCCTCGACCTCGATGTCTATGCCTTTCAGGATTTCGGTCTTGCCGAAGGCCTTGCGGACCGAACGAATGGAGAGTGCACCCATCGTCAGCCCTTGACCGCGCCGGCGGTGAGGCCGCGCACGAAGTACTTGCCCGCGACGACGTAGACGAAGAGGGTGGGGAGGGCCGCGATCAGTGCCGCGGCCATGTCGACGTTGTATTCCTTCACGCTGCTGGAGGTGTTGGCGAGGTTGTTGAGGCCGACGGTGACAGGCTTGCTGTCGGCGCCGGAGAAGACGACGCCGTAGAGGAAGTCGTTCCAGATGTTGGTGAACTGCCAGATCAGCGTCACGACCAGGATGGGCGTGGACAGCGGCAGCACGATGCGCGTGAAGATGCGCCAGAAGCCGGCGCCGTCGAGCATTGCCGCCTTGATCAGCTCGTCGGGAAGGCCGACGTAGTAGTTGCGGAAGAACAGCGTCGTGCTCGGGATGCCGGCCAGCACGTGCACCAGGATCAGCCCCCAGATCGAGCTGGCGATGCCCAGCCAGCCGAGCACCTGGCTCATCGGCAGCAGCACCACCTGCATCGGCATGAAGACGCCGAAGAGCATCAGCGCGAACATGGTCTCGCTGCCGCGGAAGCGCCACTTCGACAGCACGTAGCCGTTGACCGAGCCGAGCGCGGTCGACACCAGCACCGCCGGCACGACCATCAGCACCGAGTTCATGAAGAAGGGCTTCAGGCCGCCGCAGTCGGTGCCGGTGCAGGCGCTGCTCCAGGCACGCGCCCAGGCTTCCAGGCTGGGGCTCGTCGGCAGCGACAGCAGGCTGCCTTCGCGCACCTGCGCCATGTCCTTCAGCGAGGTCGTGAGCATCACGTAAAGCGGCGTCAGGAACCAGGCCGCGAACAGCAGCAGGACCGCCCACAGCAGGGCGCGTTGCATCGCGTGGCGGCTCATCGTTTGGCCCTCAGTTCGCTGTAGAGGTAGGGCACGACGATGGCCGCGATCATCGTCAGCATCACCGTCGCGCTGGCCGCGCCCAGGCCGATCTGGCCGCGCGAGAAGGCCATCGCGTACATGAAGGTCGCCGGCAGGTCGGTGGCGAAGCCGGGGCCGCCGGCGGTCAGCGCCATCACCAGGTCGAAGCTCTTGATCGCCAGGTGGCTGACGACCATCAGCGTGCTGAAGAACACGGGCCTCAGCGTCGGGATCACGATGCGCCAGTAGATGAGCGGCAGGCTCGCGCCGTCGACCTGGGCCGCCTTGATGATCGAATCGTCGATGCCGCGCAGCCCGGCCAGGAACAGCGCCATCACGAAGCCCGAGGCCTGCCAGACGCCGGCGATGGCGACGCAGTAGATCGCCTTCTCGGGGTCGACGAGCCAGTCGAAGCTGAAGCTCTCGAAGCCCCATTGCTGCACCAGGTGCTCGATGCCGAGGCCCGGGTTCAGGATCCACTTCCAGGCGGTGCCGGTGACGATGAACGAGATCGCCATCGGATACAGGTAGATCGTGCGCAGCAGGCCTTCGGCGCGGATCTTCTGGTCCAGCAGGATGGCCAGCAGCAGGCCCAGGGCCATCGCGCCGCCGATGAACAGCGTGCCGAAGATGCCCATGTTGACGAGCGCGACGTGGAAGCGCTCGTTGTCGAAGAGCCGCGTGTACTGCTCGATGCCGACGAACTCGTAGTTCGGCAGCAGGCGCGAGGCCGACAGCGACAGATACCCGTTCCAGGCCATCAGCCCGTAGATGAACAGGAACGAAAGAACGAAGGACGGCGCGACGACCAGCTTGGGCAGCCAGCGTGCGCCCGCGGGCGAGGAAGACAGCATGGATGCGGTACGGCAGACGCGCCGCGTCCCGCTGGCGGGGAACGCGGCGCGTCGGTTCTACGGCAGGGTTACTGCGCCTTCGCGGCGTTGGCGATGCGCGCCATCGCGTCCTTGGCGCTCATCTTGTCGCTGTTCCAGTACTGGCTGACGACGTCCTTGATCGCGCCTTCGACGGCCGGCGGCACCGCCATGCCGTGGGCGATCGACGGCAGCAGGCCGCCGCTCTTGGACGTGGCGACGAAGTCCTTGGCCGACTGCTTGGCGCAGTCGTCGAACTTGTCCATGTTCATGCCCAGGCGCACGGGGATCGAGCCCTTGTTGAGGTTGAACACCTCCTGGAACTCGGGCGACATGATGGCCGCGGCCAGCGCCTTCTGCGCCTTGGTGTTCTCGGCGTTCTTCAGCTTGAACATCGCGAAGGAGTCGATGTTGAAGGTGAAGGCCTGGGCGGTGCCCGGGGCCGGGGCGCAGATGAAGTCCTTGCCCGGCACCTTGCCGGCGGCGACGAACTCGCCCTTGGCCCAGTCGCCCATCAGCTGCATGCCGGCTTCGCCCTTGATGACCATCGCGGTCGCCAGGTTCCAGTCGCGGCCCGGGGCGTTCTTGTCGGTGTAGGTCTTCACGCGCTTGAACGTGCTCAGCACCTTTTCCATCGTCGCGCTGTTCAGCGTCGCCGGGTCGAGTTGCACCAGGGCCTTGCGGTAGAAGTCGGTGCCGCCGACACCGAGCGCCACGCTTTCGAAGGTGGTGAAGTCCTGCCAGTTCTGTCCGCCGTGGGCCACGGGGATGATGCCGGCCTTCTTCAGCGCCTCGGCGGCGACGAAGAACTCGTCCCAGGTCGTCGGCACCTTGGTGCCGGCCTTCTTGAAGGCTTCCGGGTTCGCCCAGAGCCAGTTGACGCGGTGCACGTTCACCGGCGCGGCGATGTAGCTGCCCTTGTACTTCATGACGTCGGCGACGGCCTTGGGCAGCAGGCTGTCCCACTTCTCGGCCTTGGCGACGTCGTCGATGTTGGCGAGCACACCCTCGGCCGCCCATTCCTGCAGCGCCGGGCCCTTGATCTGCGCGGCCGCCGGCGCGTTGCCCGAGACCACACGCGACTTCAGCACCGTCATCGCCGAGTCGCCGCCGCCGCCGGCCACCGCGAAGTCCTTCCAGGTGTGGCCCTTGGCCTGCATCGACGCCTTCAGCGCCGCCGCCGCCTTGGCCTCGCCGCCGCTGGTCCACCAGTGCAGGACCTCGACCTCACCGGCCTGGGCGATGCCACAGGCGGCCAATGCAGCTGCAGCCGCCAGCGTGCGGATGGGGGTGTTCTTCATGTCCGTCTACCTCTTGATGCGCCGCTCGTGGCGGCTGTCGTTCGTGGGTGGTCGCGCGGGCTGTCGGGTGCATCACCGGGGTTACACCCAGCCGCCGCGCTCCGGCGAGGATGCGCCCGGACGGCGGTCAGATCAAGGGCCGTAACCCGGTGGAATCCGATGAAAGCGCGCGTTGATGGCCGAGCGCAACGCCGATCGCCACGACTCTTGACGCTCGGTCCGACACGGCGCTAAAGCCCGTGGCAAACGGCGCACCAAGCGGACGCCGTGGACGGGCTCCACCCGGCGACTGGCGAGGTCAGAAGGAGCGAACGCTCGTGGCGCACGCGACCAAGCGGACGCCGTGGACGGGCTCCGCCCGGCCACTGGCGTCGCCCCCTTGAGGGGGTAGCGGCGAAGCCGCTACGGGGGTGGTCCCATCTAGCACTCGACGATATTGACCGCCAACCCGCCGCGCGCCGTTTCCTTGTACTTGGTCATCATGTCGGCGCCGGTCTCGCGCATGGTCTTGATGACCTGGTCCAGGCTCACCTTGTGCGTGCCGTCGCCGCGCAGCGCGATGCGCGCGGCGTTGATCGCCTTCACCGCGCCCATCGCGTTGCGTTCGATGCAGGGGATCTGCACCAGCCCGCCGACCGGGTCGCAGGTCAGGCCCAGGTGGTGCTCCATGCCGATCTCGGCGGCGTTCTCGACCTGCTCGGGCGTGCCGCCGAGCACCGCGCACAAAGCGCCGGCGGCCATCGAGCAGGCGACGCCGACCTCGCCCTGGCAGCCGACCTCGGCCCCGGAGATGCTGGCGTTCTCCTTGTAGAGCAGGCCGATGGCGCCGGCGGTCAGCAGGAAGTCGACGACGCCGCGTTCGCCGGCGCCGGGCACGAAGCGTTCGTAGTAGTGCAGCACCGCGGGCACGATGCCGGCGGCGCCGTTGGTCGGCGCGGTGACGACGCGGCCGCCGGCGGCGTTCTCCTCGTTCACCGCGAGCGCGAACAGGTTGACCCAGTCCAGCACCAGCAGCGGGTCGGCGGCGGCGCCTTCGGGCGTCTTGGCCACGAGTGCCGCATGCAGCGCCGGCGCGCGCCGCGGCACCTTGAAGCCACCGGGCAGCACGCCGGGTGTCGCGATGCCACGCCGCACGCAGGCCTGCATCACCTGCCAGATCGTCAGCAGGCCGGCCTCGACCTCGGCCTCGCTGCGCCACAGCGCCTCGTTGCGCCGCATCACGCCGGCGATGTCACAGCCGAGTTCGTGCGTGCGCTGCAGCAGCTCGTCGCCGCTGCGGAACGGGTGCGGCAGCACGGTCGCATCGGGCGCGATCACCTGGTGACGCGTGCCGTCGGCGGCGATCTCGTCGCTGACGACGAAGCCGCCGCCGACCGAGTAATAGCGCCGCTCTGACAGCAGCGTGCCGGCCGCGTCCCAGGCCGAGAACACCATGCCGTTGGCGTGGAAGGGCAGGGTCTCGCGGCGGTGAAACTCCAGGTCGCGCTTCTCGGCGAAGTCGATCGCGCGCTGTCCCAGCAGTTCGAGCCGGCCGCTGGCGCGCATCGCCGCCAGCAGCGCCGGCACCTCGTCCACCGGCACGGTGTCGGGTTCATGCCCCGCCAGGCCCAGCAGCACTGCGGTGTCGCTGCCGTGGCCCTTGCCGGTGGCGCCGAGCGAGCCGTAGAGCTGGGCGGCGACACGCGCCGTGCGTTCCAGCAGGCCTTCGTGCGCCAGCCGCAGCACGAACAGCCGAGCGGCACGCATCGGCCCGACGGTGTGGCTGCTGCTCGGGCCGATGCCGATCTTGAAGAGGTCGAATACGGAAACTGCCATCGTGACCTCGGACGATGAGGGGCGCGGCCGGCGGCCGCGCCTGCGGTATCAGGCGTAGTCTGACATCGGCGGGCAGCTGCACACGAGGTTGCGGTCTCCCCAGACGTTGTCGACCCGGCCCACCGGCGACCAGTACTTCTGCCGCCGCAGTGCCGGCACCGGATACGCCGCCTCTTCGCGGCTGTAGGCGTGAGGCCAGTCGCTGGCGAGCAGCACCTGGGCGGTGTGCGGCGCGTGTTTCAGCGGGTTGTCCTCGCGCGGCCAGGCGCCCGATTCGACCTTCGCGATCTCGGCGCGGATCGCGATCATCGCGTCGCAGAAGCGGTCGAGTTCGGCCCGCGGTTCGCTCTCGGTCGGCTCGACCATCAACGTGCCGGGCACCGGGAAGCTCAGCGTCGGCGCGTGGAAACCGTAGTCGATCAGGCGCTTGGCGACGTCCTCGGCGCTGACGCCGCTGCTGTCCTTCAGCGGCCGCAGGTCGAGGATGCACTCGTGCGCGACACCGCCGCCGGCGACGCCGTCGACGCTGCCGCTGTAGTGGATGTCGTAGTGCGGGGCCAGCCGCGCGGCGACGTAGTTGGCGCCGAGGATCGCGGTCTCGGTCGCCTGGCGCAGGCCGTCGGCGCCCATCATGCGGATGTACATCCAGCTGATCGGCAGCACCGCCGCGTTGCCCAGCGGCGCGGCGCTGACGGCGCCGACCGGCGCCCCGGCCTCGCCATGGCGCGGCAGGAAGGGCGCCAGGTCGGCGGCGACGCAGACCGGGCCGACGCCCGGGCCGCCACCGCCGTGCGGGATGCAGAAGGTCTTGTGCAGGTTCAGGTGGCTGACGTCGCCGCCGAACTCGCCCGGCGCCGCCAGGCCGACGAGCGCGTTCATGTTCGCGCCGTCGACGTAGACCCGGCCGCCGTGGCGGTGCACGATCTCGCAGAGCTCCTTGACCCGCGGCTCGAACACGCCGTAGGTCGAGGGGTAGGTGATCATCACGCAGGCCAGGCGCTCGGCGTGCTGCCGGCACTTGGCCTGCAGGTCGTCGAGGTCGACGCTGCCGTTGGCGTCGCACTTGACGACGACGACCGAAAGCCCCGCCATCTGCGCGCTCGCCGGGTTGGTGCCGTGGGCCGACTCCGGGATCAGGCAGATGTCGCGCTGCGACTCGCCGCGCGAGGCGTGCCAGCCGCGGATCGCCAGCAGCCCGGCGTATTCGCCCTGCGAGCCGGCGTTGGGCTGCAGGCTGACGCCGGCGTAGCCGGTGGCTTCGGCGAGCCAGGCGCAGAGCTGCTCGTTGAGCAGCCGGTAGCCTTCGAGCTGGTCGGCCGGTGCGAACGGGTGCACGTCGGCGAACTCGGGCCAGGTGATGGGGATCATCTCGCTGGTCGCGTTCAGCTTCATCGTGCACGAGCCCAGCGGGATCATGCTGCGGTCCAGCGCCAGGTCCTGGTCCGAGAGCTGGCGGATGTAGCGCAGCATCTCGGTTTCGCTGTGGTGGCGGTTGAACACCGGGTGCGTCAGGAAGGTGCTGGTGCGGCGCAGCGCGGCCGGGATCAGGTCGGCGCTGGCGGCCAGTTCGTCGACGCTCGGCAGCGCCTGGCCGTCGTCGGCGAAGATGCGCCACAGCAGCTCGATGTCTTCGCGTGTCGTCGTCTCGTCCAACGTCACGCACAGGTACTCGCCCCAGGCGCGACGCAGGTTGGCGCCGTGTTCGAGCGCACGCGCCAGCAGGCGTTCGGTGGCGGCGCCGGTCTTCAGGCAGACGGTGTCGAAGGCGCCGCGTTCGAGGTGGTGCGTCTGCGACAGGTCCAGCCCCAGGCGCTGCAGCCCGGCGCAGAAGATGCCCAGGTAGCGCGCGATGCGCCCGGCGATGCGCCGCAGGCCGTCCGGCCCGTGGTAGACCGCGTACATCGACGCCACCACCGCCGGCAGCACCTGCGCGGTGCAGATGTTGCTGGTCGCCTTCTCGCGCCGGATGTGCTGCTCGCGCGTCTGCAGCGCCAGGCGGTAGGCGGGGGCGCCGTGCGCGTCGACGCTGACGCCGACCAGGCGCCCGGGCATCGCGCGCTTGAGTTCATCGCGGCAGGCCATGTAGGCCGCGTGCGGGCCGCCGGCGCCCATCGGCATGCCCAAACGCTGCGTGCTGCCGACGACGATGTCGGCGCCCATCTCGCCCGGGGGCTTCAGCACGGCCAGCGCCAGCAGGTCGGCGGCGACGACGAAGGCTGCGCCGCGCGACTTCACCGTCGCGGCGTCGGCGCTCCAGTCGTGCAGCCAGCCGCTGCTGGCCGGGTACTGCACCAGCGCGCCGAAGTAGTCGTCGGCGGTGATCGCGGCCTGCCATTGTTCGGCCGAATCCGCGACCTTGACTACCAGGCCCAGCGGTTCGGCACGCGTGCGCACGACCTCCAGCACCTGCGGGTGCAGGTCGCCGGCGACGACGAAGACCTGTCCCTTGGCCTTGACGCTGCGGCGCGCCAGCGTCATCGCCTCGGCGGCGGCGGTGGCTTCGTCGAGCATCGACGCGTTGGCGATCGCCATGCCGGTGAGGTCGCAGACCAGGGTCTGGAAGTTGACCAGCGCCTCCAGCCGGCCCTGCGAGATCTCGGCCTGGTAAGGCGTGTAGGCGGTGTACCAGGCCGGGTTCTCGAGCACGTTGCGCAGGATGACCGTCGGCGTCACGGTGCCGTGGTAACCCTGGCCGATGAAGCTCTTGAGCCGCCGGTTGCGCCCGGCGATGGCGCGCAGTTCGGCCAGCGCCTCCCGCTCCGATGCCGGCGCCGGCAGCACCATGGACTGCGTGCGCCGGATGCTCGCCGGCACGACGGCGTCGATCAGCGCGGCTCGCGAGGCGACGCCGATCGCGCCGAGCATCGCCGCCTCGTCGGCGGCGGACGGCCCGAGGTGGCGGGCGAGGAACTCGCCGGCGTCTTCCAGCGCGGCAAGGGGCAGGGGGGCGTTCTCGGACATGCGGCTTCGTCGGCGGGTTCGGTGGCTCAGAGCGTCTGCAACAGGGCGTCGTAGGCGGGGCGGTCCATCAGCTGGTCGAACTCGGCCATGTCGGCGACGTGGACCTTGAAGAACCAGCCGTTGCCCATCGGGTCGCTGTTGGCCAGCGCCGGCTCGTCGCGCAGCGCTTCGTTGACCTCGACGATCTCGCCGCTGACCGGCATGTACAGGTCGGCGGCGGCCTTGACCGACTCGACGACACCGGCGACTTCGCCCTTCTTGAAGGTGCGGCCGACCTCGGGCAGCTCGACGAAGACGACGTCACCGAGCGCGTCCTGCGCGTGCGGCGTGATGCCGACGACGGCGGCCTCGTGGTCCTCGATGTTGATCCATTCGTGGTCGGGGGTGAACATGGTGGTCATCGGCATCTCCTCGGTGTTCAGGCTCGGTGGTAACGGTGGGGTTGGAAGGGCATGGGGGTCACACGCATCGGCAGGCGCTTGCCGCGCACCTCGGCGTAGACCTCGTGTCCGGGGCCGGCGTGATCGGGTGGCAGATAAGCCATCGCGATCGGGCGGTCGACCCCGGGTGCCAGCGTACCGCTGGTCACGTGGCCGAGTTTGTGGCCGTGGGCGTCGACGATGCTTGCGCCTTCTCGTACCGGCACGCGTTCCAGCCCGACCAGGCCGACACGCTTGCGCAGCACGCCGCCGGCGAGGTGGCGGCCGATCGCCGCCGCGCCGGGGTAGCCGCCTTCGCGTGCACCGCCGGGGCGGCGCACCTTCTGGATCGCCCAGGACAGGCCGGCCTCGACCGGCGAGCTGTTCTCGTCGATGTCGTGGCCGTACAGGCACAGGCCCGCTTCCAGGCGCAGCGTGTCGCGTGCGCCCAGGCCGGCGGGTTTGACCTCGGGCAGCGCCAGCAGCGCCGAGGCCAGCGCCGCGGCACGTTCGGCCGGCACCGAGATCTCGAAGCCGTCTTCGCCGGTATAGCCCGAACGCGTGACGAAGCAGGGCGCGTCGGCCAGGTCGAAGACGCCGCCGGTCATGAAGACCAGTTGTTTGACTGCGGGGTTCAGCCGCGCCAGCGCGTCGGCGGCCTGCGGGCCTTGCAGCGCCAGCAGCGCACGTTCGGGCATGGCGACGACGCTGCAGCGGTGGCCGATGTTCGTCTGCAGGTGGCGCAGGTCGGCGTCCTTGCAGCCGGCGTTGACGACCAGGAACAGGTCGCCGAAACCGGTGCCGGGTTCGGGCCGCGAGATCATCAGGTCGTCGAGCAGCCCGCCGTGTTCGTTGGTGAAGAAGGCGTAGCGCTGGCGGCCGATGCCGAGGTCGACGACGTCGACCGGCACCAGCGTTTCCAGCGCCGCGGCGGCGTCGGCGCCCGACAGCCGGATCTGGCCCATGTGCGAGACGTCGAACAGCGCCGCGGCGCTGCGGCACTGGCGGTGTTCGGCGATCAGGCCGTCGCGGTACTGGACCGGCATCGCATAACCTGCGAACGGCACCAAACGTGCACCCAGGCTCAGGTGCAGCTCGTGCAGAGGTGTCTTCAAGAGTTCGCTCACGGGCGTCTCCATCGAGGGCATCGTCTTGGACCACCGGCTTTGGCTGCCGGTGTACGTGCCCCCGCTGTCCGCTTTACCTGAGAGATTCGGCGCCACCGCCGACGGTGGGCCTTGCCCCTTCGGTGGGCCGCCGTTCAACCGAATCGGCGGCCTCTCTCCAGTGAGGAAGGAATGCCAGTCCTTTTGCCTGAGCGTTCGGGCTGACCCTGCGCCTTCGGCGGCCCGCTCGAGGCGGACTCTCTCCTGACGGCGCGCAGTGTATCAGCGCCTTTTGCGCCGGCCGCGTTCCGGCCTCGGCGATGGGGACGCGGCAGTGTCGTGTCAGCTGCATGCTTAACATCGTCCGCGCACCGACAGGAGACTGGTTATGAGCATCTACGAGCAGCACCTGGACCGCAACCCGGCCAACTTCGTCGCGCTGTCGCCGACGAGTTTCGTCGAACGCAGCGCCGAGGTCTTCGCCGACCTGCCGGCGGTGATCCACGGCGCGCGCCGCTACACCTGGGCCCAGACGCGTGAACGCAGCGCGCGGCTGGCGGCGGCGCTGCGTGCGCTCGGCGCCGGCCGCGGCACGACGGTCAGCGTGATGCTGCCGAACACGCCCGAGATGGTCGAGGTTCACTACGCGGTGCCGGCGATCAACGCGGTGCTGAACACGCTGAACACACGCCTGGACGCGCCGCTGCTGGCCTGGCAGATGAACCACTGCGAGGCCGCGGTGCTGATCACCGACCGCGAGTTCGCGCCGCTGGTCGCCGAGGCGCTGGCGCGGCTGAAGGCCGAGCACGGCCGCGAGCCCATCGTCATCGACGTCTGCGACAGCGAATACACCGGCCGCGGCGAACGCCTGGGCGCGCACGAGTACGAAGAACTGCTGGCCGCGCACGCGCCGCTGGCGCGGCTGGAAGGCCCGGCCGACGAGTGGGACGCGATCGCCGTCAGCTACACCAGCGGCACCACCGGCGACCCCAAGGGCGTCGTCACGCATCACCGCGGCGCCTACCTGAACGCGGTCGGCAACGCGGCGACCTGGACCATGCCGCAGTTCCCGAAGTACCTGTGGATGCTGCCGATGTTCCACTGCAACGGCTGGTGCTTCCCGTGGACGGTGGCGATGCTGGGCGGCACCCACGTCTGCCTGCGCCGGGTCGAGCCCAAGTCCATCCTCGACGCGATGCGCGAACACGGCGTCGACCACTACTGCGCCGCACCCATCGTGCACGGGCTGATCATCAATGCGCCGGCCGAGTGGCGCCAAGGCATCACGCAGCAGGTGCGCGGCATGGTCGCCGGCGCCGCGCCGCCGGCCGCGATGATCGAAGGCATGGCCCAGCTCGGCTTCGATATCACCCACGTCTACGGCCTGACCGAGGTCTACGGGCCCGCGTCGGTGGCGGTCAAGCGCCCCGCCTGGGCCGCCGCCGACGTCTCCGAGCAGACGCGGCTCAACGGCCGCCAGGGCGTGCGCTACGCGCTGCAGGAAGGCATGACGGTGCTCGACCCCGAGACGATGGCCGAGGTGCCGGCCGACGCCGGCACGATGGGCGAGATCATGTTCCGCGGCAACATCGTGATGAAGGGCTACCTGAAGAACCCGGCTGCCACCGACCGGGCCTTTGCCGGCGGCTGGTTCCACACCGGCGACCTGGCCGTCATCGAGCCCGACCGTTACGTCAAGATCAAGGACCGCAGCAAGGACATCATCATCTCCGGCGGCGAGAACATCAGCTCGCTGGAAGTCGAGGACGCGCTCTACCGCCACCCGGCCGTGCTGGCCTGCGCGGTGGTCGCGCGGCCCGACCCGAAATGGGGCGAGTCGCCGGTGGCCTACGTCGAGCTGAAGCTCGGCGTCGACGTCACCGCCGCCGAGCTGATCGCCCACTGCAAGAGCGTGCTCGCGCACTACAAGGTGCCCAAGGAGATCCGCTTCGAGGCGATCCCGAAGACGAGCACCGGCAAGATCCAGAAGTTCCAGCTGCGCCAGCGGGCCAAGAGCTCGTCGGCGATCGAGTGAGTCGTTCCGCTCCCTCTCCCGCTTGCGGGAGAGGGTTGGGGTGAGGGTGGCGGCAGACCCCGGCCCTCACCCCCCGCCCTCTCCCGCCGTCGCGGGAGAGGGAGCCTGACCAGGAGACACCGATGACCGAAGATCCGCTGCTGCTGCACGAGAAGGACGCCCGCGGCGTCGTCCGGCTGACGCTGAACCGGCCCCAGGCCTTCAACTCGCTGTCCGAGGCGATGATCGCCGCGCTGCAGGCCTCGCTCGAACGCATCGCCGAGGACCCGGCGGCGCGTGTCGTCGTCATCGCCGGCGCCGGCCGCGCTTTCTGCGCCGGCCATGACCTGAAGGAGATGCGCGCCGAGCCTTCGCTGGACTACTACGAGCGCCTGTTCGCCGCCTGCGCACGCATGATGCTGACGATCCAGAAGCTGCCGGTGCCGGTGGTCGCACGCGTGCACGGCATCGCCACCGCCGCCGGCTGCCAGCTGGTCGCGATGTGCGACCTGGCGGTGGCCGCACGCGACGCGAAGTTCGCCGTCAGCGGCGTCAACCTGGGCCTGTTCTGCTCGACGCCCAGCGTCGCGCTGGCGCGCAACCTGTCGCGCAAGGCGGCGTTCGAGATGCTGGTGACCGGCGAGTTCATCGGCGCCGACGAGGCGCTCGCCAAAGGCCTGGTCAACCGCGTCGCGGCGCCCGAGGACCTTGACGCCGAGCTCGGGCGCCTGCTTGCCGCCATCGTCGCCAAGCCGCCGGTGGCCGTCGCCGCCGGCAAGGCGCTGTTCTATCGCCAGCTCGAGACCGGCATCGCCGCCGCCTACGATGACGCCGGCCGCACGATGGCCTGCAACATGATGGACCCGGCCGCGCTCGAAGGAGTGCAGGCCTTCATAGACAAACGCAAGCCCTCCTGGGCAGATGGTTCACGATGAGACGATTCCTGTTTTCCGCGGCCTGTGCCGCCACCGCGCTGGCGCTCGCCGGCTGTGCCAGCGCACCTCCGGCCGACGCGGTCGTGGCACCCAACGCCAAGCTCGTCGTCCAGGGCATCCCGCCGATCCCGCAGGCGCTCGCCGAGCGCGTGCAGCGCTACAACGACTTCCGCGGCCACGGCTTCGCCGACTGGCACCCGACACAGCGCGAGATGCTGGTGCTGCACCGCGGTGACAGCGACGCCACCGCGCAGCTGTACCGGCTGGCGGCGCCCGGCGGCATGCTCGAGCGCCTGACGGCCGAACCCGACCCGGTGGCCGAAGCCAGCTGGGAGCCGCAGGCCGGCCGCTACATCGTCTTCGCGCGCGGCCGCGGCGGCAACGAAGCGACCCAGCTCTACCGCCTGGACCCGGCGACGCGCCAGGCCACGCTGCTGACCGACGCCGACCAACGCCACGACTTCATCGGCTGGCTGCACGGCTCCAGCCGCCTGCTGTACGGCTCGGTGCCGCTGGACCGCACCGCTGACGGCGGCCGGCGCGCGGCGATCGACACCACGCTGTGGCTGACCGACCCGCTGGCGCCCGAAGGCCGGCGCCAGGTCGCGGTGCTGCCCGGCGCCGGCTGGTTCGGCGGCGCGATCTCGTACGACGACCGCACGCTTGCGATCACGCGCTACGTCTCGGCCACCGAATCCGAAGCCTGGCTCGTCGACCTCGCCAGTGGCGAACGCCGGCGCGTGCTGCCGGCGCCGGGCGAGACGCTGAAGGCCTCGCACTTCCCGGTCGCCTTCCGCCCCGACGGCTCGGGCCTGCTGTTCATCAGCGACCGTGCCGGCGAGTTCCGCGAGCTGATGCTGCTGGCGCTGGCCGACGGCCGCATCACCCGCATCAGCGCCCACATTCCCTGGGACGTCAGCGGCGTCGCGGCGAGCGAGGACGGGCGCTGGATCGCGCTGCAGGCCAATGTCGAAGGCCGCGACGAACTGCGCCTGTTCGACGGCCGCACGCTGAAGGAAGCGGCGCTGCCGCCGCTGCCGGCCGGCAGCATCGGCAGCGCGGTCTTCGACCGCCGCCGCGGCGAACTCGCGTTCTCGACCAACAGCGCCCAAGGGCCGAGCCGGCTGCATTCGCTCGATCTGACCAGCGGCCGGGTCGCCGGCTGGACCATGCCGTACACGCCGCCGGGCCTGGACACCACCCGCTTCGGCGAAGCCGACATCGTGCGCTGGGCCAGCTTCGACGGCCGCACGATCTCCGGCCTGCTGCACCGCCCGCCGGCACGTTTCACCGGCCCGCGCCCGGTGCTGATCCAGATCCACGGCGGCCCCGAAGGCCAGGCCACGGTCGGTTTCATGGGGCGCTACAACTACCTGCTGCAGGAGCTGGGCGTCGCGATCGTGCAGCCCAACGTGCGCGGCTCCGAAGGTTTCGGCAAGACCTTCCTGTCGCTGGACAACGGCATGCTGCGCGAGGACTCCGTGAAGGACATCGGCGCGCTGCTCGACTGGATCGCCACGCAGCCGGGGCTGGACGCCTCGCGCGTGCTGGTGGCCGGCGGCAGCTACGGCGGCTACATGACGCTGGCGGTGGCGACGCACTACGCCGAGCGCATCGCCGGCTCGGTCGACGACGTCGGCATCTCGCACTTCGTCACCTTCCTGCAGAACACCGAGAGTTACCGCCGCGACCTGCGCCGCGCCGAATACGGCGACGAACGCGACCCGGCGATGCGCGCCTTCCTCGACCGCATCTCGCCGCTGTCCAACGCCGGCAAGATCCGCAAGCCGCTGTTCGTCGTCCAGGGCTTGAACGACCCGCGCGTGCCCTACACCGAGGCCGAGCAGATCGTCGCCCAGGTGCGCGCCAACGGCACGCCGGTCTGGTACCTGCGCGCCGAGAACGAAGGCCACGGTTTCCAGCGCAAGGAGAACGCCGACTGGCGCTTCTACGCCTTCGTGCGTTTCGCCGAGCAGGTGCTGCTGGGGCGCTGAGGCCGGTCAAGCGTCGTCGCATGGAGGGATGAACCGCGCACGCCGCCACCCGCGGGCGGCGGCGTGCGCGTCCGGGCGCCGGTGGCCTGGGTATGCTCGCGCGTCCTTTTTCGCTCTCCTTCCCGTGAAACGGTTGCCGCAGCTTCCCCGTCCCGATTGGCAACGCCGCCTGGAACACCAGGGCTTCCACTTCCACTCGATAGACCCCGAAGGCGAAGACCGCGCCGGGCAGGGCGAGCAGTTCCTGTACTGGCGCGAGGACGTGGCCTACGAGTTCGGCGAGCAGGCGATCGAGCGGCTGTACGAGGCGGTGCGTGAATTGCACGCGATGAGCGTCGAGACAGCCGGCGAGCTAGTGCGCCGCGGCGACCTGGCGCGCCTGGGTCTGCCGCCGGCGGCGCAGGCGCTGGTCGAGCAAAGCTGGCGGCGCGGCGACCCGCATCTCTACGGCCGCTTCGACCTCAGCTGGGACGGTGCGGCCGAGCCGCGGCTGCTCGAATACAACGCCGACACGCCGACCTCGATCATCGAGACCGCGGTCGCGCAGTGGAACTGGCTGCAGGACGTGCACCCGGGCGCGGACCAGTTCAACTCGCTGCACGAGGCGCTGGTCGAGCGCCTGGGCACGATCGCACGCGAGCGCGGCCTGCGCAGCGTGCACCTGGCCGGGCTGCTGGACTGCCAGGAGGACTGCGGCAACCTCGAGTACCTGCTCGACGTCGCCGTGCAGGCCGGGCTGCAGGCCTCGCTGATCGACATGAACCACATCGGCCGCACGCCGCAGGGCGGCTTCGTCGACCTCGACGACCGGCCGATCGAGTGCTGCTTCAAGCTCTATCCCTGGGAGTGGATGGCCGGCGAGGCCTTCGGCGACGGCGTGCTCGACGCGCCCACCGTCTGGCTGGAGCCGGCCTGGAAGATGGCGCTGTCGAACAAGGCGCTGCTGGCCCTGCTGTGGGAACGCCATCCGGGCCACCCCAACCTGCTGCCGGCCTATTTTTCGCCCGAGCCTTTCGGCCGCGCGCCCTACGTGAAGAAGCCGCTGCTGTCGCGCGAAGGCGCCAACGTCGAGTTCGTGCACGACGGCGTGGTGTCGCTGAAGACCGAAGGCGGCTACGGCGCCGAGGGCCACGTCTATCAGGCCGCGGCGCCGCTGCCGGCCTTCGCCGCGCCCGAGGCGACGTCCTGGCACGGCCCGCTCGACGCGGTGCACGCCGTCGTCGGTGCCTGGGTCGTCGGCGACGAGGCCGTCGGCATGGCGGTGCGCGAGGACGTCACGCCGGTCACCTCCAACACCGCCTACTTCGTGCCCCATTTTTTCCGTCCCGGGACCTGAACCGCAGCATGCAAGGCTTCCTCAACTTCAACGTCTACCTCCTCGTCTGCCTGGCCTTGTGGCTGGGCAGCCTCTGGGTCTACGTGCAGATCACGCCCTACCCGGAGTTCCGGCTCGTCGAGCAGGGCAACGTCGCGGCGGCCTGCAGCCTGTCGGGCGCCGCGCTCGGCCTGGCGCTGCCGCTGGTCAGCCTGGCGCTGCACGCCGCCGGCCTGGCCGACCTGGCGGCCTGGGCGGCGATGGCGCTGGCCTACCAGCTGGCGCTGTGGTGGCTGCTGGGGCGCACCGTGCTGCGCGGGCTGGCGCGTGCGGTGCCCGAGGGCAACGTCGCCGTCGGCCTGACGCTGGGCGCGTTCAGCCTCGGGCTGGGCGCGCTGAACTTCGGCTGCCTGTCCTACTGAGGCCGACGATGGGAGATCGCCAAGGGTACGGCGTGGTGGCGCTGGTGATCATCGCCAGCGGCGCGACCTACGCCTGGGAACGCCAGGGCTACCAGCTGGACGACCAGCCGCACGAGCTGACGCGTCCGGTTTATTCCAGCCGGCTGGACTGCGACCTTGACTGGGGCGACGAGGCGTTCTGCGAAGACGGCTACGAGCCGGCCAGCAGCGGCAGCGGCGGTGGGTCCGGCACGTCTTACGGCGGCGGGGGTGGAGGCCGCCGGGTTGCCTTCGGCCCCTACTACAGCGCGCACGAAGGCTACTACTACGGCTACGACGGCAAGAAGGGCAAGCTGCTGCGCGAGCCCAAGCTGGCCATGCGCCAGATCCAGGAGACGCTGTCGACGCGCCAGATCGTCGCCAAGGGCGGCCAGTACACCAACGCCCGCGGCGGCTTCGGCACACGCGCCCGCATCTTCTCGGGCGGTGGCTGAACTGGATGTGCGAGACCGGGGCCGCGCTGCGGCCCCCGGAACTCACATGCCTGCGTAGTTCGGGCCGCCGCCGCCTTCGGGCGTGACCCAGACGATGTTCTGCGTCGGGTCCTTGATGTCGCAGGTCTTGCAGTGCACGCAGTTCTGGGCGTTGATCTGCAGGCGCTCGCCGCCGCTGCCGTCGGGCACGAACTCGTAGACCGCGGCCGGGCAGTAGCGGCTCTCGGGGCCGGCGTAACGCGCCAGGTTCACCGCCACCGGCACCGACGCATCCTTCAGCGTCAGGTGCGCCGGCTGGTTTTCCTCGTGGTTGGTGTTGCTGAGGAAGACCGAGCTGAGGCGGTCGAAGGTGAGCTGGCCGTCGGGTTTCGGGTAGACGATCGGCTCGATCTGGCTGGCCGCGTGCAGCCGCGCGTGGTCGGGCGTGTGGCGGTGAATGGTCCAGGGCGGGCGCTTGATGCCCAGCTTGGGCAGCAGCCACTGCTCGATGCCGGTCATCAGCGTGCCGACGCTGTTGCCCTTCTTGAACCAGGTCTTGAAGTTGCGGCTGGCGTCCAGCTCCTCGTGCAGCCAGCTCGCCGCGAAGGCCTGCGGGTAGGCATCGAGCTCGTCGCCCGCGCGGCCCGCGGCCAGCGCCGCGGCGGCGGCTTCGGCGGCCTGCATGCCGGTCTTGATCGCGGCGTGGCTGCCCTTGATGCGGGCGGCGTTCAGCGTGCCGGCTTCACAGCCGACCAGCGCGCCGCCCGGGAACACCAGCTTGGGCAGCGACAGCAGGCCGCCGGCGGTGATCGCGCGTGCGCCGTAGCCGACGCGTGTGCCGCCTTCGATGTTGCGGCGGATCGCCGGGTGCGTCTTCCAGCGCTGCATCTCCTCGAACGGGCTGGTCCAGGGGTTCTGGTAGTCCAGGCCGACGACGTAGCCGAGCGCGACCTGGTTGCCCTCCATATGATAGAGGAAACCGCCGCCGTAGGTCTGCTCGTCGACCGGCCAGCCGGCGCTGTGCAGCACCAGGCCGGGCCGGGCGGCGGCCGCGGGCACGTCCCAGAGTTCCTTGATGCCGATGGCGTAGCTCTGCGGGTCGCGGCCCTTGTCCAGGCCGAAGCGCTCGATCAGCTGGCGCCCCAGGTGCCCGCGTGCGCCCTCGGCGAAGATCGTGTACTTGCCCAGCAACTCCATGCCGAGCTGGAAGCCGGCGTGCGGCTCGCCATCCTTGCCCACGCCCATGTTGCCGGTGGCGATGCCGCGCACCTGGCCATCGTCGCCGTACAGCACTTCGGCGGCGGCGAAGCCGGGGAAGATCTCGACACCCAGCTCCTCGGCCTGTGCCGCCAGCCAGCGTGTCACCGCGCCCAGGCTGATGATGTAGTTGCCGTGGTTGTGCAGGCAGTGCGGTATCAGCCACGACGGCGCCTGGTGGTGCGTGCCGTTGGCGTGCAGGAACAGCACCTCGTCTTCCTGGCAGGGCTGGTTCAGCGGCGCGCCGCGTTCCTTCCAGTCCGGGATCAGCTCGGTGAGCGCACGCGGGTCCATCACCGCGCCCGACAGGACGTGCGCGCCCGGCTCGCTGCCCTTCTCGAGCACGACGACCGAGAGTTCGGCGTTCAGCTGCTTGAGCCGGATCGCCGCCGCCAGCCCGCCGGGCCCGGCACCGACGACGACGACGTCGTACTCCATCGCCTCGCGCGGACCGTACTGCTGGAGGATTTCTTCTGGGCGCATCTTGACCTTTGTCTCCTGGGTGAGGCCGCGCGCATTCTATAAGCGTGACCGCCGAAAAACGAACGGTCGTTCTATTTTTCGGTCGCCGAAGGGACAATGCGGCCCAGCACCTCGTCGGCGAGCGCCAGGCAAGCCGTGAGCCCAGGCGATTCGATGCCGAAGAGCTGCACGACGCCCGGGCAGCCGTGTTCGGCCGGGCCAGCGACGACGAAGTCGGCTGCCGCTTCGCCCGGGCCCGAGATCTTGGGCCGGATGCCGCTGTAGGCCGGCTGCAGCGCGCCGGCCGGCAGCGCCGGCCAGTAGCGCCGGATGTCGGCTTCGAACGCCGCCTGGCGCGCCGCGTCGACGGCGTAGTCGAGTGCCGCGCCGGGCTGCAGCCATTCGACGTCGGGGCCGAAACGCGCCTGGCCGCCCAGGTCCAGCGTCAGGTGCACGCCCAGGCCGCCATCGACCGGCGTCGGGTAGACGAGGTGCTTGAACGGCGCGCGCCCCGCGAGCGAGAAGTAGTGGCCCTTGGCGCGCCAGGTCGGCGGCACCGCGGCCGGCGGGAAGCCCTGCATCGCCAGCGCCAGCGCCTGGGCGTCGAGTGCTGCGGCGTTGACGATCCAGCGCGTGCCCAGTTCGAAGGCTTCGTCGCCGCCGGTGGCGACGATCCAGCCCTCGCCGTCGCGGCGTGCGGCCAGCAGCGGCGAGCGCAGCGCCAGCATCGCGCCGGCGTTTTCGGCGTCGCCCAGCAGCGCCGTCATCAGGCCGTGGCTGTCGACGATGCCCGAAGACGGCGACCACAAGGCGCCGGCGCAGGCCAGTGCCGGCTCCAGTTCCCGGGCTTCGGCGGCCGACAGGCGCTGCAGGTCGCCCACGCCGGCGGCGCGGCCGCGGGACTCGATGCTGTCGAGCTTCGGCAGCTCGGCCGCACCGGTGGCGACGACCAGCTTGCCGCAGCGCTGCACCGCGACGCCACGTTCGGCGCAATAGGCGTAGAGGCGCTCGCGCCCCTGAACGCACAGCCGCGCCTTCAGGCTGCCCGGCGCGTAATAGAGCCCGGCGTGCACGACTTCGCTGTTGCGCGAGGACACGCCGCTGCCGATGGCGCCCTCGCGTTCGAGAATCAGCACTTCCAGCCCGGCGCAGGCCAGCGCTCGCGCCACCGCGAGCCCGACGACACCGGCACCGACGACGACGACTTCGACACGGTCCATGGGGGCGATTGTCGGCCAGGTCTTCGGTGCTTCTTCAGTGCTATCGTGCCTGCGCCCAACCCCGATTAAGGATTGCCGATGGCCTATCAGATCGATCTCTCCGGCCGCGTGGCCTTCGTCACCGGCGCGTCCAGCGGCCTGGGTGCCAGCTTCGCGAAGACGCTGGCGCGCTCCGGTGCCGCGGTCGTGCTGGCCGCGCGCCGCGTCGAACGCCTGAAGACGCTGCGCGCCGAGATCGAAGCTGACGGCGGCGACGCCCACGTCGTCGCGCTCGACGTCACCGACACGGCGAGCATCGCCGCCGCCGTGGCCCATGCCGAGACCGAGATGGGCGCGATCGACATCCTGGTCAACAACTCGGGCGTCGGCGGGGCGCAGAAGCTGGTCGACGTCACGCCCGAGGACTATGACTACGTGCTGGACACCAACACGCGCGGCGCCTTCTTCGTCGCCCAGGCGGTGGCCAAACGCATGATCGCGCGCAGCCGCGGCACCGCGCCGGGCACCTTCACCGGCGGGCGCATCGTCAACATCGCGTCGGCGGCGGGGCTGCGTGCCTTCGGCCAGCTCGGCGTCTACGCGATGAGCAAGGCCGCGGTGATCCACATGACGCGCGCGATGGCGCTGGAGTGGGGGCGCGAGGGCATCAACGTCAACGCGATCTGCCCGGGCTACATCGACACCGAGATCAACCACCACCAGTGGCAGACCGAGGCCGGGCGCAAGCTGATCGAGATGCTGCCGCGCAAGCGTGTCGGCGACCCCGAAGACCTGGACGCTGTGCTGATGATGCTCTGCGCCAACGAGAGCCACTTCGTCAACGGCGCCGTCATCAGCGCCGACGACGGCTTCGGCATCTGAGGGCCGGCATGCGCGAGCTGACTCCGCTGGAAGCGCGTGTGCTCGGCGTGCTCGTCGAGAAGCAGCACACGGTGCCCGACACCTATCCGCTGTCGCTGAATTCGCTGGTCGCCGGCTGCAACCAGAAGACCGCGCGCCAGCCGGTGATGGAAGCCGCCGACGCCGACGTGCTGGCGGCCGTCGACGGACTGAAGTCGCTGTCGCTGGCCAACGAGGTCACCGGCAGCCGCGTCGTGCGTTTCGAACACAACGCCGCCCGCGGCCTGGGCGTGCCCAGCCAGTCGGCAGCGCTGCTGGCGGTGCTGATGCTGCGCGGCCCGCAGACCGCGGCCGAGCTGCGCCTGAACTGCGAGCGCCTGCACCGCTTCGCCGACATCTCCTCGGTCGAGGCCTTTCTCGACGAACTGGCGGAGAAGCAGCCGGCCAAGGTCGTCAAGCTCGCGCGTGCGCCGGGCGAGCGCGAGTCGCGCTGGGCGCATCTGCTGTGCGGCGAGGTGCTGCAGCCGGTGCACGTCGCCGGTGCCACGGCGCTGTCGGCCGACGCGGTCTCGGCCGGCGAGCTGGCAGCGCTGAAAGCCGAGCAGGCGCGGCTGGCGGCCGAGGTCGCCGAGCTGCGGGCGCTGGTCGAAAGGCTGGCGCGCGAGCTGGGGGTGTCGGTTCCGTCCGCCTGATCCGCTCAGTCGCGTTACGTTCAAGCCTGGTGCCGCTGGCTCCAGCCGGCGGCGCACGCAGCGGGATAGGCGTAAAAGACCGGCATTGCCCATTCGCGTCGCGGCAGGGCCGCGCCGAGCAGGCGTCCGGTGTGGCTTGCCGCCAGGTGCACGGTCGGTAGCCACTGGTGACGTCCGTAGACCCAGGCCGAGAACACCAGCAGTTCCAGCCCCGCGGCTTCGGCGAGCAGCAGGAAAGCGCGCAACTCCGGGTTCGTCACCAGGGCGAGCAGCAAGGCGATCAGAACGATCTCCACGGTCTTGCGGCGGGGTTCGACGGGTTTCATCGGCAGCTCCTGGACGGTTCAGCATAGCCTGCGGCCGCGGGCATGCCTGGCGTGTGACGACCGGGCTGACGGACATACTGGCGGGTATCTTCACTTCGAAGCCGACTCGCCGCACGCCATGCGCTTCACCCTGCCCGAACACAAGACGCTGACCCACGAGACGGTGATCCCGATCCGCTGGGGCGACATGGACGCGATGGGCCATGTCAACAACACCGTCTATTTCCGCTATCTCGAGATCACGCGGCTGGAGTGGCTGTACCGCATCGGCGGGCCGGCACATCCGAGCCACGGTACCGGCCCTGTGATCGTCAACGCCTTCTGCAACTTCGTGCGCCAGCTCGAGTTTCCCGGCGAGGTGCTGGCGCGCCACTACATCGCCAACCCGGGGCGCACGAGCTTCGACACCTACGTCGTGATGGAGCGTGTCGGCGAGCCCGGCGTGGTCTACGCCGAAGGTGGCGCGAAGACGGTGTGGACCGACTACGCAGCGAAGAAGGCGGTGCCGCTGCCGGAGGCGGTGAGGGCGCTGTTCGGCTGAGACCCCGCTGCGGCGTCAACCGATGATCGAATACGGCCCGCCCCGCTCCAGCGCGCGGCCGTAGGCCGGCCGCGCGTGCACACGCTTCAACCAGTCCTGCAGCTTCGGGAAGCGTGCGTCCAGTCCGGCGCGTGCCGCGGCGGCTTCGAGCGGGAAGCTCATCATCACGTCGGCGGCGCTGAAGCCTTCGCCAGCGAACCAGGGCCGGGCCGACAGCTCGGCTTCCATGAAGGCCTGCTGCGCCGCGATGTTCGGCGCGATGAAGCTGCCGGTCACCTTGTCGGCGATGCCCTTGACGATGGGCTTGATGAAGAAGGGCACCGGCGCACTGCGCACCTTGTCGAAGACCAGCTTCATCAGCAGCGGCGGCATCGCGCTGCCTTCGGCGAAATGCAGCCAGTAGGTGAAGCGCCGCCGCGCTTCGCTGCCGGCCGGCGGGCGCAGGCGGCCGTCGCTGTCGTAGGTGTCGAGCAGGTACTCGACGATGGCGCCGGTCTCGGCGACGGTGATGTCGCGGTCGACGATCACCGGCGACTTGCCCAGCGGGTGCACCCGCTTCAACTCCGGCGGCGCCAGCATCGTCTGCCGGTCGCGTTCGTAGCGTTTGACCTCGTAAGGCAGGCCCAGCTCCTCGAGCAGCCACAGCACACGCTGCGAGCGCGAGTTCTCCAGATGGTGGACGACGATCACGGGAGCATCCTTTCTCAGCCGCGGAGCAGCTTGTTGACGAGTTCGGGTGTCGTCGACGCGCCGGTCTTGCGCATCAGCCGCGCCCGGTAGACGTCGACGGTACGCGGGCTGATCGCCAGCCGGCGGCCGATTTCCTTGCTGGTGTGGCCTTCGATCACGAGCGCGGCGATCTCGCGTTCGCGTGGCGTGAAGTCGACCTTCAGCACACGCCGCGCCGACAGGTCCTCGAATGACCAGACGCCGGCGGCGTGCGGCGCACGTGCGTCCAGCGCGTGGCCCGAGACGTGGCACCAGAAGAGTTCGCCGCTGGCGCGCTTCATGATGCGGTCGTCGGCGTAGCGGCCGTGTTCGTCGAGCATCTCGACGATGCGCTCGCCGGTGCGTTCGAACTCGGCCGGCGTCGGGTACAGCACCTCGAAGGACTGGCCGACGATCTGCTCGCGCACGGCGCCGAAGATCGCCAGCATCTCGGCATTGCAGTCCTGCATCACGCGCTCACGGCTGATCACCAGGCCGATAGGCGCCAGCTCGAAGGCGCTGCGGTAGTCCAGGGGATCGGTCGGCGGCGTCATGCTCTGCGGGCTGCTCCGTAGTCAATTCTACGTAACGACTACTTAAGACCTTACGTAGTACGCTGCGCGCCGGCTCCCCCCGACCTGCGAGAGGCAACCCGATGAAGAAGCTCTACCCGAGTGCGCAGGCCGCGCTCGCCGGCATCGTGCACGACGGCCAGCTGCTGGCCGTCGGCGGTTTCGGCCTCTGCGGCATCCCCGAGGCGCTGATCGCCGCGCTGCGCGACAGCGGCGCCCGGGACCTGACGGTGATCTCGAACAACGCCGGCGTCGACGGCTTCGGCCTGGGCCAGCTGCTGGAGACGCGCCAGATCCGCAAGATGATCTCGAGCTACGTCGGCGAGAACAAGGAGTTCGAGCGCCAGTTCCTGGCCGGCGAGCTGGAGCTGGAGTTCACGCCCCAGGGCACGCTGGCCGAGAAGCTGCGCGCCGGCGGCGCTGGCATCCCGGCCTTCTTCACGCGCACCGGCGTCGGCACCCTGGTCGCCGAAGGCAAGGAGACACGCGAGTTCGACGGCAAGCTCTACGTGATGGAGCGTGCGCTGGTGCCCGACGTCGCGCTCGGCAAGGCCTGGAAGGCCGACACCAGCGGCAACCTCGTCTTCCGCCGCACCGCGCGCAACTTCAACCCGGCGGTGATCATGGCCGGGCGCATCAGCGTCGTCGAAGTCGAGGAGATCGTGCCGGTCGGCAGCTTCGACCCCGACGAGGTGCACCTGCCCGGCATCTACGTGCACCGCGTGGTGCACAACCCGCACCCGGAAAAGCGCATCGAGAAGCGCACGATCCGCGAGCAGACCGCCTGAGCGACAAGGAGCCCGACATGGCCTGGACCCACGACGAGATGGCGGCGCGCGCCGCCCAGGAACTGCAGGACGGCTTCTACGTCAACCTCGGCATCGGCCTGCCGACGCTGGTGGCCAACTTCGTGCCGCCGGACATCGAGGTCTGGCTGCAGAGCGAAAACGGCATGCTCGGCATCGGCCCGTTCCCGACCGCAGACGAGGTCGACGCCGACCTGATCAACGCCGGCAAGCAGACGGTGACGACGATCCCCGGCTCCAGCATCTTCGGCAGCCACGAGAGCTTCGGCATGATCCGCGGCGGCAAGATCAACCTGTCCATCCTGGGCGCGATGCAGGTCAGCGCCACCGGCGACCTGGCCAACTGGATGATCCCCGGCAAGATGGTCAAGGGCATGGGCGGCGCGATGGACCTGGTGGCCGGCGTGCGCAGCGTCGTCGTGCTGATGGAGCACGTCGCGCGCAAGAAGGACGGCTCCTGGGAGCAGAAGATCCTGCCGCACTGCACGCTGCCGCTGACCGGCGTCGGCGTCGTCGACCGCATCATCACCGACCTGGCGGTGCTCGACGTCACGCCGCACGGGCTGAAGGTGGTGCAGATGGCGCCCGGCGTCACGCGCGACGAGCTGCAGGCCAAGACCGGCGTGCCGCTGCAGTAAAAACCCGAGGATGCAGATCCTCGACCCCGCCCGCCACGAGCCACTGGCCGCCGCCTGGGACGAAGCCGCGGCGCGTGCCGCCGTGCGGCGCATCGCCGCCGACACCCTCGCCAGCGTCGACGCCGACGGCTGGCCGGTGCACCCGCAGGACGACCCCAAAGCCCCCGGCGAGCACCGCCACCGTCTCTACGACGGCGCCGGCGGCGTGATCTGGGCGCTGCGCCACCTGGCGCACGAAGGCGCGATAGCCGCCGTGCCGGCATTCGACACGCTGCTCGACGGCATCGTCGAACGCAACGCGGCTGCGCTGGCGGCAGCCGACCGCGGCTCCTTCTTCATGGGCGACACCGGGCTGGAGCTGCTGCGCTGGCAGGCGCGGCGCGAGCCGGCGGCACTCGACCGGCTGCAGGCGCTGCTGACGGCGCAGCTCGAACACCCGTCGCTGGAGCCGCTGTGGAGTTTTCCCGGCAGCGCTGTCGCCGCCGTGCACCTGGCCGAGCAGCAGGGCGATGCGCGCTGGCGCTCGCTGCTCGAAGCCGCGCTGCGCCGGCTGCAGCAGACGCTGATCACAGACCCCGAGTCCGGCACGCCGGTCTGGGAGCAGGACCTGTACGGCCGGCGGACACGCTGGCTGGGGGCAGGACATGGTCTCGCCGGCAACGTCTACCTGGCGCTGCGCGCGCGCCGGCTGGTGGCGCCCGAACTCCTCGCGCCGCTGGTCGACGCCGCGTACACGACGCTGGCCGCGACCGCGCTGCGCGGCGAGGGCGGCGCCTGGAACTGGCACCCGATGATCGACGCCGCGCGTGTCGCCGGCCGCTTGCCGCTGGTGCAGGACTGCCACGGTGCCGCCGGCATCCTGGCACGCCTGGCCGACGCGCCGCGCACGCCGGCCTGGGACGAACTGCTGCTGGCCGCCGGCGAGACGACCTGGCGCGCCGGCCCGCTGAACAAGGGCCCCAGCGTCTGCCACGGCACGGCCGGCAACGCGCTGGCGTTGCTGAAGCTCTGGCAGCGTTGCGGCGACGCGGTCTGGCTGGACCGTGCCCGCGCGCTGGTGGCGCATGCGCTGGCCCAGGTCGAGACCGCCCGCACGCGCCACGGCCACGGCCGCCCGTCGCTGTGGACCGGCGACCTGGGTGTCGCCTGCGTCGCCTGGGACGCGCTTGCCGGCCGCGGCCGGCTGCCGCTGCTCGACGTGTTCTAGGCCGTCCGCCCCGTCGCGGGCGGCCTGTTTGCTCCCGCCTCTTGCGGCTCAGCGCCGCGCCAGCGCACGCGCCGCGTCGGCCACCAGCGCCGGGCCGTGGTAGATCAGCCCGGTGTAGATCTGCACCAGGTCGGCGCCGGCGTCGAGTTTGGCGCGCGCGTCGGCCGCGCTCATCACGCCGCCGACACCGATGATCGGGAAGCCCGCGCCCAGCGCCGCGCGCAGCTGGCGGATCACGCGGTTGCTGGCTTCGAACACCGGCCGGCCCGACAGGCCGCCGGCTTCGTCGGCGTGCGCCAGCCCCTGCACCGCGTCGCGGGCGATCGTCGTGTTGGTCGCGATGACGCCGTCCAGGCCGTGGCGGCGCAGCGTCGCGGCGATGACCTCGACCTGGGCCGCGTCCAGGTCGGGCGCGATCTTCAGGAACACCGGCACCCGTTTGTGCTGCGCGGCGGCGAGTTGATCGCGCCGCGCCGCGATTGCGCCCAGCAGTGCGTCCAGCGCCTCGTCGCTCTGCAGCGCGCGCAGGTTCTTGGTGTTCGGGCTGGAGATGTTGACCGCGACGTAGTCGGCGTGCGGGTAGACGCCGTCCAGGCCGATCAGGTAGTCGTCGACCGCGTTCTCGATCGGCGTCGCCGCGTTCTTGCCGATGTTCAGCCCCAGGATGCCGCCGCCGGCGCGAAAACGTTTGGCGCGCTGCACGTTGGCGACGAAAGCCGCCAGGCCCTCGTTGTTGAAGCCCATGCGGTTGATCAGCGCGCCGGCCTCGGGCAGGCGGAACATGCGCGGCTTCGGGTTGCCCGGCTGCGGTTTCGGCGTCACGGTGCCGACCTCGATCGCGCCGAAGCCCATCGCGCCCAGCGCGTCGATGCAGCGGCCGTTCTTGTCCAGCCCGGCGGCCAGGCCGACGCGGTTCGGGAAACGCAGGCCGGCGACGGTCACCGGGTCGTCGACGCGCGCCTCGCTCCAGAGGCAGCGCGCCGGGGAATCCTGCAGCCGGGCCAGGCCGGAGATCGTCAGGTCGTGGGCGGTTTCAGGATCCAGGCCGAAGAGAAAGCGGCGGGCCAGGCCGTAGGGCAGCAGGGACATGGGCGGCGATTGTCGCAAACGGCCCCCGGGGATAATCGCGCCATGACACAGGACGAACTCAAGGCCCTGGTCGCCCGCGCGGCGATCGAGCACCTCGTCCCGGGCGCGCTGGTCGGCGTGGGCACGGGATCGACGGTCAACCACTTCATCGACGCGCTCGCCGCGATCAAGGACCGCATCGCCGGCGCGGTGTCGAGCTCGGTGCAGAGCAGCGAACGCCTGCGCCGCCACGGCATCCCGGTCATCGAGGCCGCCGAGCTGAGCGCGCCGCTGCCGGTCTACGTCGACGGCGCCGACGAGATCGACCACCACGGCTACATGATCAAGGGCGGCGGTGCGGCGCTGACGCGCGAGAAGATCGTCGCCGACCTGGCCGAGCGTTTCGTCTGCATCGCCGACGAGAGCAAGCTGGTCGACACGCTGGGGCGTTTCCCGCTGCCGGTGGAGGTGATCCCGATGGCGGCGCCGCAGATCGTGCGCCGCTTCGAGAAGCTGGGCGCGACGGCGACGCTGCGCCCGGGCGTGATCACCGACAACGGCCAGCCCATCCTGGACGTGCGCGGTTTGAAGATCACCGACCCGCTGGCGCTGGAGACCGAAATCAACCAGTGGCCGGGTGTCGTCACCGTCGGCATCTTCGCCCGCCACAAGGCCAGCCTGTGCCTGCTGGGCACGGCCGCCGGCGTGCGCACGCTGCAGTTCTGAGCTTCCCCAAGGTGGTGCCCGAGTCGGTGCGACGTCGCCGATAATGGGTTCAACCGTCATACAGAGGATCACCCGTGGCCAAACCCAATTACGCCTTCGAAAAGCGTCAGCGCGAACTCGCGAAGAAGCGCAAGAAGGAAGATAAGCAGGCGTCCCGCAAGTCCAGCCCGGGTTCGGATCAGGGTGGTTACGCCCAGGACAACCAGGCGCCCGATGCTGCACCGGTTCCGGGCGCGCCCGCACCGGCTGCGGGCGAAGAACCGGCGGCCTGAAGGTCGCCGGTTCAGCGTTTCAGACCACTCTTTCTCTCTTCACCGCAACCGCGACTGCCAGGCAGCCGCGGTTGCGGCGTTTTTCGGTGTCCGCGTCAGCCGCGGCCCAGCCGGCGTGCACGCGCCAGCCAGCGCGCCGGGTCGACGGCGTCGGCCAGGTCCTGCTCCAGCGGCCAGGGCGCGCCGGTGGCCATCGCCGCGACCAGGCGGCCCGCCAGCGGTGCCAGCGTCAGCCCACGGCTGCCGAGTGCGGTGCAGACGAACAGGCCGGCGTGGCGCGGCCAGCGCCGCGGTTGTTCGGCGCGATGTTCGGGCACCGCAGCGGGCAGCGCACCGATGATCGGCAGCTTGTCCTCGGCCACCAGGCGCCAGCCGACACGACCCGGCCAGGCGAGTGCATCGGCCGGCGGCACCAGCCCCGTCAGCCGCGCCAGCTTCGCCAGGTTGTCGGCGTGGTCGCTTTCGCGCAGCGCCGTGTCTTCGTCGCCGGCCTGGCTGGTGGCGCCGAAGACGACGCCACCGTCCGGCCCGGGCAGCGCGTAGCCGCCGCCGGCCAGCGGCAGCTGCAGCGGCGTGCGCGGCCCGGTCCAGGCGCTGACCTGGCCGCGCACGCGCCGCAGCGGCCAGCCGCCGCCCGGCAGCCAGGGCGCGGCCAGGCGCTTGGCCTCGCTCGCGGTCGCCAGCACCAGCACCGGTGCCTGGGCGAGCAGCGTGCCGGCCGCGTCGAAAACGCACCAGTCGGCGCCCGCGCGATCGACCCGCTCGACCGTCACCCCGCCGACGAAACGCACACCCGGCAGCGCCAGCCAGTGCGCCGCCAGTTTCGGCGGCGAACACCAGCCGCCCCCCGGATACAGCCAGGCTGGTGAGCCCGGGTCCACGCCGGCCAGCCCGGCGGTTTCGGCGGCGTCCAGCGGCCGCACCCAGTCGGCGGGCAGCCGCTGGCGCGCCGCCAGCGCCCGCATCGCCTCGACCGGCCCCGGGTCCAGGCGCAGCAAGCCGCGCGCCGAGCCGGGCACCTGGCCGGCTTCGAACAGCGCGCCGTAGTCGCGTGCGGCGAGCAGTGCGCCGGCGCGCAGCAGGCGCGCGTGCGGGCCGTCGTCGGCGTGCACCGTGCCGTGGAAGATGCCGGCCGGGTTGCCCGAGGTCTCGGCCGCCGGGCGCGCGTGGCGTTCCAGCACGGTGACGTCCAGGCCTTCCGCCGCCAGCGCTTGCGCCACCGCGGCACCGGCCAGGCCGGCGCCGACGACGATCGCCGTGCGCGCCTGCGGCACGGCAGCGGCGTCGCGCGGCGGCGCCGGCGGCACGAAGCGCGGCGCCCAGCGTGCGACGCTGATCTCGCGTTTGCCGCCGATGCCGGGCACGCGCTGGACATCGAACCCGGCGGCGGCGAGCCCGTCGCGCACCGGGCGCGCGACGCTCCAGGTCGCGGCCGTGCTGCCAGGCCGGCACAGCCGCCCCAGCGCCTGGAACAGCCGCGGCTGCCACATCGCCGGGTTGCACACCGGCGCAAAACCGTCGAGGTAGATCGCGTCGGCGCTCAGGTGCAGCTCGGGCAGCAGCGCGGCGGCGTCGCCGAAACCCAGCAGCAGCTGCACGCGGCCGCCGTCGAAAGCCAGCGGGTGCAGGTTGGGCATCGCCGCCGGCCAGGCGGCGAGCAGCGCCGCCGCCAGCTCGGGCCGCTGCGAGCCGCGGTGGGCGGCCTCGAGGTCGGCGCGCCGCGGCGGGTGGCGTTCCAGGCTGACGAAGACCAGGCGTTCGCAGCGCGCCGGGTCGTCGCGCCAGGCGGCCCAGGTCGCGAGGAAGTTGTTGCCCAGGCCGAAGCCGGTCTCGAGCACGACGAAGCGGCCGCGCCCGGCCCAGCGCCCGGGCAGGCCGTTGCCGCCGAGGAACACGTGCTGCGCCTGCTCGAAGGCGCCGATCGGCGGGTGGTAGCAGTCGCCGAAGTCCGGCGCGTGTGCCTGACCGGCGGCGTCGAAGGCGATGTTCGCCGGGACGACGGGTTCGGTCTTCATCGGCGTGCGGCCAGCCAGGCCAGCAGGCTGTCGTGCACCGGCGCCAGGCCGCGGTAGGCCAGCACCGATGGGCTCATCGAGGCGAGCGCCGCGTGCAGCCGTGCCGCACGGCCGGGCACCAGCAGCACCTCGGCCAGCGGCTGCACCTGCACTTCGATCGTGAACACCGCCTGGCGCTCGCCCGGCACCGGCAGGAAGGTCTGGCGTTCGGTGCGCCACCAGGCGCGTTCGACCGGGGTCAGCGCCCAGCCGGCGCCGTCGACGCGGCGCGGGTGCGCGTGCAGCCGCGGGTGCGGGCTGACGTTCCAGACGAAACGTTCGCGCGCGCCGCCGTCGGTGACGAGTGCCGTCAGCGCGTCGGCGGCGCCGAGCAGCAGCCGGTTGTCGGCCACCGGCGCGTGCGCGGCGGCGAAGCTGCGGCCGACCTTGTCCTCGGGCGCCCAGTTCGAGGGCAAGGCGACGGCGAGCCAGGGCAGGCTGCCGTCGCTGCCGTCGACGATGGCGAAGTCCTCGGCGAAAGCCAGCGCCAGCAGCCCGGCCAGGCGCCACGGCGGCGGCAGCTGCTGCAGGCAGCGCTGTACGGCGTCGCCGCTGCGGCTGCGGCCCAGGCGCTGAACCTCGGCGCCGGCGACGGCCACGCCCGCCAGCAGCGCCTGCGCGCGCACGCCGTCCCAGGCGAAGGCGGTCGGGTGTTCGGCGGCGGCGTGTGCGCACAAGGCCTGCAGCGCCGGCCCGGCATCGAAGCCGGGGCGCTGCAGCAGCGCGTCGCCGGCGAAGGCCGAGAGCACCGCCAGCTTCTCGCGCTGGTGGCGCGAGCCCGGCGCCAGCGGGCTCAGCTGGCGCGCGCCGGGCGCCAGGCGCCGCAGCCCGGGCTGCATGCGAAACGGCGCCGTGACCGCCGCGTCGAAATCGAAGGACATGAACGCCGATGATGCCCCAGCAATGACAAAGGGCACCTCGCGGTGCCCTCGGTGCCAGCGCGCAGCGCGCTTTAGACGCGCTTGCGGTACTCGTGCGTGCGGGTGTCGATTTCGACCCGGTCGCCGTTCTCGACGAACAGCGGCACGGCGATCTCGAAACCGGTGCCGACCAGCTTGGCAGGCTTCATGACCTTGCCCGAGGTGTCGCCCTTGACGGCCGGCTCGGTGATCAGCTCGCGCACGACGGTGGTCGGCAGTTCGACCGAGATCGCCTTGCCGTCGTAGAAGACGACTTCGACCTTCATGCCGTCTTCTAGGTAGCTGATGGCGTCGCCCATGTTCTCGGCCTCGACCTCGAACTGGTTGTATTCCTCGTCCATGAACACGTACATCGGGTCGGCGAAGTAGGTGTACGTGCACTCCTTCTTGTCGAGGATGATCTGGTCCATCTTGTCGTCGGCCTTGAAGACGACTTCAGCCCCGCCGCCGTTGAGCAGGTTCTTCATCTTCAGGCGCACGGTGGCGGCATTGCGGCCGCCGCGGCTGTATTCGGTCTTCAGCACGACCATCGGGTCCTTGCCCTGCATGATGACGTTGCCGGCGCGGATTTCCTGAGCGATTTTCATGGCGTCGAGCGGGGCTTGCCCCCGCGGCTGGTTTGGGTCCCCGGCGAGCAGCGCTCTTGAGCCGGTAAAAAAAGACGGGATGCCGGGAGCCTGAGCGCGCCCGTGCGGTGCAAAGCCCTTGATTCTAGCACTCGGGGCCGGCCCTGGCCCGTGCGAACTGCCACAAGCTGCCTGTCAGATCAAGCCTCGCGGCCTGTTCATCGCGGAACGCCGCGGCCACGGCGCGCCAGGCGTCCAGCGGCGGCAGCGGCGCCCACGGGCCCAGGCCGTTCCAGCCGCGCCAGAACGCCGCCAGCCCCGGCAGCGGCGGCAGGCGCTGCAGCAGCGCGTCCAGCTTGTCGGCGTGCACGCCGTCGTGCTGCGGGTAGATCTGCCAGACGAAGGGCGCACCGGCCCAGATCGCACGTACCAGCGAGTCCTCGCCGCGCACGAAGTTCAGGTCCGAGGCCCAGAGCAGGCGGTCGAAACCCGGCTGGTCCAGCCAGGGCAGGGCGAAAGGGCGCACGCCGGGCGGCACGGCGCCGACCTGGCGCTGGGCGTGGCCGGGCGTCAGCAGCAGCAGCGTCGGCTCGGCGGCGAGCGCCTGCAGCAGCTGCGGGATCGCCGGGTTGTCGTAGCAGAACAGCGAGACCACACGTTCGCCCGGCCGCCGCGCGGCGCCCAGCGCGGCGAGCCAGGCGTCGCGTTCGAAGCCGGCACGTTCGGCCAGCAGCCCGGGCTCGCGCAGCAGGCCGCCGGTGGCGGCGCTGAAACCGGGGTGAAAGAACCACTTCGTCAGGCCGTTGCGCTGCGGCGAGGGCAGGGCGTGCGCCCGTTCTACCCAGGCTTCGGCGCTCAGGTACTCGAGGTTGATCCAGACCGGCCGCCGCGCCGCCATGCGCTCGACGAAGGCCGGCGGCGGGTCGCAGGCGAAGGCTTCGACGACGGCGTCGCCGGGTTCGCCCGCGGCGTCGAAAGCGCCGACCTCGACGCCGGTGCAGCCCGCCGGCGCCATCCAGCGCAGCGCCGAGGCGTCGTCCATCCACAGGCGCACGCGTTCGCCGCGCGCGGCCAGGTCACGCGCCAGGCGCCAGCACACGCCGACGTCGCCGAAGTTGTCGATGACGCGGCAGAAGACGTCCCAGGTCCAGGCTCGCATCCGGGCGATTATCGGCAGCGGGGACAATACGGCCCGCCATGACCGACGCCGCGCCCGTGACCGACGCCACTCCCGCCCCCGCGCCGCAACCGGCCGCGGCCGAGCGCGAGCGCCTGCTCGCCGAGGTCGCCGCGCTGCCCGGGCTGCCGGGTGTCTACCGCTATTTCGACGCCGCCGGCGGCGTGCTCTACGTCGGCAAGGCGCGCAACCTGAAGAAGCGCGTCTCGAGCTACTTCCAGAAGGACCACGGCGGCACACGCATCGGCGCGATGGTCGCGCGCGTCGCCCGGCTGGAAACGACGGTGGTGCGCACCGAGGCCGAGGCGCTGCTGCTCGAGAACAACCTGATCAAGACGTTGAACCCGAAGTTCAACATCCTGTTCCGGGACGACAAGAGTTATCCATACCTGAAAATCACCGGCACGCGCTCCGCCGACGGGCCAGGGGCCTTGTCGGCTTCCAGCTGCGCGCGCGTGGCCTACTTCCGCGGCGCGGTCGACCGCAAGCACCGCTACTTCGGGCCCTACCCGAACGCCTGGGCCGTCAAGGAGACGATCCAGCTGATCCAGAAGGTGTTCCGGCTGCGCACCTGCGAGGACACGGTGTTCGCCAACCGCTCGCGGCCCTGCCTGCTCTACCAGATCCAGCGCTGCTCCGGCCCCTGCGTCGGCCTGGTGTCCAAGGACGACTACAGCCGCGACGTGCACGACGCCGAGCGTTTCCTGCTCGGCGGGCAGCAGGAGGTCATCGCCGACCTGCAGTCGCAGATGATGAGCCTGGCCGATGCGCTGGAGTTCGAGAAGGCGGCCGCGGTGCGCGACCGCATCGGCTCGCTGTCGCGTGTGCTGCACCAGCAGTCGATGGAGCCCAGCAGCCTGTCGACCGGCGACAAGGACGTCGACATCCTCGCGGTGCGAGTGGCCGGCGGCCGCGCCTGCGTCAACCTGGCGATGGTGCGCGGCAGCCGCCACCTGGGCGACCGCGCCTACTTCCCGAGCCACGTCGACGACGGTGCCGCGCTCAGCGCCGCCGAAGCCGACGAACGTGCCGACGCGCCGCTGGCCGAAACCGCGGTGCTCGAAGCCTTCATCACCCAGCACTACCTCGGCCAGGCGGTGCCGCCGCAGCTCGTCGTCAGCCACCCGGTGAGCGAGGAGCTGATCGACACGCTGGCCGAAGCCTCCGGCGTGCGCGTGCGCGCGACGCAGCAGCCGCGCGAACAGAAACGCATCTGGCTCGAGATGGCCGAGAAGGGCGCCGAGCTGGCGCTGGCGCGGCTGCTGGCCGAAGAAGGTTCGCAGCGCGAACGCACGCGTGCGCTCGTCGAGGCCCTGGACCTGGATCTGGACCCCGACGGCCTGCGTGTCGAGTGTTTCGACATCAGCCACACCGCCGGCGAAGCGACCCAGGCCTCCTGCGTCGTCTACGAGAGCCACGCGATGCAGAGCGCGCAGTACCGGCGCTACAACATCGAGGGCGTGACCGGCGGCGACGACTACGCCGCGATGCGCCAGGTTCTGACGCGGCGCTACGCCCGCCTGGCCGAAGCCCGGCGCCAGGACGCGCAGGACGGCGCCGCCGAGGCCGCCGAGCCCGCGCCGGCGAAGAAGGGCGCGGCGCGCCTGCCCGACCTGGTGCTGGTCGACGGCGGCCGCGGCCAGGTGTCGATGGCGCGCGAGGTCTTCACCGAGCTCGGCCTGCCGCTGTCGGTGATCGTCGGCGTCGAGAAGGGCGAAGGGCGCAAGGTCGGGCTGGAGGAACTGGTGTTCGCCGATGGGCGCGACAAGGTGTACCTCGGGCACGACTCGGCGGCGCTGATGCTGGTCGCGCAGATCCGCGACGAGGCGCACCGCTTCGCGATCACCGGCATGCGCGCGCGCCGCGCCAGCGTGCGCACCGGCGGCAGCAAGCTCGAGGACATACCTGGCGTCGGCCCGCGCAAGCGGGCGCGGCTGCTGCAACGTTTCGGGGGCGTGCGCGGTGTCGCCGCGGCCAGCGTCGAAGAGCTGGCCGGCGTCGACGGCATCTCGCACGAACTCGCGGAGGAGATCTACCGTGCGCTTCACTGAACCGAGGCGGTGGCTGGCTGCCGCCGTCGCCGCCGCGAGCGCGGCCATCACCGGCTGCGGCACCAAGCCGCCGGCCCCGACCCCGACGCTGCCGCCGGGCGCTGTGACGCCGTCGCAGGCGACGCCGCTGCCGCCGGCACGCGACTGGGACGAGTACCGGCGCCGCGCCGCCGAGCGCCTGGTCGAGGCCAACCCGGAGCGCAGCTACCTGGGGCCGGTGCCCGAGCCGCTGCTGGCGATCCCGGTGCTCGAGATCGAGCTCGAACACGACGGCAACGTGCGCCAGGTGCGCGTGATGCGCGTGCCCAGCCAGGCCAAGGACACGACCCAGCTCGCGATCGACGCCGTGCGCCGCGCCGCGCCCTTCGGCGACGTCTCGAAGCTGCCGCGGCCCTGGAAGTTCGTCGAAGTCTTCCTGTTCGACGACGAGCGCCGCTTCAAGCCGCGCACGCTCGATGACTGAGGCCTCACGCGCCAGCCGAAGGCCGGAGCGCGATTGCACGCGCGAGGGCTGAGGCGGGACGCAGGACGCCGGAAGGCGTCAGGCGCCAGCCGAAGGCCCGAACGCGATTTCACGCGCGAGGGCTGAGGCGGGACGCAGGCCGCCGGAAGGCGTCAGGCGCGAGGGCTGAAGCAGGCAAAGCCGGGGCTTTGGCCGCTCCGGCACAATCGGCCGATGTTCTTCACGGTTCCCACGCTGCTGACCTGGGCGCGCATCGTCGCGATTCCGCTGATCATTGGCGTGTACTACCTGCCGCTCGAGTGGGGCACGCGCAATCTGACGGCGACCGTGATGTTCGTCTTCTTCGCGCTCACCGACTGGCTCGATGGCTTCCTGGCGCGCAAGCTCAACCAGACCTCGGCCTTCGGCGCCTTTCTCGACCCGGTGGCCGACAAGTTCCTGGTCTGCGCCTCGCTGCTGATCCTGGTGCACCTGGGCCGCGCCGACGTCTTCGTCGCGCTGATCATCATCGGCCGCGAGATCGCGATCTCGGCGCTGCGCGAATGGATGGCGCAGATCGGCGCCGCGCGCAGTGTCGCGGTGCACATGCTCGGCAAGCTCAAGACCACGGCGCAGATGGTCGCCATCCCCTTCCTGCTCTACGACGGCCGCATCTTCGGCCTGGACACGCGGGTCTGGGGCTCGTGGCTGATGTGGGTGGCCGCGGTGCTGACCGTCTGGTCGATGGTCTACTACCTGCAGCGCGCGATCCCCGAGATCCGTGCCAAGGTGCGCTGAAGACCGCGCCGCGAATCGGCGCTTGGCGGCGCCGGTCGCGGCTGACCGATAATTCCACGTTCGGCTGCCCGCCAGCGCCCACGAGGCGGCGGGCCACGAGACCATCCACACAAGAGGAAAACAGTACGTGAACAAGACGGACCTGATCGCCCACATCGCCCAGCAGGCGGACCTGTCCAAGGCGTCGGCGACGCGTGCGCTCGAAGCGCTCTTCGACGGCGTGCAGACCGCACTGAAGAACGGCGACAGCGTCGCGATCGCCGGTTTCGGCACCTTCGAGGTCTCGGAGCGCGCCGCGCGCACCGGCCGCAACCCGCGCACCGGCGAGGCCATCGAGGTCAAGGCGGCCAAGGTGCCGAAGTTCCGTCCCGGCAAGGCCCTGAAGGACCAGCTGGTCTGACTTCAACCGGGTGCTTAGCTCAGTCGGTAGAGCGTCGCCTTTACACGGCGCAGGTCGGCGGTTCGAACCCGTCAGCACCCACCACAGAACGGCTCGCGCAGCGGCATAGAATGCCGCGGCGCTGAGCCCCACCCGGAAGGCGAACCCTGGTTCGCCTTCTTTCGCTTCAGGGCCTGCTTTCCGCCCGCCCAGGCCCCCCGAATCCCCACACACCGATGTTCGATTTCGTTCGCACCCACTCGCGCCTGATGCTGGGCATCATGGTGTTGCTGATCTTCCCGTCGTTCATCTTCTTCGGGATCCAGGGCTACTCGCGCTTCACCGAGGGCGGGGCCGTCACGGTGGCTGCGGTCGACGGCCAGTCCATCAGCCGCGACGAGTGGGAGAACACCCACCGCACCAACATCGAGCGGCTGCGCCGCCAGCGCCCGGAGATCGACGCCAAGACGCTGGAGTCTCCCGAGATGCGCCGCGACACGCTCGAAGGCCTGGTGCGCGACCGCGTGCTGATCGCCACCGCGCGCCAGTTCCACCTGGTGCCCGACGACGAGCGGCTGCAGCGCCTGTTCCTCACCGACCCGCAGTTCGCGAGCCTTCGCAACCCCGACGGCAGCGTCAACCGCGAACTGCTCGCCGCGCAGGGCCTGAGCGTGCAGGGCTTCGAGCAGCAGCTGCGCCAGGAGTTCGGCATGCAGCAGGTGCTGGGCGCCGTCGCCCAGTCCTCGTTCACGCCGCCGGCGGTGGCTGCAACCTCGCTCGACGCGCTGCTGCAGCGGCGCGCGGTGCAGATCCAGCGCTTCGACGCCAATGCCTACCGCGCCCAGGTCACGCCGGCCGACGCCGACCTGCAGGCCTACTACGAGGCGCACGCGGCCGATTTCCGCGCGCCCGAGCAGGCGAAGATCGAATACGTCGTGCTCGACCTGGCTGCTCTCGCCAAGGACGTCGCCGTGCCCGAGGAGGACCTGCGCCGCTACTACGACGAGAACGCGAGCCGCTACACGCAGGCCGAGGAGCGCCGCGCGAGTCACATCCTGGTGAAGGTCGACGCCTCTGCCTCGGCCGACGACAAGAAGGCCGCCAAGGCGCGCGCCGAGCAGTTGCTGGCCGACGTGCGCCGCTCGCCGACCTCGTTCGCCGAGATCGCGCGCAAGAACTCGCAGGACCCGGGTTCTGCCGGGCGCGGCGGCGACCTCGACTTCTTCGGCCGCGGCATGATGACCAAGGCCTTCGAGGACGCGGTCTACGCGATGAAGCCGGGCGAGATCAGCAACCTGGTCGAGACCGATTTCGGCTATCACATCATCACGCTCACCGGCATTCGCGGCGGCCAGAAGAAGGCCTTCGAGTCGGTGCGTGCCGAGGTCGAGCAGGAAGTGCGCCGCTCGCTCGCGCAGCGCCGCTACGCCGAAGCCGCCGAGACCTTCACGAACACCGTCTACGAACAGTCCGACAGCCTGCAGCCGGTGGTCGACAAGCTCAAGCTGAGCAAGCAGACCGCCACCGTGCTGCGCCAGCCGGCGCAAGGCGCCAGCGGCGCGCTGGCCTCGGCCAAGCTGCTGGAGGCCGTGTTCGGCGACGACGCGGTGCGCAACAAGCGCAACACCGACGCCGTCGAAATCGGCCCGAGCCAGCTCGCTTCGGCTCGCATCGTCAGCCACACGCCGGCGCGCACGCTGCCGCTGGCCGAGGTGCGCGAGCGCGTGCGCGAAGCCGTGATCGGCGACAAGGCCGCGGCGCTGGCACGTGCCGAGGGCGCCAAGCGCGTGGAAGCGTTGAAGAAGGCGCCGAACGAAAACCTGCCGATCGTGCTGACGGTGTCGCGTGCGCAACCGCTGGGGCTGCCGCGTCCGCTGCTCGAAGCGGTGCTCAAGGCCGACGCGAAGAAGCTGCCGGCCGTCGTCGGCGTCGACCTCGGTGCCCAGGGTTATGCGGTCGCCCGCATCACCCAGGTGCTGCCGCGCGAGGCCGAGGCCGCGACCGACTCGATGCTGCAGCAGCAGCTCGCCCAGACCTGGGCCACCGCCGAGGCGCTGGCCTACCTGGACGCGCTCAAGCGCCGCACCAAGGCCGAGATCAAGGAAGCCGCGGTTTCCGCTGCGGCCAAGTCGGCAACGCCTTGAACCGCGCGCGTTCGCGCTATACTCCCATTTCTTTGCTGCGGTGGCTGTAGCTCAGTTGGTAGAGTCCCAGATTGTGATTCTGGTCGTCGTGGGTTCGAGTCCCATCAGCCACCCCAAAAATCGCGTTAAGAATCAAGGCCCTGCGGGGCCTTTTCTTTTTCCTGCGGTTACTTCGGGGGACCAAACGGCTGCCAGCCGCCTCTTCCCTCGACACCGATCGACAACGCCGGCCATCCCGGCGACAGGCGCTGGAAACTGGCGTTTGCTGTGATTCCCGCTGCGACGCTCAGGGTCAGCTGGTGAGACAACGAGCCGGCCTGGATTGAGGCTGGGACACGGCGGAAGTCGCCGCTGACCGGGTACCACCGTCGAGCGCGCTCCGCTGGTAGGCGGGCAACTGCCAGCCCCCCCGACCCAGCAGCCGGCCTAGCGTGTCGCGTGATCGGCTTTAGGCGGCCGTGACCGGCAGTCGGAGTGCCCCCACAGTCCGAGCGCCGTGCGCTCGGCCCGCGCGCAGGCCGGGAGCGCCGATTGCTGTATCGGCGCATCCGATGACGACACCGAAGACTCCGTTCGCACGCTGGCGAGCCGCCGGCTGGCGGAGGCCGGGGCACCCGTGGCTCGCGCAGGCGGCCCCAGGGTCGATGGCGGGTGACGACGCGCCCCTGCGCGCCGAGCTGCTGACAGCCGACGAGATGGAGCAACTCGGCCTGCGCCTGGCGTCGGAACACCGCGTCGCGACCTCGCGCGGCCGGGACGAACTGCTTGACCGGCTTGCCGACAACGAGGCTGCGCTGGCGCAGACCTGCGCCTTGCTGAGCGGCCGCGCCGATGCCGCGCAGCGCGCGACGCCGGCTGGCGAGTGGCTGCTCGACAACTGGTACCTGATCGGCGAGGAGATCCTCACTGCACGACGTCATCTCCCGCCCGGCTACAGCCGCGAGCTGCCGCGCCTGATCGACGGTCCGCACCAGGGCCTGCCGCGCGTCTACGCGCTGACGCTGCTGGCCGTCGCGCACACCGACGGGCGCCTGGACCGCGGCGTCCTGATGCGCTTCGTCTCGTCCTACCAGACGGTGCAGCCGCTGCAGCTCGGCGAGCTGTGGGCGGTGCCGATCATGCTGCGGCTGGCCTTGATCGAGAACCTCCGCCGCGTCGCGGCCGGCGTCGCGCGCAGCCTGCTCGAGCGCGAGACCGCCGGCCGCTGGGTCGACCGCCTGACCGAGGTCGCCCGGCGCGAACCGGGCGACCTGATCCTCGTCGTGGCCGACATGGCGCGCTCGCGGCCGCCGCTGACACCGCCATTCGTCGCCGAGCTCTCGCGTCGGGTGCACGGCGGCGCCCCGGCGCTCGCTCTGGCGCTGAACTGGGTCGAACAGCGGCTGACCGAACAAGGCGCGACGGTGGACTCCCTGGTCAAGGCCGAGGCGCAGGGGCAGGCGGCGGCCCAGGTGGCCGTCAGCAACAGCATCGCCGGGCTGCGGCTGCTGGACGCCACCGACTGGCGCGACTTCGTCGAGGCGCAATCGGTCGTCGAGCGCACGCTGCAGGCCGATCCGCCCGGCGTCTACCGCCGGATGGACTTCGCGACGCGCGACCATTACCGCCACGAGGTCGAACGTGTCGCGCGCCACGCCGATGCCGACGAGCAGCAGGTCGCCGAGGCGGCGCTGCGGCTGGCGCGCGCGGCAGCGGCACTGCCGCAGTCGCATGTCGGCTGGTGGCTGCGGGACGCCGGCCGGCCCGAACTGGAGCGCGCGGTGGCGATGCGCCTGCCGTGGCCCCTGCGGGCCCGCCGCGCCCTCGCGCGGCATCCGCTGGCGGCCTACGGTGGCGGCGTCGTCGCCGTCACGGCGGTGGTGATGGCCGCGGTCATCGCGCTGGCGACGCAGGGTTTCGCGCTCGCGCCGGCCGGCGCCGCGTGGACCGCCGCGGCCTTGCTGGCGCTGCTGTTCGTGGCCAGCCAGTTCGCGGTCGTCGTCGTCAACGCGATCGCGATGCGTGGCGTCGCTCCCGACGCGCTGCCGCGGCTGGACTACGCCGACGGCATCCCCGCAGAGGACCGCACCCTGGTCGTCGTGCCGACGATGCTGGCAGACGCCGCCGGGGCCGACGCGCTGCTCGAAGCGCTCGAAGTTCGCCACCTCGCGAACCGCGACCCGCAGCTGCTGTTCGCACTGCTGACCGATTTTTCCGACGCCGCACAAGAACACCTGCCCGGCGACGAGGCGCTGCTGGCGCATGCGCGCCACGGCATCGAGGCGCTGAATGCGCGCTACGCCGGCGCGCCGTTCCTGCTGCTGCACCGTCCGCGGCTCTGGAATCCGCGCGAAGGCGCGTGGATCGGGCGCGAACGCAAGCGCGGCAAGCTCGCCGACCTCAACCGGCTGTTGCGCGACGGCGCTCCCGGCTGCTTCTCGCTCGTCGTCGGCGATGTCGCACGCCTGCCCGGCGTGCGCTATGTCGTGACGCTGGACACCGACACGCAGCTGCCGCGCGACGCGGCGCGCCAGTTCGTCGCGACGATGGCGCACCCGCTGAACCGGCCGCGGATCGGCGGCCGCCAGGGTGCTCCGTGCGTCGTCGCCGGCTACGGCATCCTGCAGCCGCGTGTGGGCACCACGCTCGTCGGCGCCGGGCAGACGCGCTACGGCCGGCTGTTCGGCGGCGAGCCCGGCATCGACCCCTACACCGGTGCGGTCAGCGACATCTACCAGGACCTGTTCGGCGAAGGCTCGTTCATCGGCAAGGGCATCTACGACGTCGACACGGTCGAGGCGGTGCTGCGCGACCGCCTGCCCGACGACCGGGTGCTCAGCCACGACCTGCTGGAAGGCGGCTACGCGCGCAGCGGCCTGCTGAGCGACGTCGAGCTGGCGGAGGCGCCACCGGCGCGCTACGACGTCGACGCGCGGCGGCGGCACCGCTGGATCCGCGGCGACTGGCAGATCGCCGCCTGGGCGCTGCCGTGGGTGCCGGTGCCCGATACCCGCCCGGGCCGCACCGGGCGCACGCGGCGCGTGGCCAATCCGCTGTCGCTGCTGACGCGCGTGAAGATCCTCGACAACCTGCGCCGCAGCCTGGTCGCGGCGGCGATGGTCGCCTTGCTGCTGCTCGGCTGGCTGCTGCTGCCGCAGCCGGCGCTGTGGACGGCGGCGGTGCTGGCGGTGCTGCTCGCCCCGACCGTGCTCGGCCTGCTGAACGACCTGCTGCGCCGGCCTGGGCCGGCCGGCCTTGGTGAGCAGGGCCGTGCCGCGGCGGAGTCGGCCTGGCGCCACCTGCGGCAGGCCGTGGTGACGCTGGCGGTGTTGCCGCACGAGGCGCATTACAGCCTGGACGCCGTGGCGCGCACGCTGTGGCGCCTGCACGTTTCGCGGCGGCTGCTGCTCCAGTGGCAGCCGTCGTCGGAGCTGGGGCGCGACCGGACGTCCGACGCCTGGGCGGCGCTGGCGCAGGCGGCGCTGCGGCTGGCCGCGGGCCCGCTGCTGGCGGTGCTCGTGCATCAGGCCCTGGCCGTCTGGCGGCCCGAGGTGCTGCCGCTGGCGACGCCGCTGCTGCTGGCGTGGTTCGTCTCGCCGTTCATCGTCTGGTGGGTCGACCTGCCGCTGCCGCCCAGCATCGACACGCTCGACGATGCCGGGCGCGGGGAACTGCGGCTGCTGGCGCGCCGGACCTGGGCCTTCTTCGAGACCTACGTCGGCCCGGCCGACCACCACCTGCCACCCGACAACGTGCAGCTGCAGCCGGTCGCGCGCCTGGCCCGCCGCACCTCGCCGACGAACATCGGCCTGTCGCTGCTGGCGACGCTGGCGGCGCACGACTTCGGCTGGGTCGGCGACGCGGAACTGCTGGAGCGCACCGCCGCGACGCTGGACACGCTGGACCGGATGGAGCGCCACCGCGGCCACTGGCTGAACTGGTACGACACCGAGACGCTGCAGCCGCTGCGCCCGGCCTACGTCTCCACCGTCGACAGCGGCAACCTGGCGGGCCACCTGCTGACGCTTCGCGCCGGGCTGCTGGAGCTGGCGGCGGCGCCGCCGCGGCCGCTGCGGCTGCTGCACGGGCTGGCCGACCCGCTGCGGCTGCTGCAGCAGGCGGTCGACGGCACACCGCAGGCGTTGCCGGTGCAGCGCTTCGCGGCGCAGTGGGAAGCGGCGCTGACGCGGGCCACCGAGGGCACGGCCTTGCGCGCGTCCCTGGCCGAGCTGGCCGCGACCGCGCAGGCGCTGGCCGACGCCGCGCCGCCGGGCGCTGCCGACGGCACGCTGCTGGACACCTCGTCGCCGCCCGACGAGGCCGAGCGCTGGGCGCGGGCGCTGCA
>NZ_NRRU01000022.1 GCF_016583785.1 Rubrivivax gelatinosus | reverse complement strand
GGCTGGAGGCAGGCAAAACACGTGACTCTGGCGGGCAAGCGGTGTGCCGCGAAGCTCGTTTGGCGCCTATCGAAACACGCTGGGCGCAGAAGCGTTGCTTGCTCGCTCCTCGCATAAGCACTGGCGTTTCCATTCGTTGGGTGCTGGCTGCGGCCTGTCTACGCTGACCTCTGCCGTCTATCGCCGTCACAAGCCCGCCAGGTCGGGCCGCGGCGGGGCCTGAAGGAGAACCGATGACTGCCGTAGCCGACCTGCCCGCGTCCGTTGACGCCCACCCTGCGCTGGAGCGTGCACGCCAGGCCGCGCGTGAAGCACAGCTGCCTTATGCCGGCATCGTGGCGCCGCAGGATGCCTGGGCGCTGGTGCAGGCCGGCCTGGCGCAGCTGGTGGACGTGCGCACGGCCGAAGAACGCAAGTTCGTCGGCCAGGTGCCCGGCAGCCTGCACGTCGCCTGGGCGACGGGCACTGCGTTGACGCGCAACCCGCGTTTCGTGCGTGAACTCGAAGCGCGCATCGGCGGCAAGCACACGGTGGCGCTGCTGCTGTGCCGCAGTGGCAAACGCTCCGCTGCCGCCGCCGAAGCCGCCGCCGCCGCCGGCTTCGCCAACGTCTTCAACGTCGGCGAAGGTTTCGAAGGGGATCTCGACGCCGCGCAGCAGCGTGGTCACGTCAACGGTTGGCGCCGGCGCGCGCTGCCCTGGACGCAGGACTGAGCCCCCAAGCTCGCTAACGCTCGCTACCCCCCAAGGGGGCCGTCCGCCGACGGTCCGGCGGAGCCGGACCGTGGCGGGAAGCTTGATCCGGGAGCCAGAGGCGGCGGCAGGCTCCCACGTCAGACCACCGGCCGCATTCCGCACCGTCAGAGGAACTTCGCGATGACCCGCATCTACGACGACAACTCGCTGTCCATCGGCCGCACGCCGCTCGTGCGCCTGAACCGCATCACCGACGGCGCCGGCGCCACGGTGCTGGCCAAGATCGAGGGCCGCAACCCGGCCTACTCGGTCAAGTGCCGCATCGGCTCGGCGCTGATCTGGGACGCCGAGAAGCGCGGCCTGCTCGGCCCGGGCAAGGAGCTGGTCGAACCCACCAGCGGCAACACCGGCATCGCGCTGGCCTTCGTCGCCGCGGCGCGCGGCATCCCGCTGACGCTGACCATGCCCGAGACCATGAGCCTGGAGCGGCGCAAGCTGCTGCTGGCCTACGGCGCCAGGCTGGTGCTGACCGAAGGCGCCAAGGGCATGAAGGGCGCCGTCGCCAAGGCCGAGGAGATCGCTGCCAGCGACCCGAAGTACGTGCTGCTGCAGCAGTTCCGCAACCCGGCCAACCCGGCGATCCACGAGGCCACGACCGGCCCCGAGATCTGGGAGGACACCGCGGGCGCCGTCGACGTCGTCGTCTCGGGCGTCGGCACCGGCGGCACGATCACCGGCGTCTCGCGCTTCATCAAGAAGACGCAGGGCAAGGCGATCACCTCGGTGGCCGTCGAGCCCGCCGCCAGCCCGGTGCTGACGCAGGTGCGTGCCGGCGACGAAGTGAAGCCCGGCCCGCACAAGATCCAGGGCATAGGCGCCGGCTTCGTGCCCGAGGTGCTGGACCTGTCGCTGATCGACGCCATCGAGCAGGTGACGAACGAAGAGGCGATCCACTACGCGCGCCGCCTGACGCGCGAGGAGGGCATCCTCTCGGGCATCTCCGGCGGCGCCGCCGCCGCGGTGGCCGCGCGCCTGGCACGCCGCCCCGAGTTCGACGGCAAGACCATCGTCGTCGTGCTGCCCGACTCCGGCGAGCGTTATCTCAGCTCGGTGCTGTTCGAAGGCGTCTTCGACGCCGCCGGCCTGCCGCCGGCCGAGGCCCGGGCCGCCTGAGCATGGCCGCCCCGCACGACGACGCGGTCGCCGAGAGGCCGGCCGCGGTGACGACACACGCCCCGCCGGCGCGCGCGCAGGCGGTCGAAGACGCCACGCTCGACCTCGCCGGCATCGTTTCCGGCCTGCGGGCGGCGCGTGCACGCTGGCGCGCCGCGCAGCAGCGGCCCGAGGAGAACGGCCACCGCGAACTGCCTTCGCGCGAGGCGCTGGGGCAGATCGTCGACGGCCTGCGCGGCGCGCTGTTCCCGCTGCGCCTGGGCCCGCAGGACCTGCGCCAGGAGAGCGAGGACTACTACGTCGGCCAGACGCTGGACCGCGTGCTCGGCTTGCTGCTGCAGCAGGCGCGGCTGGAACTGCGCTACCAGGCGCGGCTGGGCCACGGCGACGAGGACGTCGACGCACACGCCCTGGCCATCGTGCGCAGCTTCGGCGCGGCGCTGCCGCGGCTGCGGGCGCTGCTTGACAGCGACGTGCTCGCCGCCTTTCGCGGCGACCCGGCGGCGCGCAGCGTCGACGAGGTGCTGCTGTGCTACCCGGGCGTGCAGGCGATGATCCACCACCGCATCGCGCACGAGCTCTACGGCCACGGCCTGCTGCTGCTGGCGCGGCTGGTGTCCGAGCGTGCGCACGGCGAGACCGGCATCGACATCCACCCCGGCGCGACCATCGGCGAAGGTTTTTTCATCGACCACGGCACCGGCGTCGTCATCGGCGAGACCGCGGCGATCGGGCGCAACGTGCGCCTGTACCAGGCGGTGACGCTGGGCGCCAAACGCTTTGCGACCGAAGCCGACGGCAGCCTGCAGCGCGGCGGCGCGCGCCACCCCATCGTCGAGGACGAGGTGGTCATCTACGCCGGCGCCACCATCCTCGGCCGCATCACGGTGGGCCGCGGCTCGGTGATCGGCGGCAATGTCTGGATCACGCGCAGCGTGCCGGCCGCGAGCCGGATCACGCAGGCGCTCACACGGGAGGCAGGCAGCGATGACGGCATCGACGGCGCCGGTATTTGAGCTCTTGCAGCTGCCGCAGGAAAGCGTCGGCGAACGTTTCGGGCGCACCGTGCGCCGGCTGCGCCAGGCGCGCGGCTGGTCGCAGGAGCGGCTGGCCGAACGCGCCGAACTCAACCGCACCTACATGGGCGAGATCGAACGCGCAACGGCGATGCCCTCGCTGCACACCGCGGCCAAGCTGGCGCAGGCGCTGGACGTGCCGCTGTCGGAGCTGATCCAGCGCTGCGAGCCGCAGCTGCGCTGAGGCGGCGCGGACTGCGCCTGCGGCCGTTGCCGCAGGCTCGTTGCAGCGTCGTCCCCGGCAACGGGCGGCCGGGGCGCTAGGCTTGCACCATGAAGATCGATTTCGACGGCGTGCAGGCCTTTGTCGTGATCGCCGAGCTCGGCGGTTTCAACAAGGCGGCGCGTGAGCTGCACGTGACCCAGACCGCGCTGACACGGCGCCTGCAGAAGCTCGAGGCCTACCTGGGCCTCAAGCTTCTGGACCGCACCACGCGCCGCGTCGACCTGACGGCCGTCGGCCGCGAGTTCCTGCCGCAGGCGCGCGCCATCGTGCAGGAGATGACCGCCGCGGTGGAGCAGCTGAAGGACATGTCGCGGCGCTCGACCGGCCACTTCACGCTGGCCTGCATCCCGTCGATGACGTCGCACGTGCTGCCGAGCGTGATGCAGCGCTATGCCGAGCTCTATCCCGGCAACCGCATCCGGCTGCTCGACGGCACGTCGCACGAGGTGCGCAACGCGGTGCTGGGCGGCCAGGCCGAACTGGGCATCGCGGTGCACGGCGAGAAGCACCCCGACCTGGCCGAGTCGGTGCTGTTTGCCGACGCGCTGGTGCTGCTGTGCCGCAGCCCGCATGCGCTGGAAGCGCACGAGGCGCTGACCTGGAGCGACCTGCGCGACACCGAGCTGATCGGCATCAGCAGCTTCACCGCGACCCGTGTCTTCATGGACTACCAGCTCGCCAAGCAGGGCATCCGGCTTCAGGGCAACTACGAAGTCCAGCACCACGCCACGGCGATCAACCTCGTTGCCGCCGGCGTCGGCAGCGCAATCCTGCCGTCGTCGGCCTTCGAGGAAGGCGACCGGCCGGGGGTGCGCAAGATCCCGCTGACCCAGCCGACGGTCAAACGCAAGGTGTCGCTGCTGCGCACGCGCCACGGCGGGCTGTCGCCGGCCGCGCAGGCGTTTCACGATCTGCTGCGGGCCACGCCGCTGGGGTAGGACGGGAAGGCTGGGCTGGCCGAGGGTGTCCGGGCTGGCCCGGGACTTCGGGGCTCGGGCGCGACGTTGCCGGTGTGTGGCCACTTCTGCCTGCTCGCACAGCCGCACCGGTGGGGCGTGCCTGTGCCGCCTTGCGCCAAGCGGCAACGGCCCGCGGCTGGCTCCCTGCGACGATCACGACCGCGCCGCACACTTGAGATTGGCGTTCAAAGGAAATTTGCCCGGCCGACTCTTTATGGCGTCATCCAATGGAATCGGCGATATCTGGTATTTCTCTGATCGCCAGTTTTAGGGAAGAAGGGGCTGGAGATGATTGAATTTGCCGATAACGACATTCTTGGGCTGGACGCGCGCTTTGCGCAGGAGGACATCCCATTCCATGCTCGCCCATTCCGGGTGGCGATGGAAATTCTTGGCAATCAGTTTTACATCGGGGTCGGCGGCAATCCCCAAGTTCGTGAATAGCCGTCGATAAGGGTCTGGGGTTTTCGAGTCATCAGGAATGGGTGGCCTGGTGTCGCGGCGACCGCAAGATCGCGGAAAGATCTGCGTTTGCTTTTGCGGACATGCACGACCTTGTGTACGGAATTGATCGTGGAGCACAACAAGAAAACACCGCGACATTCTGGGGTCTCGCTGCCGAGCAACTAAAACTGGTTGCTGAAAGTCTTTCCCAGTCCGGTGCGATTGGCAGCGCGGTTCTGCAACCCATCAGCCTGACTGCCGAACTGGCCATGAAAGGCACGCTGCTGCACCTTGGCGTGCCGGAGAAGGACTTGAAAAATCCCAAAATATTCGGCCATAACCTGAACAAGCTTTTCGACAGGATGACCAAGGAGTGCAGTCATCGAGATGACCTATCGCTCTTGCCCGCACTGAGCAAGTTTCCTGACTATGTGGGCGATCGCTACAGGAAAACACAGCGAAGCCGACTGGATATCATTGCCTTGGCCTTGGATGCCCAGTTTGTCGCAGCTTCGGCCGTGAGGCGCATTTCCGGCGAGGACATGGCAAGTCAGATGGAGGCCGCAGCAGGCGCTCGTGGAAATTTCTTTCCGTGACAATAGTCGGACCGGGGACGGCCCTCAGTCGAAGTCCTCTTCTCGCTGATGGCGCGCGCCGATCACGAGGACCAGCTCCGGCGTGCGAATATCGAATCGCAGGACATATCCCGAGGAGCCGAACGGGACGATGAGTTCGCGCACTGTCGGGCGTTGAGCCACTTTGCGGTAGCTGTAGGGCGTGATCGCAAGATGGCTGTTGGCAGCGTTGCGAATGGCCTCGACGGCCTCGTAGGCACGCATGGCGTCTTCCACCGTCCTGGCCTGATCCAGCAGGAAGTCGAACAGGCGATCCAGATCGGCGTCAGCCTCGGGCGTGAACTCGACCTTGAAGGTCATTTGCGCAGTTGCTTCACCCGCGCAGCGACTTTTGCCTCGAGCTTGGACAGGACAACGTCCGACGGGATGGAAGTCCCTGTGCGCTCGTATGCCGCCAGCGAGGCGGCGCAGCGCGCAGCGAAGTCCGTTTGCACGCGTCGATGCTCGACAGCGCGGCGCATCGATGCCTCGACGAAGTCGGTGAGCGTCTCGCCAGGCAGGAGCACCGAATCAAGATCAGCGCGCAACTCCGGCTCGACCCGGACCTGGGGAATGACAGCAGTCTTCATTCGAACAATGTAGTGCGTGCGCACTACATGCGCAAGCGCCGGGCGGGACCTTAGGTGGCGCCGGTTGCTCTCCGGCGCCACCTTCAGGCGTCTGACCCGTCCGTTCGCTGGTCTTGCGTCGCCGGGGCGAGTACGCGAGGTCGGCCCGCCCGTCCGACGCGGACGGGCGTCTTCGGCACGGTGTCCCGGTGCTGGGTGGCGCGGCCCGCAGCCGCAAGGCCGAGTGATGCGTACTTCGCAATAATCTCTTCGCGCTTTTCACTTCCCAGAACAATCGCCCGCCCCAAGAATCCGCCGTCCATCTTCCTGGCGGTATTCGATGAGTCCCGACGTGCTCGTGATCGGCGGCGGCAACGCCGCCTTGTGCGCCGCGCTGATGGCGGCCGAAGCGGGCGCCAGCGTGCTGCTGCTGGAGGCCGCGCCCCGGCCCTGGCGCGGCGGCAACTCGGCGCACACGCGCAACCTGCGCTGCATGCACGACGCGCCGCAGGACGTGCTGGTCGAGGCCTACCCGGAAGAGGAGTTCTGGCAGGACCTGCTGAAGGTCACCGGCGGCCTCACCGACGAGCACCTGGCGCGGCTCGTGATCCGCGCCTCGGCCACCTGCCGTGACTGGATGCGCCGCCACGGCGTGCACTTCCAGCCGCCGCTGTCGGGCGCGCTGCACGTCGCGCGCACCAACGCCTTCTTCATGGGCGGCGGCAAGGCGCTGGTGAACGCCTATTACCGCAGCGCCGCGAAGCTGGGCGTGCGCGTGCGCTACGAGGCGCCGGTCGATCGCCTGGAGATCGAAGGCGGCCGTTTCGTCGCCGCGCACGTGCGCGGCGAACGCATCCAGGCCGGCGCCTGCGTGCTGGCTGCCGGCGGCTTCGAGTCCAACCGCGAGTGGCTGCGCGAGGCCTGGGGCGAGAACGAACGCGGCGAATGGCCGGCCGACAACTTCATCATCCGCGGCACGCGTTTCAACCGCGGCGTGCTGCTCAAGCACCTGCTGGCCGACCACGGCGCCGACCGCATCGGCGACCCGACCCAGGCGCACATGGTGGCGATCGACGCCCGCGCGCCGCTGTACGACGGCGGTATCTGCACGCGCATCGACTGCGTCTCGCTGGGCGTGGTGCTGAACCAGCGCGGCGAACGTTTCTACGACGAGGGCGAGGACTTCTGGCCCAAGCGCTACGCGATCTGGGGGCGCCTGGTCGCGCAGCAGCCGGGGCAGATCGCCTATTCGGTCATCGACGCCAAGGCCGTCGGCCGCTTCATGCCGCCGGTCTTTCCCGGCACCAGCGCCGACACGCTGCCCGGGCTCGCGCGCGCGCTCGGCCTGGACGTCGAGGCCTTCATGCGCACGATGCTGGCCTACAACGCGGCCTGCCGGCCGGGCCACTTCGACCACACGCGCCTGGACGACTGCCGCACCGAAGGCCTGGCGCCAGCGAAGACGCACTGGGCGCGCGCGATCGACACGCCGCCCTTTCACGCCTACGCGGTGCGGCCGGGCGTCACCTTCACCTACCTGGGCCTGCGCACCGACGACACCGCCGCGGTGCGTTTCGGCGGCGTGCCCAGCGAGAACCTGTTCGTGGCCGGCGAAATGATGGCCGGCAACGTGCTCGGCAAGGGCTATACCGCCGGCGTCGGCATGTCCATCGGCACCGCCTTCGGCCGCATTGCCGGCAGCAACGCGGCGCGCGCCGCCTTCCAGCAACAGGGAGCGCGCCATGCGTTCGCTTGAAGCGCTGACGCGCGAGGCCAGCGCGCTGGCGCAGGGCCAGGCCGTCTGGAGCGCCGACGAGACCGAGGTCGCCCGGCAGATGCAGATCTGCAACGGCTGCCGCTACTGCGAAGGTTTCTGCGCGGTGTTCCCGGCGATGACGCGGCGCCTGGTCTTCGGCCAGGCCGAGCTGCACTACCTGGCCAACCTCTGCCACAACTGCGGCGCCTGCCTGCACGCCTGCCAGTACGCGCCGCCGCACGAGTTCGCCATCAACGTGCCGCAGGCCATGGCGCGCCTGCGCGGGCAGACCTACGGCGACTACGCCTGGCCGCCGGCGCTGGGCGCGCTGTACCGGCGCAACGGCGCCACGCTGGCCGTGGCGCTGACGCTGGCGATCGCCGGTTTCCTGGCCGCGGCCGTGGCGTCGAACGGCCCGCTGTGGGGCGGCGGCCTGGGCGGCAGCTTCTACGCCGTGTTCCCGCACCACCTGCTGGTCAGCCTGTTCGCGCCGGTGTTCCTGTTCGCCGTGCTCGCGCTCGGCCTGGGCGTGCGGCGCTTCTGGCGCGAGCTGCGCCCGGTGACCAGCGGCCAGCCGGCCAGCGCGCCGGCCGCGGCCGAAGCCGTGCACGACGTGCTGCGCCTGAAGTACCTGGACGGCGGCCACGGGCAGGGCTGCCCGAACGAGGACGACGCCTACACCTTGTGGCGCCGGCGCTTCCACCACTTCACCTTCTACGGCTTCGCCGCCTGCCTGCTGGCCACCGCGCTGGGCACGCTCTACCACTACGCGTTCGACCTGCCGGCGCCCTACGACCTGCCGTCGCTGCCCAAGCTGCTGGGGGCTGCCGGCGGCTTCAGCCTGCTCGTCGGCACGGCCGGGCTGTGGCGGCTGAACCGGCGCCGCGACCCGCAGCACGGCGACGCGGCGCAAAAACCCATGGACCTGGGTTTCATCGCGCTGCTCTTTCTGACCAGCGCCAGCGGCCTGGCGCTGTGGCTGGGGCGCAGCACGCCCGCGCTGGCGCTGCTGCTGTGTCTGCACCTGGGCGCGGTGATGGCGCTGTTCGTCACGCTGCCCTACGGCAAGTTCGCCCACGGCGTCTTTCGCACCGCGGCGCTGCTGCGGCACGCGGTCGAGAAGCGCCAACCCAACCCGGTCGGCCTGGGCTCCGACTGACACAACAACGGAGACAGGAAACGATGAACAAGAGACGAGTGCTGAAAGCCGCTGCCGTCGCGGCCCTGGCCCAGCTCGCCCCGGGCTGGGCCGCCGCCCAGGCCTTCCCGACCAAGTCCACGGTCACCATCGTCGTCGGCTTCGCCGCCGGCGGCGCCGCCGACGCGGCGGCGCGTGTCATCGGCAAGAAGCTGGGCGAGAACCTCGGCGTCACGGTCGTCATCGACAACCGGCCGGGAGCCGGCGGCAACATCGCGCACCAGTTCGTCGCCAAGGGGCCTGCCGACGGCGCCACGCTGCTGTTCGGCTCGGTCGGCCCGCTGACGGTGGCGCCGCACCTGATGAAGCTGGGCTACGACCCGGTGAAGGACCTGGCGCCGATCACGATGGCGGTCAATTTCCCGAACGTGCTGGTGGTGCATGCGGGCCTGAAGATCAGGACGCTGGCCGAGTTCATCGACTACGCGAAGAAGAACCCCGGCAAGCTGGACTACGCCTCCACCGGCCCGGGCTCGGCTTCGCACCTGGCCGGCGAGATGCTGGACCACATGGCCAAGGTCGAGACCGTGCACATCCCGTACAAGGGCGGCGCGCCGGCGATGCAGGACCTGCTGGGCGGCCGCGTCGCCTCGTACTACTCGACCTACTCGACGGCGCAGCCGCACATCGAGAGCGGCGCGCTGGTGCCGCTGGCCAGCACCGGCCCGAAGCGGCTGGCGGCGCTGCCGAACGTGCCGACCATCGCCGAGTCCGGCTATCCCGGCTACAGCGCCACCAACTGGTACGCCTTCCTGGCGTCGTCCAGGCTGCCCAAGCCGATGCTGGAGCGCTGGAACCTCGAGCTGGTGAAGGTGCTGAAGTCGCCCGAGGTCGTCACCGAGCTGAATAGACACGGCATGCCGCCGCAGCCCGGTACCCGCGAGGACCTGGCCCGGGAAATCGAGCGCGAGACCGCCACCTGGGGCCAGGTGATCCGCGAGCGCAAGATCGTGCTGCAGTAAGTGGCCGGCTCACCCGACCTGACCCAGCGGCCCGGCCCGCGGGCGCCCGGCGAGTTGTTCTGGGCCTTCTCCTGGCTGGCGCTGCAGGGTTTCGGCGGCGTGATGGCCGTGGTGCAGCGTGAGCTGGTGGAGCGGCGCGGCTGGATGTCCACCGACGAGTTCGTCGAGGACTGGGCCGTCGCCCAGCTGATGCCCGGCCCCAACGTCTGCAACCTGGCGCTGATGTATGGCGACCGCCGCTTCGGCTGGCGCGGCGCACTCGCCGCGCTGGCCGGCCTGCTGGCCTTCCCGCTGCTGCTGCTGCTGACGCTGGGTGCGCTGTACGGGCGCTTCTCGCAGCATGCGGCGATGGCCGGGGCGCTGCGTGGCATGGGCGCCGTCGCCGCCGGCCTGATCGCCGGCACCGCGCTGAAATTGGCGGGCAGCCTGCGGCGGCACCCGATGGGCTTGGTGCCGGCGCTGCTGCTGGCGGCCGCGGCTTTCGGCGGTGTCGCGCTGGCGCGGCTGCCGCTGGTGCTGATCGTCCTGGTGCTGGGCGGCATCGCCTACGGGCTCACCTGGCGCAGCCTGCGGCGGGCGGAGGCCCGATGAGCCTGGCCGACTGGCTGCATCTGCTGCTGTTCCAGCTCTCGCTGTCGCTGCTGGCGGTGGGCGGCGCGATCACGCTGGCGCCCGAGATGCACCGCTATCTGGTGCAGGGCCAGGGCTGGCTGAGCGAGGCCCAGTTCAGCGCATCGATCGCGCTCGCCCAGGCGGCGCCCGGGCCCAACGTGCTGTTCATCGCGCTGCTGGGGTGGAACGTCGGCGTCAGCGGCGCCGGCCACGGCGCGCACGGCGCGCTCGGTCTGCTGGCCGGCCTGCTGGGTGCGGTGCTCTGTGTCGTCGGCGTGCTGACGCCCAGTTCGCTGCTGACGCTGTTCGCGACTCGCTGGTGCCAGCGCCACCGCGAGCGGCTGGCGGTGCGCGCCTTCCGGCAGGGCCTGTCCTCGCTGGTCATCGGCGTGATGCTGGCGACGAGCTGGCTGCTGGCGCGGCCTTCGGGCCGCTGGCGCGAAGACGGTCTGCTGTGGCTGCTGACGGTGGTCTCGGCGCTGCTGGTCTGGCGCACCCGGCTGCACCTGCTGTGGCTGCTCGCGGCCGGCGGCCTGCTGGGCGGGCTGGGGCTGGTGTAGCGCAGCCGCGGCGGCTCAGGACCAGTCGCTCAGGCGTGTGCTGGCCGCCTCGGTGTGCCGGGCGCGCGCCGGCGTCGTCGGCGTGCCGCAGACCACCCAGGCGACGAGCTGTTCCCCGGGACGGCAGAACGCGGCCTGGACGGCGGCGTCGCGCAGCGAGACGCCGCTGATCAGCTTGGCGCCGAAGCCCATCAGGTGCAGCGCGTCCAGCAGGTTCATGACGCCGGCGCCGACACACATCCACTGTTCGTGCGCCGGCACCTCGGCTACGTCGTCGCGCACGCGGGCGACGACGGCCAGCAGCACCGGCGCCTTCGCGGCGTGCCGGCGCGCGCGTTCGATCTCGGGGGCCGGCTCGCCGCGCTGCGCCGCGTCGGCGGCGAAGAGTTCGCCCAAGCGCGCGCGTTGTGCGGCGTCGATGCGCACGAAGCGCCAGGGCGCCAGCTCCAGATGGTCGGGCGCACGTGCCGCGAGCGCGACCGCCTGCTCGAGCTGGTCTTGTGTTGGGCCTGGCCCGGCCAGCTGGCGCGGGCCCTGCGAATGGCGGCGCGCCAGCCACGCGAGGGCGGCCGGCGCGGCGCCGGCTTCGGTGCACGGGGGCAGGGGCAGGGCCGTCATCGTCGGGGCGGGTTTCAGGCGCCTTCGGGCAGCGCGAGCAGCGTGCGCGCCTCGGCCAGCGTCAGGCGCGTCAGCGCGACGAGGCCGCGGTAGAAGGTGTTGGTTGTCGCCTCGTCCAGGGCCTGGAGGTACAGGCCCGACCAGGACAGCAGGTGGTCCGCCAGCAGCGTGCGCACGGCGGCCTCGCGGCCTTCCTCGGCCAGCAGTGCCGCGGCCCAGAACAGCAGGCCGATGTGGTCCTCGGGCTCCTGCTGGCCCGAGTCCAGCGCCACGCCCTCGGCCGCCAGGAAGTCCTGCAGCGCCTCGGTCGTCTCGCCGAACAGCGTGCGCTCTTCTTCCAGGTAGACCGAGCCCCAGGGCGGCGCCGGCAGCTCGTCGGGGCCTATGAACAGGCGCTGGTGTTCACGCTTGAGCACCAGCAGCGCGTTCGGTGCGCCGAGCGCGGCGCGCATCGTGGCGCCGATCTCGTCCAGCGCGGCCGGCTCGCCCGCGGGCCACAGGCCGGCGAGCTCGCCGCGTGCGACCAGGTCGATGAAGGGCCGCACGCTGGTGTCGTCGGGTGCGCGGTAGAAGAGCGCGCCCAGCACGCGGGCGGCGGCCGCGAACTCGGCCAGGCCCATCGTCGCGTCGGGTTGTCGGGGCGTCATCGTCGTCCTCCGGAGGCCGTTCAGCGCAGGCCGACGGTCATGTGCAGGTTGTAGAAGACGCCGCGGCCCACCATCTCGCCCAGCATCAGCAGCCCGCCGTAGGCCAGCCCCGTCTGCAGGCCGAGCGCCTGGCCACGCAGGCTGCTGCGGATCCAGAGCCCCAGCACCGAGAACAGGATCACGAAGCGCAGCACCATCAGCGCCGCGTAGTCGGGCGTCAGCGCCGAAGCCTGCTTGATCGACGAGGCGATGGCCGCCATGCCGCTGGCCTGCGTGACCGTCACCAGCACCGCCAGGCCGACGGCCAGCGCCGCCAGCTTCAGCGGCCCGTGGCGCAGGAAGCCGCGCTCGATGTCCACCGACGCGAACAGCGCCGCCGCCACCGCGCCGCCGCCGATCAGCGCGGTCAGCACGTAGGCCAGCGGCGTCAGCGGCGTGTTCCAGGTCGGCACCGTCGGCATCAAGTAGAACGAGCACATGCCGTAGAGGAAGCCCGCGCACAGCAGCAGCGTCAGCCAGTGCAGGCGGTTGCGCACCTGCACCGAGGCCAGGTTCTTCCACGCCAGGTACCAGGTGACGATGCCGGCACAGGCGAACAGGCTGCCGAACACGACCTCGTTGGAGAACGCGGCCGAGCCGAAGCGGAAGCTCGCGTTGATGAAGCGCAGCGGCGAGCCCAGGTGGAAAGCGGCGCAGCCGAAACCCACCGCGACCAGCGCCCAGACGACGATCAGACGTTTTTCCAGCGCATGGCGGCGCTCGGGGTCCAGGCCCCCGGCCATCAACGCCGCGAAACACCACCAGAACGCCCCCATCGCCGTCTGCGCGATGACGGTGAACAAGACCAACGGCCATTCATGCCAGCCCATGATCAAACCTCCCTCGGGTTGCCCAGGAATCCGCTGCGGTCGCCACAGGGGCGGGCGTTCGAACTCGGGTGGATGACGATGCTCGGGTGCGTGTACTTCGCGTCCGGCAGCGGTGCGACGGCGGCCAGGTCACCGTACTTGGCGCGTAGTTCGGCTACGGGGCCGAACTCCAGCGCGCGCAGCGGGCAGGCCTCGACGCAGACCGGCTTCTTGCCGACGGCCACACGTTCGGCGCAGCCATTGCACTTGGTCATGTGGCCTTTGCGCTCGTCGTACTGCGGCGCGCCGTAGGGGCAGGCCATGCGGCAGGACTTGCAGCCGATGCAGATGTTCTCGTTGACGGCGACGAGGCCGTCCTCGGCCCGCTTGTGCATCGCGCCGGTCGGGCAGACCTTGGTGCAGGCCGGGTCGGCGCAGTGGTTGCAGGAGATCGACAGGTAGTAGGCGAAGACGTTGTTCGTCCAGGCCTCGCCGTCGGCCTGCCAGTTGCCGCCCACGTACTCGTAGACGCGGCGGAAGTTCACGTCGGCCGGCAGGTCCTTGTAGTCCTTGCACGCCAGCTGGCAGGTCTTGCAGCCGGTGCACTTGGCCGAGTCGATGTAGAAGCCGTATTGTTGGTTGGCCATTTGCTGCTCCTCAGATCTTCTCGATCTGGACCCGGTTGGTGTGCTGCGGGTTGCCCTTGGCCAGGGGCGATGGACGCTGCGAGGTCAGCACGTTGACGCTGCCTTCGGTGTCCTGTCCGTTGGCATCGAACTTGAACCAGATGCCCTGTTCCATCGAGGCCACCCCGGGCATGATCCGCGGCGTCACCTTGGCCTGGATGCGCGTCTGGCCGCGCGCGCTGGTGACACGCACCAGATCGCCGTCCTTGACGCCGCGCGCCTGGGCGTCGAGCGGGTTGAGCCATACCGCGTCGGCGACCGCGGCACGCAGCACGTCGAGGTTGTGGTACGTCGAGTGCGTGCGCCCCTTGGGGTGGCGGCCGTAGAGCTGCAGCGGGTAGGTCTTGCGCGCCTCGGTGTCTTCGTAGCCTTCCCAGGTCGCCACGTACTGCGGCAGCGGCGTGATGACGTCGCCTGCGGGCAGCTTCCAGGTGGCGGCGATCTCGGCCAGGCGCTCCGAGTAGATCTCGATCTTGCCGGACGGCGTCTTCAGCGGGTTGGCGTCCGGGTCGGCGCGGAACTTGGACAGGCCTATGCCTTTGCCTTCGGGCGCGCGGCGCTTGATCATGCCCATGGCGCGCGCTTCGGCCAGCGTCTGCGGCAGCTCCGGGTCGGCCTCGCGCATCTTGACGTAGCCCTCCTGCAGCCACTGCTCGAAGGGCTTGCCTTCGGTGTAGGCCTGCTCGACGCCCAGGTGGCGCGACAGCAGCGTGCAGATGTCCCAGGCCGACTTGCACTCGAACAGCGGCTTGATCGCCGGCGACAGGAAGATCGGCCCGCCCATCTCGCCGACGGCGTAGCCGTTGCTGATGATGTCGCTGCCTTCGAAGTTGCTGATGTCGGGCAGCAGCACGTCCGCGTAGCGCGCGGTCGGCGTCATGTGGTTCTCGATCACCAGGATGAACTCGCACAGCGACTCGTCCTGCAGGATGCGGTGCGTCGCGTGGATGTCCGAGTGCTGGTTGATCGTCGTGTTGCTCGAGTAATTCCAGAGGAACTTGATCGGCTGCTCGAGCTTGTCGGCGCCCTTGACGCCGTCGGCCAGCGCCGTCATCTCCTGGCCGCGCGTGATCGCATCGGTCCAGAGGAAACACGGGATCTTCACCTTGACCTGGTTCGGCGGCATCTTCAGCTTGGCCACCGGATAGCCGTAGGAGCCGGGCTCCTCGCCGATGTTGGTGCCCGGCAGGCCGATGTTGCCGGTGATGATGGGCAGCATGCAGACCGCACGCGCCGCCTGTTCGCCGTTGGCGTGGCGTTGCAGGCTCCAGCCCTGGGCGATGAACGCCGGCTTGGCGGTGCCGATCTCGCGCGCCAGCTTGACGATGCGCGCCACCGGAATGCCGGTGATCCGCGCCGCCCAGTCGGGCGTCTTGGCGACGCCGTCGGGGCCCTGGCCGAGGATGTAGTCCTTGTACGAGGCGTCGGCCGGTGCCGAGGCCGGCAGCGTCGTCGCGTCGTAGCCGACGCAGTAGGTGTCGAGGAACTCCTGGTCGACCAGGTCTTCCTTGATCAGCACCCAGGCGATGGCGCTGACGAGCGCGGCGTCGGTGCCCGGGCGGATCGGGATCCACTCGTCTTCCTTGCCCAGCATGCTGTCGGAGTAGCGCGGGTCGATGAAGATCGTGCGCACCTGGTTGCGCCGGCGCCATTCGTTGACCTGGTAGGTCTCGCCGCCGCCGCTCATGCGCAACTCGCCGGGGTTGTAGCCGAAGAAGACGGCCAGCCTGGCGTTGCCGATCTCGCGGGTGTAGCTGCACTCCGAGCCGTAGCCCTCGCCGTAGGTGAAGGGCAGGGCAAAGCGGATCTGGGCGGTGCTGTAGGTGTTGTAGAACTCGAGATAACCACCGATCACGTTCAGGAAGCGGTGGCAGGAGCTGCGCCCGGCCATGTTGTAGCCGGTGCTGCCCGATCCGTACTGGTAATAGATGGCCTGGTTGCCGTAGGTGTCGATCGTGTGCTTGAGCTTGTCGCCGACGATCGTGATCGCTTCGTCCCAGGAGATGCGCTCGAACTTGCCTTCGCCGCGTTTGCCGACGCGTTTCATCGGGTACTTCAGGCGGTCCGGGTTGTAGACCCGGCGGCGCGCCGAGCGCCCGCGCAGGCAGGCACGCACCTGGTGCTGGCCGAAGGTGTCGTCACCGCTGCCGTGGTTGTCTTCCTGCGAGATCCAGCGGATGGCGCCGTTGACCACGTGGCACTTCAGCGGGCAGCGGCTGCCGCAGTTCACGAGGCAGGCGTTCCAGGCGATCTCGCCTTCGGGGGCGCCGAGCTGCTCCATGCCCTTGGCGATGGATGTCTTCATGAAGGGCAGCCCGATGCCGGCGCCCACGGCTCCCAGACCGACCAGCCCCACCGCCTTCAACATCGACCGCCGGCTGAATCCGCCGGCGCCGCCGAGGCCTTCCTCTTTTGTCGATTGCTCGCCCATCTCTTTCCTTCCGATTGCCGGGCGTGCCTTTTGAATTGCAATCGGCTGTGGCCTGGCTTTCAACTCATTACATTACGCGAGGCCGGCGCCGTTTCTGGATCTATGTCAAGAATTGCCCTGAGAATCGGTGAATTCGCAGTTTATCAATGATTTACTGCGTTTATTCTGATGCTTTGGATCACACCTGATGGCCTGGCGCGCAGGGTTAATTGCCATGTCTACGTGCTGCGGTGACGAGCTTGTCGTTTGCAACGGGCGTGAACAATCGAGCAATGTCCGGAATTGCTCCGGTTGCTTCATTTGCCCTTTAAAGGGCGCGCATTGGATTGGTAATCTGCCGGGCGAAGGATGGCCTTGGCCGCGGCCCGGGCCTGTTCCATGCTGAGGAGCCCGGCCGCGGCCTCGGCCTGAACGGAGGCGGCGGCGGCGCCGATGCCCGGCGCCGCGCGCCGCGGTGTTTACTTCTGGCGTTCGAACATGATCAGCGAACGCGTCATGCCCTTGTCGGCCCAGTTGGGCATCACGCGCCAGGGCGTCGTGACCTGCAGCTTGTCGCCGTCGACCTTGAAGTTGCGCGTCTGCGCGGTGCCGACCCAGGCCGGGTTCCAGGCGGCCTCGACATGCGTCGTCCACTGGTCGCCCTTGATCTCGGCGCGGCCGGTGTAGGAGACGATGGTGTCCAGCAGCGCGGCCTTCTCGGCCTCGGTCTTGCCCGGCTTGCGGCCGTCGGCGGTGAGCATGAAGAACACGCGGCCGTTGGGCGTGAAGTCGACGCCGCCGCTCGGCTTGGCGCCCATCACCGGCATGATCTCGCCGGTCTGCTGCACCTCGACGACGTAGCTCACCAGGCGCCAGGTGCCCAGGATCGCCGGCGCTTCGTCGGCGGCCGTGGCGACGCCGGGAGCGCAGAAGGCGGCCGCGAGGGCGGCGCCGGCGAGGGTCTTGGAAATCAGGCGCCGTCTGTCGGATTGCATCGGTCTTTCTCCAGAGTTGTGTGGGGAATTGCCATTCTGGGGATCGCCTGCGGCGGCTAATGGACTTCGGGCGAAAGGCGTCCGATGGCGCCGAACGGTTGCCGGCTGAAAGCGAACGGCGGAATTGCCGGATGGGAAATGTCGGGCATTCGCGGGCGGCCGCTTCAGGCCGTGTGCGCCGCCAGCTTGAAGCTGCGCATCGTGTCTTCCAGCCGCCGTGCCTGCGCCTGCAGGCTGCCGGCGGCGGCGGCCGATTCCTCGACCAGCGCCGCGTTCTGCTGCGTCGCTTCGTCCAGGTCGGCGACCGAGCGGTTGATCTGCCCCAGGCCCGCCGACTGCTCGGCGGTGGCGCCCGAGATCTCGCGGATGATGCCGGCCGCCCGCTGCACCTGCTGCACGATGTCGTGCATCGCGCCGCCGGCACGCTGCACGTGCTGGGCACCGTCGTTGACCCGCTCCAGCGACTCGCCGATCAGCGCCTTGATCTCGCGCGCCGCCTGCGCCGAGCGCTGCGCCAGGTTGCGCACCTCGCTGGCGACGACGGCAAAGCCCCGGCCCTGCTCGCCGGCGCGTGCTGCTTCCACCGCGGCGTTCAGCGCCAGGATGTTGGTCTGGAATGCGATGCCGTCGATGACGCCGGTGATGTCGCCGATGCGCCCGGCGCTGGCGCTGATCGCGGCCATGGTCTGTACCACCTCCTGCACCACCTGGCCGCCGCGGTCGGCGCTGCTCGAAGCCTGGGCCGCCAGTTCGGCGGCGCTGCGGCTGGAGTGCGCGGTGTGGTCGACGGTGCCGTTGAGCTGCTCCACCGCCGAGGCGGTCTGCTGCAACTGGGCCGCGGTCTGCTCGGTGCGGCGCGACAGGTCGTGGCCGCCGGCGGCGATCTCGGCCGACGCGGTGACGATGCTCTCGGTGGCGCTGCGCACCTGGGCGACGGTGTGGTGCAGCGCCTGCACCATGCGCGCGAGTTCGCCCAGCAGGCTGTCGGCAGGGGGCTGGCCGAGATCGACGCTGAGGTCACCTTCGGCCACACGCGCCATCACCGCCTTGGCCTGCGCCGGGTCGCCGCCGATCTGGCGCAGCACCGCGCGCGACATGCTGAAGCACAGCAGCGCGATCAGCCCCATCAGCGGCACGCCGACGGCCAGCGAGCGCCACAGCGACTGCAGCCGCTGCGCCGCGGCGACGTCCTGGTACATGCCGGTGCCGACGAACCAGCCCCACTGCGGGATCAGCACCGCGTGCTGCAGCTTGGGCACGACCTCCTGGCTGCCGGGCTTGGCGAAATACGACTGCACGAAGACGCGGCCGTCGGCGCTGGCCTGCAACGCCGAGGCCAGCGTGGCGATCAGGTCGCCGCCCTGGCCGTCCTTGATCTGGCCGCGCATGTTGCGGCCTTCCCATTGCGGGTTGATCGGGTGCATCACGCCGACGCAGTCCAGCGTCCAGACGTAGAAGTAGTCCTTGCCTTCGGCGCCGAAACGCGCGCCGCGCAGCGCCGCCTTGGCGGCGGTCTGGGCCTGCGCGAGCGTCAGCGTGCCGGCGGCGACCTCGGCCTGGTAGCTGGCGATGATGCTGCGGGCGCTGTCGACGACGGCCGTCAGCTGCGCGCGCTGGCCCTGGTCGATCTCCTGGCGGACCTGCCACACCGTGCTGCCCAGCAGCACCAGCATGCCGGCCACGGTGGTGCTGACCAGGCAGATCATCTTGGCCTTGAAAGAAAGTCGGTCGAACATGGAAGTTTCCCCGGCGCCCGTTACGGCCGGCGCCTGATGGCCGTGGAAGTCGAGAGAAGGTTCGCGGCTGGGGCGAACCAAGCTGTATTCAGGCGGCCGTCGTGCCGGCCTGTGAATGGGGTGCGAGGTGGCGCTCGTCGGCGTGCATCCGGTCTTTCTCCAGCGTCTTTTGTGCTGCTAATTCTGGAGATACCGCTATTGCGGTGTGGACTCTCTGGCGAGAGGCGGCAAGGCGCCGCCGAGCGGTTGCCGTCCGCGTGCGAGCGGCTTTCGGATGCGAACGATGCGGCCGCGGGCCGGAGGCGGGCGGTCGTGGCGGGGGGCCGGCGGCCGCTCAGCGCGGGTCGATGCCGGGATGCAGGCGCTGCAGTTCGGCCAGGAAACGTTCGGCCGCGAGTTCCGACGGCCAGGGCTGCCAGGCGGTGTCGCCGTACGGCGCCTGCAGCGGGTCCTGCGAGAGGATGGGGTCGTGGATGCCGAGCACCTCGCGCACCTCGGCCTCGGACCAGCCGACGCAGTGCACCGCCTCGGAGGCCGCGGCGATGCGGTCGGCGCGTTTGTGCTGGCGATGGCCCTCGGCGCTCCAGGCCGGCAGCCGGTAGCGCAGGCTGATCGCACGCATCAGGCGCTCGCCGACGGCGCGGAAGGGCTCGCCCAGCACCTGCTTGAGCGGCGAGATGCAGTCGAAGCCGAGGAAACCTTCCTCGGCGTCGTGCAGCAGCTCGGCGCGCGCCTCGGCGTCGGACAGCGGGCCGTCGCCGCGGCGCAACTGCAGCACCAGCAGCGAGTGCTGGGCCACCGACAGCGGCCAGGGCCAGCAGGACTCGCCGCCCCAGCGGTAGGTGCGCGCCAGGCGCAGCGCCAGGTCGGTGTCGGTCCAGGCGTCGGGCGAGGGGTTGATCAGGTCCAGCGCGGCGCCCGAGGGCAGGCGGATCCAGGCGCGGGTGGGGGTTGAACTCATCGCGGTGCAGGCGGGTGGGGCGGCGGGAGCTGACGGTAGCAGGCTGCGCGAGGGCGGGGTCAACGCTCCAGGTGGTGATCGGCGGCCGCTTGCGCCGGCGCCGTTCTGCCTGAGTTGGATTTGCTGTTTTGATCCGGCGCAATGGTGCTAATGAATGCCGGGTCTCGCATACAATTCTTCGCAATGAATTGGATGTCCGTCAATCGCTGTCGCGTCGGCTGGCTTATGGCCTTCGCGCTGCTGTTGGCGGCCCTGGCGCCATCGATTTCGCACGCGGTGCAATCGTCGCGTGGCATCGGCTGGGTCGAGATCTGCTCGGCCCAGGGCTCCAGATGGATACAGGCCACGGCCGATCAGGAGCCCGAGACGCCGGCCCGGCTGCAGGCGCTCGAACACTGCCCCTATTGTTCGCTCCTTGCCCCGGCACTCGGGCTGCCGCCCGACGACGCGCCGGCGCTGATCTCGGCCGGCCACGGCGTCCTGCCCGCCCCGGCCTTGCTGCGCGCTCCGCGCACGCTCTTCGTCTGGCGCAGCGCGCTCGCGCGCGCTCCTCCGGCACGCGCCTGACCCCGACGACGCCGCGCGTGCCCAGGCAAGCCCTGGGCCGACGCCGGGCCGATCGTCAACCGGCCCGCTGAGCGGGCCGCGGCAGCCACCACCCCAAGACGCCGCCGTCGCCCTGCGCGACGGCTGCCGGCGCGCGCACGCCCATACGGCGCGCCGCCGGCCACGGCAAGCAACGAGACAACGAGTACATCCATGAAACAGCACGGCTTCATTCCGTCCGCCCTGACCCTCGGCGCCTTCGCCCTCCTCAGCGCCTGCGGCGGCGGGGGTGGCGGCGACGACTCGCCCAAGACCGTCACGCTGGAGTTCGCCGCCGTCGCCGGCAGCACCCCGGTCGCCTGCGGCAGCACCGTCAGCGGCCTGGGTTCCGGTGCGGTCGACGCCGCGGTCCAGGACCTGCGCTTCTACATCTCCAACGTCAAGCTCGTGAAGGCCGACGGCACCGAGCTCGCGCTGACCCTGGGCGCCAACGACGACTGGAACTACAGCAGCGGCGGCAACACGCTGACGCTGATCGACCTCGAGGACGCCAGCGGCAACTGCAGCAGCGGCACCACCGCGACCAACGCCCGCATCACCGGCACCGTGCCCGCGGGCGACTATGTCGGCGTGAAGATGACGATGGGCGTGCCGTTCGCGCTCAACCACAGCGACTACGCCGCGGCGCCGGCGCCGCTGGACCTGCAGGCGATGGCCTGGAGCTGGCAGTCGGGGCGCAAGTTCGCCAAGCTCGAGTTCGTCGACCCCGCCGGCACCGCAGGCAGCTGGACCGCCAAGAGCTTCTACGTGCACCTGGGTTCGACCGGCTGCACCGGCAACCCGGCCAGCGGCGAGACCGTGTCCTGCGTCGCGTCCAACCGCATGGACTTCAGCCTCGCCAGGTTCGACCCGTCGACGCAGAAGATCGCCGTCGACGTCGCCGCGCTGCTGGCCGGCACCGACATCACGGTGAACCGGGCCAGCGCCCCCGGCTGCATGTCCGGCGGTACCGACCCCGAGTGCCTGCACGTCTTCGAGTCCTTCGCGCTCGACTGGAAGGCCGACGGCACCGGCACCGGGCTGCCGATCAACGGTGGCGCCGCGCAGACGCTGTTCAAGGCGGTGTCCAAGTGAGACGCGGCGCCCCCCTGCTGGGTGGGGGCGCCGTCGCCGTTGCCGTTCTGGCCGCCATCGCGGCCTGCGGTGGCGGCGGCACGACGCTCACCGAGGACAGCGGCTCCGACGCGGCCTGGAGCTGGTCGCTGCCGGCCAACTTCCCGGCGCCCAAGGTGCCTGCGGACAACCCGATGTCGGCGGCCAAGGTCGAACTCGGCCGCTTCCTGTTCTACGACCCGCGCCTGTCGGGCAACGGCGAGCAGTCCTGCGGCAGCTGCCACCTGCAGGCGCTGGCCTTCACCGACGGCCGGGCGCATGCCGTCGGCTCGACCGGCGAAGACCACCCGCGCGCCGCGCAGCACCTGGCCAACGTCGTCTACAACGCCACGCTGACCTGGGCCAACCCGTCGCTGGTGACGCTGGAGCGGCAGATGGAGACGCCGCTGTTCGGCGAGCGCCCGGTCGAGATGGGTGTCAACGACAGGAACAAGGCTGCGGTGCTGGAGCGGCTGCGCACCGACACCGGCGTCGCCGGCTACCCGGCGCGTTTTGCCGCGGTCTTCGCCGGCGAGGCCGAACCGCTCCGCTGGAGCAACGTGATCAAGGCGATCGCCGCGTTCGAGCGCACGCTGATCTCGGGCAACAGCCGCTACGACCAGTGGCTGGCGGGCAAGGCCACGCTGTCGGCGGCCGAACTGCGCGGCATGAAGCTGTTCTTCGGCGAGAAGGCCGAGTGTTTCCACTGCCACGGCAGCTTCAACTTCAACGACCAGATCGTGCATGCCGGCAGCCGTGTCGTCGAGACGCCGTTCCACAACACCGGCCTCTACAACATCGGCGGCACCGGGGCCTACCCCGAGGACAACCGCGGCGTCTTCGAGCTGACGGCCAAGGCCGCCGACATGGGCGCGTTCCGCGCACCCAGCCTGCGCAACGTCGAGGTCACAGCGCCTTATATGCACGACGGCAGCATCAGCACGCTGGCCGAGGTCGTCGCGACCTATGCCGCCGGCGGCCGCCACATAGCCTCGGGCCCGCATGCCGGCGACGGCCGCACCAACCCCTACAAGGACGGCCTGATCAGCCGCATCGATCTCGACGGCGTGGAGCAGGCCGACATCGTCGCCTTCCTGCGCACGCTCACCGACACCGACTTCCTCACCGATGCCCGCCATGCAGACCCCTTCGCCAAGAACTGAGCGCTGGCGCGCCGCCGCCTGCGTGCTGCTGTTTGCCGGCGCCGCGCAGGCGCACGAGATCGACGCCGATGCGCTGCCCGGAGCTCCCGGCTGGCGCCTGGGCGCGGCCGTCGCCGGCGTGCTGCCCGACGCCGACGCGCGCTGGCCCGCGGCCCGATTGCCCGGCGTGCTGCTGCGCGGCAGCGCGCCGCCCGACCAGCGCGACGGTCTGCGCCTGGAGCACGCCACCGTCGACCTGGGCGCGCGCCTGACGCGCCAGCTGGGCGCCGCCGTGGCCGTCGGCTGGCACGACCGCGACGGCGCCCACGTCGAAGCCGCGACGCTGCAGGCGCGCTGGCCGGGCGAGACCGGCGAGCTCGCGCTGCGCCTGGGCCGCGACACCGTGCGCCTGGGCGCGCCGATCGACGGCGCCGGCCACTTCGACCGCTTCAGCCAGACACCGCTGGCCAAACGCGCGGTCTTCGACGACGAATGGGTGGACGACGGCCTGGCGCTGGCCTGGCGAGCCGGCGACGGCGACGCGGACGGCCTGCGCGGCGTCGAGGCCGGCCTGTGGCGCGGCCGGGTTTTCCCCGGCGGCGAACACGGCCCGCTGGTGCCGTCGCTGCACCTGCACGCCGGCTGGGGCCATGTCGACGCGCACCTGAGCGCCGCCCGCTTCCAGCCCGACGCTCGCGGCTCGGCCGCGAGCACGGTGGTCTCGAGCGGCCATTCGCACGGCACGCTGGACTGCCGCGAGAGCCTGCAGCAGCGTGTCTGCTTCGACGGCACGGTCGACGTGCTGGCCGGCAGCCTGCAGTGGGAGCCCGATGCCGGCGACTGGACCGTCATCGTCGCCGCGCTGCTGCGGCGCGAACGTGGCCAGCTCTATTCGGCCAGCGGCGACGCCGCGGTGCATTCGCGCATCGCCGGCGGCTGGGCCGACCTGGTCTGGCGCCCGCTGGCGCGCTGGTCCTTGGCCGGCCGGCTGGAGCGCCTGGTGCCCGAGAACCGGCTGAACGGTGTCGGCACGGCGCTGCTGGGCGGCGAAGCGGGGGTGCTGGAATCGGCTGCGTCGGAGCGCGCCACGCTGGCCGCGTCGTACGAAGCGGCGCCTGGCCTCGTGCTGGCATTGGAAACCGGGCGCCAGTGGCTGCCGGGCGAGCAGGTGACGCATGTCGCGCTGCGCCTGGTCTGGAGCCGGCCGCAGCTGCTGGAGGGCCGGTGGTGAGCCGCCGCCCGCTCCGCCCGCTGCGCCGCGGCCTGCTCGGCGCGCTGCTGGCCACCGCTGCCGGCCTGGCCTGGGGCCACGGCTCGCGTGCCGGCGAGTTGCTGATCGATCACCCCTACGCGACGCCGACGCCGGCCGGGGCGTCCACCGGCGCGGTCTACTTCCGCGCCATCGCCAACCAGGGCCGCAGCGCCGACCGCCTGCTCGGTGCCTCGACGCCGGTGGCCGAGCGTGTCGAGATCCACCGCAGCACGCTCGACGGCGACGTCATGCGCATGCGTGCGCTCGAGGCGCTGGAGCTGCCGCCCGGCGAGCGCCTGCTGCTGCGCCACGGCGGCGCCGGCGTTCACCTGATGCTGCTCGGGCTGAAGGCGCCGCTGCGCGACGGCGAACGTTTCCCGCTGACGCTGCGGTTCGAGCGCGCCGGCAGCGTCGAGGTGATGGTGTGGGTGCAGACGCCGCGCGAAGGCGGCGCCCACCAGCACTGAGCTCGGCGCCGGGGCGGTTCAGCGCCGGGCCGCCCCGGCCTCGTACCAGCTCTTGCTGCGGTTGACGATGTTCACCACCAGCAGCATCACCGGCACCTCGATCAGCACGCCGACGACGGTGGCCAGCGCCGCGCCCGACTCGAAGCCGAACAGGCTGATCGCCGCCGCCACCGCGAGCTCGAAGAAGTTGCTGGCGCCGATCAGCGCCGAGGGGCAGGCGACGCTGTGCGCCTCGCCGACGCGGCGGTTGAGCCAGTAGGCCAGCCCCGAGTTGAAGAACACCTGGATCAGGATCGGCACCGCCAGCATTACGATGACCAGCGGCTGCTGCAGGATGGCCCGGCCCTGGAAGGCGAACAGCAGCACCAGCGTCGCCAGCAGCGCCGCGATCGACCACGGGCCGATGCGCGCCAGCACGGCTTCGAGCGCGGCTGTCCCGCGCCGCAGCAGCGCGCGCCGCCAGAGCTGGGCGACGATGACCGGGACCACGATGTACAGCGCGACCGAGGTGATGAGCGTGGCCCACGGCACGGTGATCGCGGACAGCCCGAGCAGCAGCGCGACCAGCGGCGCGAACGCGAACACCATGATGGTGTCGTTCAGCGCCACCTGGCTCAGCGTGAACAGCGGGTGGCCGTTGGTGAGCCGGCTCCAGACGAAGACCATCGCGGTGCAGGGCGCCGCCGCGAGCAGGATCAGCCCGGCGACATAACTGTCGAGCTGCTCGGCCGGCAGCCAGGGCGCGAACACGTGGCGGATGAAGATCCAGGCCAGCAGCGCCATCGAGAAGGGTTTGACCGCCCAGTTGACGAACAGCGTGACGCCGATGCCGCGCCAGTGCGCGCCGACCTGATGCAGCGCGCCGAAGTCCACCTTCAGCAGCATCGGGATGATCATCACCCAGATCAGCAGGCCCACCGGCAGGTTGACCTGCGCGACCTCGAGCCGGCCTATGGCCTGGAACGGCCCCGGCAGCAGCTGCCCGAGCGTGATGCCGGCGACGATGCACAGCGCGACCCACAGCGTCAGCCAGCGTTCGAACAGGCTCATCGGTGCCGGCGCGGCCGGTGCGTGCTGTGTTCGGGTGTTCATCGTTTCAGCTCTGTGCGATCTGCTGCAGCGCCTGCTGCAGCGAGTCGCGGTCGAGTTCGGCCAGCGGCAGCTGCAGCAACTGCAGCATGCGGTAGCCGAGCGCCTGGCGCGTCAGCTCGAAGGCGCGCCGCCGCCCTTCGTCGCCGCCCTCGGCGGCGGACGGGTCGGGGTAGCCCCAGTGCACCTTCACCGGCTGCTGCCCCGGGCCGCCGAAGAACACCGGGCAGGTCTCGGCCGCGGCGCTGTCGCAGACGGTGATGACGGCGGCCAGTGGCGGCGCGCCGGCGCCGGTGAATTCGTCCCAGCTCTTGCTGCGAAAGCCCCTGGTGTAGACGCCGGCCTCGGCCAGCACCTCGAGCGCGAACGGGTTGATGCGGCCGCTGGGCGCGCTGCCGGCGCTGTGCGCGCGCACGTCCAGGCCCAGGCGCGCCGCCAGGTGGTTCAGCATGCCTTCGGCGAGCACGCTGCGCGCCGAGTTGTGGGTGCACAGGATGAGGAGGTGGGTGATCATGTCAGTGCGTGCCGATGTTGCGGACTTCCCGGCGCAGCGCGATCCGGTCCAGGCTGGCCAGCGGCAGCGCGAGCATCAGCTGGATGCGGCGTTTCAGCGTCACGAAGGTGTCGACGAAGGCCTGCTCGCGCTGGGCCTCGGGAGCGGCCGCCGGGTCGGGCATGCCCCAGTGCGCGCTGATCGGCTGGCCCGGCCACACCGGGCAGACCTCGCCGGCAGCCTGGTCGCAGACGGTGAAGACGAAATGCAGCTCGGGCGAGCCCGGGCGTGCGAACTCCTCCCAGCTCTTGCTGCGGTAACCGTCAGCCGGCAGGCGCTGCGCCGCCAGTGTCTTCAGCGTCAGCGGGTGCAGCTCGCCCTTCGGGTGGCTACCGGCCGAGTAAGCACGGAAGCGCCCGCCGCCGAGCTGGTTCATCAAGGCTTCGGCCAGGATCGAACGTGCCGAGTTGCCGGTGCAGATGAACAGGACGTTGTAGATATTCGGTTCCATCGCGGACCTTTCAACGGAGGAATGGAGATCGCTGCGGATCAGCAGGACGAGCGCCGGCCCGCCGGGGCGGCCGCGCAGCCCTGGCCCTGGCAGCAGTGGTCGGTGAGGTAGCCCAGCAGCGCGTCCATGCGCGCCATCGCCGGGCGGTAGATCAGGCTGCGGCCGTCGCGCTCGCTGCTGACGAGTTCGGCGTGGATCAGCTCCTTCAGGTGGAAGGACAGCGTCGAGGCCGGGATGTCGAGCATCGCCGCCAGCGCCGACGGCGTCATGCCGTCGGGCCCGGCGCCGACCAGCGCGCGGAAGATCCGCAGCCGCGCTTCCTGGGCCAGCGCGGCCAAGGCCTTGACGGCCTGGGTTTCATTCATCGCGGAAGTTCTCCATGGTCGATTTCCGTCAGTGCGGCCAGGCGCTGCAGGCCGACCGGCTCGGCCAGCTGCTGCGCGACGACGGCCAGGCGGGCGGCGGACAGGCGCCGGACCTGCTCGATCTGCGGCTGTTCGGCGGCGGCGCGGCGCTGCAGCAGCGGCGCGCTCGTGCCGGCGGCCGCCAGGCTCTGGTTGACGACCCAGGCCCAGGGCTCGATGCCGGCGCGGCGCAACTCGGCCTGCAGCGCGGCAGCTTCGAGCACCGGCGTCGTCTCGGCCAGCGTCACGATCAGGACCTTGGTGTGCCGCGGGTCCTGCAGCCGCATCAGCGGCGTCGTCGCACGCAGGCCTTTGTCGCCGGTCTGGCGCAGGATCTCGCGGTGGTAGCTGCCGGTGGCGTCGAGCAGCAGCAGCGTGTGGCCGGTCGGCGCCGTGTCCATCACGACGAAACGTGTGCCGGCCTCGCGGATGATGCGCGAGAAGGCCTGGAAGACCGCGATCTCCTCGGTGCAGGGCGAACGCAGGTCCTCCTCGAGCAGGGCGCGGCCCTGGGCGTCGAGCGCGGCGCCTTTCGTCTCCAGCACGTGCTGGCGATAACGCTCGGTCTCGGCATGCGGGTCGATCCGGCTGACCCGCAGCTGGGGCAGGGCGCCGAGCAGGGTCTCGTCCAGGTGCGCGGCCGGGTCGGAGGTGCTCAGGTGCACGTCCAGGCCGCGACGCGCCAGCGCGACGGCGATGGCCGCGGCCATCGTCGTCTTGCCGACACCGCCCTTGCCCATCAGCATCACCAGGCCGGCGCCGTCGGCGGCGATGCCGTCGACCAGCGCCGACAGCGGGTGCGGCGCGCGCGGCGGCTGCGCGCCGGCGGGCAGCGGCGCTGCCGGGTCCGGCGACGCGCCGTCCAGCAGGTTCCGCAGCGCCGCGACGCCCACCAAGTCGATGGCTTTCAGCGCCAGCCGGTCCTGCGGCAGCGCGCGCAGCGCCTGGGGCATCGCCTGCAGCGCGGCCTGCTCGCGCTGGTGGATCGCCGCGGCCAGCGCGTCGCCTGCGGTGTCGGCGGCGGCCATCAGGCCGTTGACGACGACAAACGCGTTGTGCAGCCCGGCCGCCGCCAGTTCGTCGTGGGTGCGTGCCAGTTCACGCAAGGCCGCGCCCTGGGCGCGCGCCACCAGCACGAGCCGAGTGCGCCGCGGATCGGACAACGCGTCGAGTGCCGCCCGGTACTGGCTGCGGTGTCTTTCAAGGCCGGCCAGCGGCCCCAGGCAGGAGGCGTCGCCCTTGCCGGTCTCGAGAAAGCCGCTCCACGCGCCGGGCAGCTGCAGCAGCCGGATCGTGTGGCCGGTGGGCGCGGTGTCGAAGACGATGTGGTCGAAACCCGCCGTCGACGCGTCGTCGGCGAGCAGCGCGGTGAACTCGTCGAAAGCCGCGATCTCGGTCGTGCAGGCGCCCGAGAGCTGTTCTTCAATGCCTTTGACCACCGCATCGGGCAGCACGCCGCGCACCGGCCCGACGAGGCGGTCGCGGTAAGCCTGCGCTGCGGCCTGCGGGTCTATCTCCAGCGCCTGCAGCCCCGGCACCTGCTCGATGGGCGTGACCTGGTTGCCGATCGCCACGCCGAACACCTGGCCGACGTTGGACGCCGGGTCGGTGCTGACGAGCAGCACCTTGCGCCCGGCGTCGGCCAGCCGCACGGCACTGGCGCAGGCGATCGAGGTCTTGCCGACGCCGCCTTTGCCGGTGAAGAACAGGAAACGCGGCGGCTGGTCGAGGAACTGCATCGCGGCCGCCGCTTCAGCAGCAGCGCGAGCCGCTGCAGCAGCCACCGGCCTGCGCCGCCGCCGGCAACACCAGCCCGGCCCAGCGCGCCAGCTCCTCGCGCTGCGGGTAGCGGCCCGCCAGCGCGACTTCGCCGTCGACCAGGATCAGCGGCAGCGCCTCGGCGCCCGAGCGCTGCAGGAAGGCGCCGACGGTCGGGTTCTGCGCGAAGGCCATCGGCTCGCGGCCGAGGTTGAACCGTTCGATGCGGGCGCCGGCCTGCTGCGCCCAGGCGAAGTCGGCGGCGAAGGCCACCAGCGCCGGGTCGACCTCGGCACCGCAGACGCCGCTGCTGCAGCACATCGTGGGGTCGAATACCTGGATCGTCGTCATCTCGTTGGTCCTCGTGGCAGGGCCCGGGCGGGCATCAATGGAGTGAAGTCTACAGTTCCAAGATTACAGAAATATGGCGTGAATGGGGGCCGGTTTGTTTTCCACTTGCCGAGAGTCTTAGATTCGATTATTGTCGAAGCATCAAACCAGACCTGCCACCATGCCCACTCCCGACGACGAATCCACCGCCCGTTTTGCCGACATGCTGAGCGCGATGGGCACCGCACCGCGGCTGCGCATCGTGCGCCTGCTGTTGAGCGCACACCCGCACGGCCTGTTCGTCGGCGACATCGCCGCCGAGCTGCAGATCACGGGCTCGACGCTGTCGCACCACCTCGAGCGGCTGCGCAACGAAGGCCTGGTCACGGTGCAGCGCGAAGGCACCTTCCTGCGCTATGCCGCCAATGCCGCGGTGCTGCAGGAGCTGCTGGCCTTTCTCTACGCCGAGTGCTGCACGCGCAACAAGGCAGTCGAACCGCAGGCCGTGTGCTGCGGCTGAACCGCTCGTCCGAAGGAGCAACGATGAACACCGAAACCGACGTCAAGGACCTCGTGAAGAGCCGCTACGGCGCCGCCGCCGCACAGGTGGCGCAGGGCGGCGCGTGCTGCGGCGCCGCCGCGGTCGGCGGCTCCGACCCGATCACCTCCGACCTGTACGACGCCGTGCAGGCCGGCGGCCTGCCCGAGAAGGCGCTGCTGGCCTCGCTGGGCTGCGGCAACCCGACCGCGCTGGCCGAGCTGAACCCGGGCGAGACCGTGCTCGATCTCGGTTCGGGCGGCGGCATCGACGTGCTGCTGTCGGCGCGGCGTGTCGGCCCGACCGGCATGGCCTTCGGCCTGGACATGACGCGCGAGATGCTGGCGCTGGCCCAGGACAACAAGCAGAAGAGCGGGCAGCGCAACGTTTTCTTCCTGCGCGGCGAGATCGAGAACATCCCGCTGCCCGACGACAGCGTCGACGTGATCATCTCCAACTGCGTGATCAACCTGTCGGCCGACAAGGACCGCGTGCTGCGCGAGGCCTTCCGGGTGCTCAAACCCGGCGGGCGCTTCGCCGTCAGCGACGTCGTCGTGCGCGGCGAGATGCCGCCTGCGATCCGCCGCAGCATGGAGCTGTGGGCCGGCTGCGTTGCCGGTGCGCTGTCCGACACCGACTACCTGGCCAAGCTGGCCGCCGCCGGTTTCGAGAACGCCGGCATCGAGCTGACACGCATCTACGGTGCCGAGGACGCGTTGGAGTTCCTGGCCGGGCAGGGCGCCGAGCTGCAGGCGCTCGCGGCCGAGGTCGACGGCAAATTCGCCAGCGGCTTCGTGCGTGCGCGCAAGCCGCTGGCGGCGGCGGTGGACCGGCCCGCGGCCGCGGCCACGCCGTCGTGCTGCGGGCCACGCGCCGGCTGAGGGCGTTCAGCCGGCGCCGCGCCCGCTCTCGAGCAGGTGCACCAGCGTCACCAGCGTCTGGTTCACCGGCGTGGCGATGGCGTGCTGGCGGCCGCGGCGCACGACGTAGCCGTTGAGGTGGTCGATCTCGGTGCTCTTGCCGCGCGCCAGGTCCTGCGCCGTCGACGAACGCTGGCCCGGCATCGAGCCGGCCAGCGCCAGCACGCTGGCGTCGATGTCGGCCGGCAGCTCGACACCTTCGGCGGCGGCGACCGCGACACACTCGCGCACGATCAGGTGCATGACGTCGGTGACGCCTGCGCCGGCGACCAGCAGGCCGTAAGGCTGCTGCGAGATCGCCGACAGCGCGTTGTAGGCGCAGTTCAGGATCAGCTTGACCCACAGCGCCTGGCGCACGTCGTCCGAGATCGCCACCGGCACGCCGGCGGCGCGGAAGGCCTCGGCCCAGTCGTCGCCGCCGCGGCCGGGTTCGACCAGCAGCTCGCCGCGGCCGTGGTGCAGCACGTGGCCGGGGCCGGCCATCTCGGTTGCGACGTAGACGACCGCGGCGCGCACCGGCTGCGGCAGCAGCGTGCGCAGGCGCTCGGCGTTGTCGGCACCGTTCTGCAGGCTCAGCAGCAGCGTGTCGGCGCCCAGGTGCGGGCGCATCGCCTGCGCGGCAGCCTCGGTGTCGGTCGACTTGACGCAGAACAGCACCAGCGACGCGCCTTCGACCGCGCCGACATGGGTGCTGGCGCCGACGCGCACGCGTTCGTCGAAGCCGCGGGTCTGCAGCCGCAGCCCGTCGGCCTCGATCGCCTGCACGTGCGCCGGGCGGCCGATCAGCACCACCTCGTGCCCGGCACGCGCGAGCATGCCGCCGAAGTAGCAGCCGACCGCGCCGGCGCCCATCACCGCGATGCGCAGCGGCGCCGCTTCGGTGCCGCCATCCAGGTTCTTCTCGTCCGCCGTCGCCATCGTGTCCTCCGCCAGGTGCGTGACGCGATGCTAGCGGCGCTCGGCCGCTCGGCTGCCGCGAAGGGGCGCCAAGCCCGGCTGCGGCCCGGGCGGCGCGGTCAGTGGGCCAGCGTCAGGCGGTCGACGACCCGGCGCACGCCGCGTGTGCCCCAGGCGGAGTGGGTCGCGGTGTCGCGTTCGTCCCAGCTGCTGACGGTGCCCGACAGCGTCACGTCGCTGCCGTGCACTGCGACGCTGATCGCCTGGGCGTCCGCGACCGAGCTGCGCAGCAGCGCCGCCTCGATCTCCGACTGCACCGCATCGGCCGTCGCCACCGGCGAGATGCCGATCTCGTTGCTGACGCCGGTCACGCCCAGCAGGCCGCGCACGGCGTCGGCGGCGGCCTGTCGCTGGTGCTGCCAGTCGACGCTGCCGGACAGCGTCACGCGGCCCGCCTCCACCAGCACCTGCACCGTGCCGGTGGGCAGCGAGGCCGTCCAGTCCAGCACGTTGCGCACCGACTGCGCGATGTCGGCATCGCTGCGTTCGCTCAGGCTGGTGAGCTGCACCGTCAGTTCGCTGGTCATGGCCTGCACGCCGTGCACGCGCTGCGCGGCGTGTTCGGCGCTCCACTTCTGGGCGTAGCTGTCGACCTGACCGGCCAGCGTCACGACGCCGTCCTTCACTTCGACGCCGATGCGGGTGGCGTGCACCGACGGTTCCCATTTCAGTTCGGCGCTGACGTCGTGCTGCAGCTGGCTGTCGGTTTTCATGGCAATGGCTTTCGGGTTCGGGTTGGGGGCGGCAGCGCCGTGCGCTGCTCGAAGGCGGGCCGGCGGCCCGCCGCAGTCTCAGTAGACGAGGTTCATCCGGTCGACGACGCGGCGCACGCCGGCGCTGCCCCAGGCCGAGCGTGTGGCCAGATCGCGTTCGGCCCAGCTGTGCACGGTGCCGCTCAGCGTCACGTCGCCGCCCGCGACCTCGACCACGACGGTCTTCGCGTCGGCCTTGGCACGGCGCCTGAGCGCCGCCTCGATGTCGGCCTTGACGACGGTGGCCGTCGGTGCCGGCTCGACGGCGATCTGGTTGCTGATGCCGGTGACGCCGGCGAGCCCGCGCAGGCTGTCGGCCGCGGCCTGGCGCTGGTAGTGCCATTCGACGTCGCCCGACAGCGTCAGCCAGCCGTCCTGGACCAGCACCTTGACGGCGTCCACCGGCAGCGAACTCGTCCAGCCCAGGATGTTGCGCGCCGATTCGGCGATGTCGGCGTCGCTGCGCTGGCCGAAGGCCGAGAGCTTGATCTTCATCTCGACGGCCAGGGCGCGCACGCCGCGCACGCGCTGCGCGGCGCGTTCGGCGTCGAGCTTCTCGCAGTAGCTGCTGACCTCGCCGGCCAGCGTCACGACGCCGTCGTTCACCTCGACGCCGATCTGCGCGGCGTGCACGGCGGGCTCCCAGTTCAACTCTGCCATCACGTCCTGCTGCAGCTGCGAGTCGGTCTTCATGGTCTTGTCCGGTTCGGGGAAGAGGCTCGCAGCCTGCGCCGCCCCGGACCGTGCCGTCCGTGCGCCAGCGAACGCGCGACGGGAGTCCAGGCACGCCGGGTGTCCGCTGGCGCACGGTCGCCGGCAGCGGCGGCGCGTACCGTCGCGCCGTGCGCCTCGGCGCGCGCATCATCGAGAGGCTGCCGGCCGACAGGACCGCTGAAGACATGCGAGCGAGCTTCACCCAGGGTTTCAGCCACTTCCTGCGGCGGCGCCGGGCGCGGCGGCATTTCGAGCGCCGGCCGCTGCTGGACACGCTCGCCGCCCAGCCGGCCGCGCGTTCGGCCGACGCCGCGGGCTGGGGCCGGGAGCTGCTGGCGGCTTCGCTGGCCGAGCCCGCCCAGGCGCTGCAGCGCCTGCAGTCGCAGGCCGACGGCCTGGACGCGGCCGAGGCCGCGCGCCGCCTGGCGCGCGACGGCCCGAACGAGGTCCAGCACGAAGCGCCGCTGCCCGGCTGGCTGCGGCTGTGGCGCTGCTGGCTGAACCCCTTCAACCTGCTGCTGACGGCGCTGGCGCTGCTGTCCTTCTTCAGCGCCGACGCCAAGGCGACGGTGGTGATCGGCTTCATGGTCGCGCTCAGCACCGGCATCCGCTTCGTCCAGGAAGGCCGCTCGCACCGTGCGGCCGAGGGCTTGCGCGCGCTGGTGACGAACACCGCCGCCGTGATCCGCCGCGGCAACCCGCCGGCGCTGCCGCCGGCGCGCACGCAGGAGCTGCCGGTGCACGATCTGGTCGCCGGCGACCTCGTTGCCCTGTCCGCCGGCGACATGGTGCCGGCCGACTGCCGGCTCTTGAGCGCACGCGACCTCTTCGTCGCCCAGGCGGCGATGACCGGCGAGTCGCTGCCGGTCGAGAAGCTGGCCGCGGCGGCGGCCTCGGGCACGGTCGCGCTGGAGCAGCGCAACCTGGTCTTCATGGGCACCAACGTCGTCTCGGGCACGGCCGAGGCGCTGGTGCTGGCCACCGGGGCCCGAAGCTACTTCGGCCTGCTGGCGGCGCATGCCGGCGCGCTGGAGACGGCGCCCAACGCCTTCCAGGCCGGCGTCAACAGCGTCAGCTGGCTGCTGATCCGCTTCGCCGCGGTGATGGTGCCCATCGTCTTCTTCATCAACGGCTTCACCAAGGGCGACTGGCTGCAGGCCTTCCTGTTCTCGCTGTCGGTGGCGGTGGGCCTGACGCCCGAGATGCTGCCGATGATCGTCACCACGACGCTGGCCAAGGGCGCGGTGCGGCTGGCGCGCCTGAAGGTGGTGGTCAAACGCCTGGACGCGATCCAGAACTTCGGCGCGATGGACGTGCTGTGCACCGACAAGACCGGCACGCTGACCCAGGATCGGGTCGCGCTGGCGCGCCACGCCGACCCCTGCGGCCAGGACAGCACCGAGGTGCTGGGGCTGGCCTTTCTCAACAGCCATTACCAGACGGGTTTGAAGAACCTGCTCGACCACGCCGTGCTGGCCGACGTCGATCCGGCCACCGAGCGCCGCCTGGCCGAGGCCTACCGCAAGGTCGACGAACTGCCCTTCGACTTCGAGCGCCGGCGCATGTCGGTGGTGGTGGCGGCGATGGTGGACGGCCGCGAGCAGCGCCACGAGCTGATCTGCAAGGGCGCGGTCGAGGAAGTGCTGGCCGCCTGCACCCGGGCGCGGGTCGCGCGCCCGGCCGGCGGCGATGCGTCGCAGCAGCCGCTGTCGCTGCCGCTGGACGCGGCGCTGCGTGCGCGCACCGGGGCGGTCACCGCCGGCCTGAGCGCCGAAGGGCTGCGCGTGGTGGCGGTGGCGGTCAAGCTGCTGCCGCCGGAGCAGGCGAGGTACTCGGTGGCCGACGAGAGCGGGCTGACGCTGGTCGGCTACATCGCCTTTCTCGACCCGCCCAAGGAGTCGGCGGCGCCGGCGCTGACCCGGCTGGCGGCGCACGGCATCGCGGTCAAGGTGCTGACCGGCGACAACGAGCAGGTGACGCGCCAGGTCTGCCGCCAGGTGGGCGTGCCGGTCGACGCCGTGCTGCTGGGCGCCGAGGTCGAGGCGCTGAGCGACGCGGAGCTGCAGGCGGCGGCCGACTCGCACCGCGTCTTCGCCAAGCTGACGCCGCTGCACAAGGAGCGCATCGTGCGCGCGCTGCGCGAGCGCGGCCATGTCGTCGGTTTCATGGGCGACGGCATCAACGACGCCCCGGCGCTGCGTGCGGCCGACATCGGCATCTCGGTGGACAGCGCCGTCGACATCGCCAAGGAGGCGGCCGACATCATCCTGCTCGAGAAGAGCCTGCTGGTGCTGGACGCCGGCGTCGTCGAGGGCCGCAGCACCTTCTGCAACATGCTGAAGTACATCCGCATGACGGCCAGCGGCAACTTCGGCAACGTGCTGAGCGTGCTCGTCGCCAGCGCCTTCCTGCCCTTTCTGCCGATGCTGCCGCTGCAGCTGCTGGTGCAGAACCTGCTGTACGACATCGCTCAGACCGGCATCCCGTTCGACAAGGTCGACGCCGAGCTGGTGGCCCGGCCGCTGCGCTGGAACCCGGCCGACATCGGCCGCTTCATGCTCTTCTTCGGGCCCATCAGCTCGCTGTTCGACATCCTCACCTTCGGCCTGATGTGGTGGGTGTTCGACGCCAACAGCCTGGCGCGCCAGACGTTGTTCCAGTCGGGCTGGTTCGTCGTCGGCCTGCTCACCCAGACGCTGGTGGTGCACATGGTGCGTACGCCCCGGCTGCCCTTCGTGCAGAGCCATGCCGCGGCGCCGCTGATGGCGATGACGGCGGCGATCGTGGCCGTCGGCCTGTGGCTGCCAAACGGGCCGCTGGCGGCGTATTTCAGCCTGCAGGCGCTGCCGCCGTCCTACTACGGCTGGCTGCTCGCCATCGTGCTGGGCTACTGCACGCTGACCACCTGGATGAAACGCGTCTACATCCGGCGCTACGGCTGGCAATGAAGCGCCCGCGTGCGCCGGCCGGTGCCGGGCGCAGCGGGTGCGCTGGCGAACAGACCTCGTGGCCCTGCGCTCGCTACAAGAGGCCATCCGCGGCTCCCGAAGGAGCGGCGCCGACCACCAAGGACAAGCTCATGACGAATACGCGCACCCACCTCGCCCTGGCGACACTCACCGCCTTTGCCGCCCTCGGCAGCGCCGCGCCGGCCACGGCCCAGGTGGCCGGCGGCAGCACCACCGTCGAGACCAGCGTCACCGAGTCCACCCGGCTGGCCATGGGCTGGAGCGTCAAGAAGACGCTGCTGGGCAAGACCATCTACAACGACGCGGGCCAGAAGGTCGGCGAGGTCGAGGACCTGATCATCGCCCCCGACCGCAACGTGTCCTACGTGATCGTCGGCGCTGGCGGGTTCGTCGGCATCGGCCGCCACGATGTCGCGATTCCGGTCTCGCAGATCCAGGACCGCGCCGGCAGGCTCGTGATGCCGGGCGCGACCCAGGAGACGATCAAGAGCCTGCCCGAGTTCGCCTACGTCGCCGATACGAGCAAGCGCGACGCCTTCGTCGCCGCCGCCGACCGCGACATCGCCAAGGGCAGGGCGGCGCTGGCCGGTCTCGAGAAGAAGGCCGGCGCCGCCAACGCCGACGCCAAGGCCCGGATCGACGTCGACATCAGCGCGCTGCAGCTGGACCTGAAGTCGGCCGAGGACAAGCTCGCCGAGATGAAGCAGGCCGGCACCGTCCGCTGGCGCGAGTTCGAGACCGGCGTCGGCGCCGCCACCGCGCGCCTGCGCAAGTCGACCGACAAGACGACCGGCTGAGGCCGCGGCGCCCGCGCGCGCCGCGGGCCGGCCGGCTTCAGGCGGCGCAGTCGACGCGGGGGCCGTTGGCGCTGGGGCCGCTGATGCGTGCGTCGCCGCCGGGTTTGTGCGTGCCGGCGACGCCGGCGTGCTGCATCCGGGCTTCGCTGCTGCGCCGCAAGGCGCTGGTGTCGGCGCCGACGCGGCCGGGATGCGCGGCGGGGTAGGGGATGCACAGGTCGATGCGCTGCAGGTTGGGCACGCTGGCGTAGGGCGCGCTCTCCCAGCACGGTGCCAGGCCGGTATCGAGCGCCTGCACGATCAGGTCGGGCCGCAGACCGGCGGCCAGGGCCTCGTCGTCGGCCGCATCGGCCGTGCGAGGCTCGGCATCGTGGCTGAAGCGCAGCAGGTAGTGCCCCTGCTCGTCGGCGACGGCGAAGCCCAGGTTCTCGCGCGTCCCGCCGCCGGTGTAGGGGCCGCCGAGCGACTCGACGCTGCTGCGCTCGTAGCGCTGGATGCGCAGCAGCTGGCCCGCCGCCGGGCGCAGCTCGCAGCTGCGGCGCAGGCCGGCGTCGCGCAGCTGGGCCAGCGCGTCGAGGTCGGCACGCTGCAGGCGGCGCAGCCCCGCGCCCAGCGCGTGTGCGCCGGCGCTGCGCTGCACCGTCGTGCCCAGGGCCGCCACGGCCAGGGCTTCGGCCTGCTCGGGGTCGGTCGCCGACGCCAGCAGCGCGGCGGCCGCGGCAGCCGTTGCCTGCGACTGCAGCACCAGCCCCTGCGCCTGCGGCGGCAGCCCGGTGGGCAGCACCAGCGGCGTCAGCCCGCCGGCCGGATCGGGCCGCGGGAACAGCCGCAGGCGCTCGGGGTAGAGCTTGTCGATCACCGGATACAGCGCCGGGAACTTGCGGCACAGCTCGGACACCGCCGCTGGCGGGTCGATGACGATCAGGTCGTTGCGCGAGGGGTTGAACAGGCCGCCGCCCCAGTAGCTGCGGGCGGTGCCGTAGACGATGGTGTCGGCGCTGCTGGCCGGCAGCGAGCAGCTCAGCACCAGGGCGTCGTCGGCGTCGGCGCCTTCGGCGCTGATCTCGACGCGCACCCGGCCGTCGGCGATCCAGGGGAATCCGATGCGCGGCGACGAGTGGCGCCAGGGCAGGCCCGCGGGGCGGTGCTCCAGTCGGACCGACCACTGCCGGCCGGTGACGAACACGGCCTTGCCGCTGGCGCCGTCGTAGCTGCCGTTGCCAGTGTCGGCGCCGGCGATGACGAAACGCTTGACGCTGCCGCTGGTCTTCGAGCTGGCTCTGAGGGTCCAGCTTCCATGCATGATGATCGCCATGAGGCCTCCGTCGGTGATTCGGTGATGGGAGACGGGTGCATTGCAGGCGCTTGTCGTTCCCAATGCGACGCACGCGCAGGCGGGCGTCGGGGCGGCGCGCAGACGATCGCTGGACGATCGTCCGGCGGGTCGACGCGCCGCTGCCGGCCCGCGCCTGGCGGCGCGGGCCCTGTGCTCAGGCGGCGCCGTCCGCCGCGGCTGCCGTCGCCGCCGGCCGCTGGTAGCGCGCGTTGAACACCGGGAAGGCACGCCGCCGTGCCGACAGCAGGCCGGTGAAACCGGCGTCGCGGTGGTACTCGACGAGGAACTCGACCCAGTCGGTCGCCTTCAGGAACTCGATCACCTGCGGCTGCACCAGCGGGCGCGAGCTGTCGGGGTTGACGTCCAGGTAGTAGGGCGAGCGCCAGTCCCAGAGGCCGACCAGCAGCGGGTCGGGCAGGAAGATGTTCATCGCCAGCGCGCGCTCGCTGAAGTTCCAGCGCTGGCCCGGGTCGGTCCAGGGGCTGTCGTCGTCGCCGTAGCGCTTGATGCCCGCGAGCGCGTCGCGCAGCGCGAGCGCCGCTTCGTGCACCTCGCTCGTGCCGAAGTCCTGGCGCATCAGCGCCTGCGCCAGCGAGGCCAGGTCGGTCAGCGAGTCGGGCGTTTCCAGCCGCATCGAGCCGTCGGAGTCGTACTGCTGCGCGAGCACGATCGCGCGCCGGATGTGGCCGACGACCGCCGGGCGCTCGGCCGGCGTCGCGGCGCGCAGCACCGACAGCAGCGCGTCGGCCAGGTCGTCCACGCACTCGCTGATGTGCTGCAGGCGCGCGAGCGCGACGACGCCGGCCGTCGTCGGGTGGTTGCCCTTGGCCTCGAGCACCGCGTGGTTGGCGTCGGCGAACCACTGGCCCAGCTGCTCGGGCGTGGCGCTGCCGGCGGCGGCCAGCTGGCGGAAGACCTCGGGGTAGGGGGCGCCTGCGGTGAAGAAGTTGTAGTTCATGTAGCCGGTGGCGACCTCGGCGTAGGGCGCGACGGTGTGCAGCACTTCGACGGCCATGTTGAAGCAGTTGTCGAAGTGGATCGCCGCCAGCCGCGGTGCGCCGGCCTGCTGCGCCAGGCGCAGCGCCTCGCCCAGGCCCCAGGTCGACAGCGGCAGCGTGCCCATCGGCAGCACCGGCGAGCCCATCGGCAGCACGGGAGAGCCCATCGGCAGCACCGGCGAGCCCATCGGCAGCACCGGCGAGGCGTGCGCGCCGCTGACCTGCCACTGGAAGCGGCCGCCGTCGGTGTAGTCGTTGGCGTTGAGCTGGTTGCGGTCGATCTCGGGGATGAAGCCGGCACCGTGGCCTTCGAGCGCCAGCACCAGCGAGGTGCCGGGGTGGTGCTGGTGGGCGTGGCGGATCAGGCCGGCGAGCGCACGCGGCGAGTCCATGCGCTGCTTCCAGTTCGAGCTGCAGCTCAGCGCGCCGGGCTGGAACGCGGGGATGTCGACCAGCCAGGTCTCGTCGTCGACGCGGTCGATGAGCGCGCAGACGTTGACGCCGTACTCGGCGACATCCTTCAGTGCGCGCGTCAGCGGATGCTGCTGCACGTCCTGCGTGCTGCCGTCGGGGTAGGTGGCGAGCGTGCGGTCGTCGCCGAAGGGCGCGTAGACGACCAGCGTGACGCCTTCGGGGCCGTCGGGTGCGGTGGGATCCGGCGAAACGATCAGGGGCTGACGGGACATGCGCTTTCTCCTTGCTTGGTTTGAACGGCCGCGAGCAGCGCGGCCGCCGCTCGAGGCACGGTCGATACACTAGGCGCGCCCTGCTCCCAACGCGAGGCATGCTGCCGCTGCTCGCGTCGCACCAGGGCAGACGATCGCCAGACGATGCGGCAGCCAGCGGTGACACCTGCATGACGATCCTTCCCAGTGCGCCGCCCGCCGGCCCGCGCCAGCCCCCGGGTGCCTTGGCCGAGGCCGTGCTGGCGGCTGCGCTGGCGGCACGCCGCGAAGGCACGCTCGCCGAACTGCTGCACCGCCGCCCGCGCCTGACGCGCTGGATCGCGCGCCGGCTGCTGCAGCCGGTGCTCGACAGCGGCGGCGATGCGCTGCGCGGAGCGCAGGGCGAGTTGCTGGCGCTGCAGTGGCTGCTGGACTGGGCCGTGGCCCAGCTGCGGCCGGACCGCCAGCCCGGCTTCGACGGCATCCCGCGCGAAGCCTGGCTCGAGCGCACCAGCTGGCGGCCGATGCTGGCGGTGATGTGCCACCACGCTTTCGCGCCGGTCTGCGGCTTTCCCGACCGCTACCGCGCACGCGCCGACGAGTCGCCCGCCGACCATCTGTGCGGCCTTTGGTCGGTCGGGCCCAGCACCTACTACCGCTACCTCGACAAGGGCCGGCGCCAGCTGGCCGAACTGCTGCTGGCGCCGACCAGCGAGCGCGTGCTGTCGCTGCGCGACGCGATGCAGCACCAGGCCTGGGGGCGGCTGCGGCTGGAAGATGCAGCCGCGCGCCGCGACTGGCACCGCGCCCAGGCGCGGCGTGCGCTGGTCGAGCCGGCGCCGGCGGCGGCGCTGTGGCATCTGCTGCAGGCCGGCGACGCCGACGGCTTCGTGCAGGCGCTGCAGCGCTTTCGTGTCGAGCTCGGCCGCGACGCGCTGGCCGACGCGCTGATCGAACGCCTGGCCGCGCTGCCGCTCAGCGAGCGCCAGCGCGCCGAGCTCTGCCTGGCGCAGGCGGCGCTGGCGCGGGTGCGCGGCCAGGACGAACGCGAGCGCCAGGCCTGCGAGCAGGCGCAGCGCATCGCCAGCGCCGCCGACGACCGGCTGATGCTGGGCATCGTCTGCGGCACGCTGGGCAAGTTCTTCGAGCCGCGCGACGGCGAGCGTGCGTTCGCGTGTTACCAGGACAGCGCCGAGTTCCTGCACCAGGCCGGCGTCGGCGCCGATCCGTCGCAGCCCGGCCACCACGCGCTGCTGCAGGCCTACGTCAGCACCCTGGTGCGCCTGGCCTGGCTGTACGTGCTGCGCAACGACCCGCGCAGCAAGGCGGTGCTGGAGCGCGCCGAGACGCTGCGCGAGCACGGCGGCCAGCCCGACGAGACCATCGCCCAGCTCGAGCAGGCCTGGGGCGAGTACTGGCGCCGCGCCGGCGACCTGCGTGCCGCGCTCGAGCGCAAGCACCGCGCGCTCAACATCTACGAGCGCCTGGGCGACGGGCAGGCGGTGGTCAAGACCTGGTGCAACCTGTCGCTGCTGTATGGCGACGCCCAGGACTATCCGCGTGCGATCGAGTATTCGCAGCGGGTGCTGGTGCTGGCCGAACGCAGCGCGATCGAGCCCGAGACCGTCGCCTCCACCCACCTGAACCTGGGCGGCACCTATTTCTGGCAGCAGCGCTACGACGACGCGATCGAGCAGTACGCGGCCGGGCTGGCGCGCGCCGAGGCCGCGGGCCTGCGCGTGCTGGTGGGCCGTGCCCACTACAACCTGGCCGAGGCGCACTACAAACGTTTCCAGGCGCTGGAGCGGCCCGAGGACGAACGCCGCGGCGACACCCACACCGCCGCGGCGCTGGCGGTGTGGGAGCGCGAAGGCGACCCGGCGCCGCTGGAAGCCACGCGCAGCCTGAAGACCGAGATCCTGGGCACGCGCGAAGGCCACGTCGACCGCCTGCTGCCCGGGGAGTGGGCGGTGCACCCGGCCGAGATGGCCGAGATCGACCGCGAGCGCGCGCGTCTGGCGCTGCCGCTGGCGCCGGCCGAACACGTGCTCGCCCGGCTGGCGATCGCACGCGGCTACGCCGCCATCGCGGCGCAGGAGCGCGAGGCGGCGCTGGCGCTGATCGAGCGCCACGGGCTGGGCGGCCGTTTCGGCGCCGAGCTGGAGGCGCTGCGCAGCACCTACGACCGGGCGCTGACGCGCGAGCAGCGCCTGGCCGCGAAGTGGCGCGACGGCGCCGGCGACCTGCTGGACGACGCGCGCCGCGCCGCGCTGCTGGCGCGGCTGCTGACGGCGGGTGCCGTCGGCAAGAGCGCCTACGCCGAACTCTGCGGCGTGGGCCTGGCGACGGCGTCCAAACACCTGGGGCTGCTGGCACAGCGCGGGCTGCTGGTGCAGCAGGGCCGGGGGCCCAGCACCCGCTACGTGCTGGAAGGGCCGGCGGCCGGCGCGTAACGCGGGGCCGGCATCGACCCGGGGCGTCTCCGCATCGAGCAGGCCGGCCAGCAGCGCGAGCCGGACGCCGCGGGAGCGCACCCGATGCCACCACGACGACCTGCGCCTCCTGGCGTTTGGAAGGGCCACGACCGCGTCAGCTTTCGCTTCCAGACCTCGAGCCAGATGCTGAAGGGGGCGTTCAGGGCGGCGGCCGCCGGCGGCGGCATCGGCTCGCGCGACGGCAAGCTCGTGCTGGCTGCGCCCGCCCGTTGGGAATGTCGATTGCTGTAGGCCAACGCTTGCACGAGGCGTCCGCGTCGATGCCCCGGAAACACGGTCTGTCTCGTCCTGAGGAACGCTCTGCATGAACAACGAAAGCCTGCTGCCGTCCGCCCTGATCGGGGCCGTCGCCAGCGCCCGTTCGATGACGCCCATGGCCGCGATCGCGGCGGCACGGCTGGCGGGCCGCTCGGCGCCCGGCAAGCTGGTGCTTCTGGATCGCCCCGTCTTCAGGGCCGGAGCGCTGGCGATGGGGGTCGGCGAGCTGCTCGGCGACAAGATGAAGACCGCACCGGACCGCACCGTGTTCCTCGGGCTGCTGGCCCGCGTCGCGAGCGCTGCCATCGCCGGTGCGGCGCTCGCGCCCCGCAAGCGCGAGCGCGCGGGTGCCGCAGTAGCCGTCGCCTGCGCCGTGCCGCTGGCCTATGCAACGCTCGCCGTGCGCAAGAAAGCGATGGCGAGCGTCGGGCAGACGCGCAGCGGGCTCGTCGAGGATCTGTTGGTGGTCGCCGCCGGTGCGGCCATCGTGGCGCTGTCGATGCGCTCGAAGCAGTACTAGGCTGGAGCAGGGCGTGCCGGCCGGTCCCGGGCCGGCCGCAGCCGACCGCACGCCGTCCTGGACGCCAGCGCTGCATCGGCGCTGGCGCACCGCGCGGTGCGGTCTCAACCAGGACCGTCGCCGAGCGCCAACCACCGCGCCGAGGCGGTGCAGAGCTGCGCGCCAGTGGCGCGTCGCTTCGTGGCCGACATGCGGGGCAGCGTGCAGTCCGCCAGCACGGCGGCCGCACCCCGCCAAGCGCTGGCGTCTACGCCGCGATGGCGTCCTTGCCGCCCCGCAACCAGTGCCGGTGCGCCGCGATGTCGGCGAGAAACGCCGAGGCCAGGCCCGCGCTCGATGCCGAGTCCGCCGTCGAGACACCGGCGGGCCGCGCCGCCGCTGGTCCGGTCACGCCGGCGGTGGCCAGGAGTTCGGCACCTTCGCCGAGCGCGGAGATCGCCTTGGCGTGCTTGAAGGCCTCGCGAACGAAGAGCACGGCGTCACCCGATGCCTTGAGGCTGGCGACGCTGGCGGCGCCGCCGGGGACGAACACGGCGTCGAAGACGATGGATGGCGTGGCGACGAGCAGATCGTCGACCGTCACGCTGCCTCCGCCCGCAGCCTGCAGCTGACCGAGCCGCGCCGACAGCACCCGGACCTTGACGCCGGCAGCCGTCAGTGCTGCCTTCATCGCCTGCAGCCCTGCCGCGTCGACGCCATCGGCGGCGAGCACGGCGACCTTGCGGCCGGCAGCCGACTTCGGATTGGCGCGCGCGATCATGCTCAGCGCCGGCGAGACGGCATAACGTTTCAGCCCGTTGCGCGGGCTGGCCGGGGGGGGGCGCGACACCGAGCACCGCCGCCACGCGGGTGGCCAGGGCCGGATCGACGTTGACCAGGTTGGCCAGCATGCGCAGGCGAACCGCCGCCACCGTCAGCTTGCCGAGCTCGAACTGCAGCGCCTCGACGATGTGCTGCTGCTCCGGCGCCGTCTGGCTCTGCCAGAACAGCGTCGCCTGGGAGTAGTGGTCGGCGAAGGTCTCCGAGCGCCGGCGCAGCTTCTGTCCGGAAACCGCCTCCGGATAGCTGGCGAAGCCGCCCTGCTCGGGCCGGGTCTCGCGGATCGGCGGCACGTCGATCGAGCTCGGCTCGTAGTTGACGCGGCCCTTGGCGATGGTCTGCCGGTGCAGGCCGTCACGCGTCAGGTTGTGCACCGGGCAGATCGGCCGGTTGATCGGGATCTCGGCGAAGTTCGGGCCGCCCAGGCGCGTGAGCTGGGTGTCGACGTACGAGAACATGCGCCCCTGCAGCAGCGGGTCGTCGGAGACGTCGATGCCGGGCACGAGGTTGCCGGTGTGGAAGGCCACCTGCTCGGTCTCGGCGAAGTAGTTGTCGGGGTTGCGGTTCAGCGTGAGCTTGCCGATCGGCCGCACCGGCACCAGTTCTTCGGGCACGAGCTTGGTCGCGTCGAGGATGTCGAAGCCCAGACGATCCACGTCGCCCTCCTCGATGACCTGCACGCCGAGCTCCCACTCGGGAAACTGTCCGGCGTCGATGGCGTCGGCCAGGTCGCGGCGATGGAAGTCGGGGTCCTTGCCGGCGAGCTTCTGCGCTTCGTCCCAGGCCAGCCCGTGCACGCCGTTCATCGGCTTCCAGTGGAACTTGACGAACCGGCTCGTGCCCTGGGCGTTGACGAGCCGGAAGCTGTGCACGCCGAAGCCCTCCATCATCCGGTACGAGCGCGGAATGGCCCGGTCGGACATGATCCACATGACCATGTGCGTCGACTCGGGCATCAGCGAGATGAAGTCCCAGAAGGTGTCGTGCGCGGTGGAGGCCTGCGGGATTTCGCGGTCGGCCTCGGGTTTGGCGGCATGGATCAGGTCGGGGAACTTGATCGCGTCCTGGATGAAGAACACCGGGATGTTGTTGCCCACCAGGTCGTAGTTGCCTTCCTCGGTATAGAACTTCACCGCGAAACCGCGCACGTCGCGCGCCGTGTCGGCCGAGCCACGCGAGCCGGCCACCGTCGAGAAGCGCACGAAGACCGGGGTCCTGAGCCTGGGGTCGTTCAGGAAGCGCGCCTTGGTCAGGCGCGACTGCGATTCGTAGACCTGGAAGTGGCCGTGTGCCGCGGCGCCCCGTGCATGCACCACCCGCTCGGGGATGCGCTCGTGGTCGAAGGCGGTGATCTTCTCGCGCAGCAGCTGATCCTCGAGCAGCGTCGGGCCGCGCGCGCCGGCCTTGAGCGAGTTCTGATCGTCCGAGATCTTCAGACCTTCGTTCGTCGTCAGCGCCTGGCCGGCATCGACCGAGGTCTCGGCGGCCAGATCCTGCGCCTTGTCCCGCGGCCCGGCGGCGGCGGCCTGCGGTGCGGCCGAGGTCTGGGCCTGCGCGCCCGCGGCCATCAGCAGCGGGGCGACGGCAGCCCCGGCCGTCGTGGCGCCCGCGGTACCCAGGAATCGGCGACGCGATGGGGCGTCAGGCGTGGCGCTGGGGGGAGTGGATTCGCTCATGCTGTGGCCCTGTGGTTGGCGGTGAGGTCCCCAGCGCTGAGCAATCGGCTGGCCCGGGGCGCTTGCGCCTCGTGGGATGGCCCGGCGGAACGATGCGGCGGGCGGTGTCAGCGGGCCTTGGCCAGGGTCAGCCAGATCTCGTTGCGCCGCATGAACCAGGGCGTGAGCGGCGCGTTGTAGCGCGAGTAGACCGGCTCCCCGGTCCACGCCAACCCGGCGGCGCGGAGTTGCGCCTGCAGTCTGGACAGGTGTTCGTCGTAGTTCGACTGCGACCAGAAGCCCGAATAGCGGATCACGGCCACCTGCTCGGCCGCAATCTCGCGCAGCAGCACCCGCGCGTCCGCGGGCTCGGGCGCAGTGGCCGGCGTCACGCCCTTGGGCAGGATGAACTGCACGCGATAACCGCCAGGCGCGGCCGACTGTTTCGTCTGCCCCGGCGTCTCCAGCGGCGCCGGCACGGCGGCCTGGGTAACCGGTGCCGTCATTTCGAACTTCCTGCCCTCCTTGTTCTTGCCGAAGATGTATCCCGCCAGGATCGAGAACGCCTGCTGGCCGGCTTCGCCTGCCGGACCGGGCACCACGACTTCGGCGACCGTGTAGGGCGCGTACTGCCGCAGCTCGACGTCCTCGGCGAGCGGCTGGACGACCTGGTATTCGGGCTCTTCCGTGGCGTGGCTTGGCATGGGCATGGCCGTCAGTGACGCGGCAACCAGCAGGAGCGCGCAACAACCGCGCGGTGATCGGCGAACGCTGCTGATGGCGGCAAGACGAAAAGGCATCCATGGATCGTTCCACGAACGGGGCAGGGCACCGGCCGCTTGTCGGAATTCAACGCTGGGCGGCATGGGCATCGGTGTCCGGTCCCGTCTGATTCCAGACCTGTCTCACAAACCGGTGCCGGACTGCGCCCTTGGCCCCTTGCGCCGGCGCTCCATCCCGGCGCCGCGCCGCGGCCCAGCTCAGGCCTGGACGCCGGCGCCTGCAGGCCGCTCCAGCCAGCGCAGCAGCAACCGGTAGAGCGCCCCCGGGTCGACCGGCTTGCTCAGGAAGTCGTCCATGCCGGCCTCCTGGCAGCGCGCCTTGTCCTCGGCGAAGGCGTTCGCGGTCATCGCGATGATCGGCAGCTCGCCCGACGCGCGGTGGCGGCGGATCGCGCGCGACGCATCCAGGCCGTCCATTCCGGGCATCTGCATGTCCATCAGCACCACCCGGTAGTCGTGCTTCAGCGCCATGTCGACCGCCGCCCTGCCGTCCCCGGCCACGTCGACGACCAGACCGACCTCGTCGAGCAGGGCCTGCGCCACCTCGGCGTTGACGAGGTTGTCCTCGGCCAGCAGCACCCGGCTGCCGGCATGGCGCTGGCGCAGGGTCTGCTCGGCGTCGCCGGCCGGGTGGCGCGGCTCGGCGCCCGGAGTCGACGGTTCGCGGCGCAGCCTGGCGGTGAACCAGAAGGTGCTGGCGGCACCCGGGGTGCTCGTCACGCCGGCTTCGCCGCCCATCAGTTCGGCCAGCCGGCGCGTGATCGCCAGCCCCAGGCCGGTGCCGCCCACGCGCCGCGTGGTGGAGCGGTCGGCCTGCTCGAAGGCCTCGAACAGCCGCGGCAGCACCTCGGGGGCTATGCCGATGCCGGTGTCCTGGACCTCGAAACGCAGCAGCACGCTGCTCTCGTGCTGCTCGACCAGCAGGGCGCGGATCGTCACGCAGCCCCGCTCGGTGAACTTGACGGCGTTGCTGGCGTAGTTCAGCAGCGCCTGCTGCAGGCGCGTGGCGTCGCCGACCAGATCGCGCGGCATCGGCTCGACCGCGCTCGCCAGCTGCAGCCGCTTGGCCCGGGCCGGTTCGTCCAGCATCGACAGCACGTCGGCGACGATGGTCTCGACCCGCAGCGGCACCGCCTCGAGCTCCATCTTGCCGGCCTCGATCTTGGACAGGTCGAGGACGGCGTTGAGCACGTCCAGCAGGTGCCTGGCGGCGGTCTCGAGCTTGTCCAGGCGGTCCGACTGCCGCGCACTGAGCTCCTCCCGTCGGATCAGGTACGCCATGCCGATCATCGCGTTCAGCGGCGTGCGGATCTCATGGCTCATGTTCGCCAGGAAAGCGCTCTTGGCCAGGCTGGAGGCTTCGGCGCGCTGGCTCGCCTCGGCCAGCTGCCGGGTGCGCCGCTCGACGGTGTCTTCCAGTTGCCGGCGGTGCTCGGCGAGGGCCTGCTGGGCCTGCAGCCTCTCGCTCACGTCCAGCGCCACGCCGTCCCAGAAGGTCGAGCCGTCCGGGCGGCGCTGCGGGCGCGAGCGCACGTCGAGCCAGCGCAGCTGGCCGTCGCCCCGGTCGAAGCGCAGGGTCGCATGGAAGTCGCTCAAGTCGGCGGCGCTGCGCGCCTCGTCCTCCCGGTAGCGCGTGCGCATGTCGGCCGGCAGCAGCGCGAACAGCGGCTCGGCGTCGGCCATCACCTCGGCGGCCCGCAGCCCGAGCGCGGCTTCGATGCCGCCGCTGATGTAGTCGAAGCGGCGCCGGCCCTCGGCGAGCTCGTAGCGGTAGATGAAGCCGGCCGGCAGGTTGTCGCCCATCGAGCGCAGCTGCTGCTCGCTGGCCTGCAGCCGCTCGACGCTGGAGCGGTGCTCCCACTCGATGCGCTGCGAGTTCATGCTGATCAGCGTCAGCGTCACCAGCTGCACCGACAGGATCTGCGCCAGCGCGTAGATGCCGCCCAGGCTCTTGATCGTCTCGAACGCGGTGCTCACGTCGCCCAGCTCCTGGGCCGCGCGCACCAGCGTGATCAGCGCGAACAGCGTCAGCCACAGCGCCAGCAGCAGGTCGTTGGAGCCGAAGTGCGGCGGCCGGCGGCGCAGCGTGACGGCCACGGTCGCCAGGCTCAGCGTGGCCGACAGCAGGCAGTAGCAGACGATGCGCGCCGGCAGCTGGCTGGCTTCGAGGCTGAAGTAGCCGAAGCTCGCCAGGAAGACCGCCGCCAGCACGGCCTCCGGCGCGGCGCCGACGCGCATGCCGCGGAATACCAGCATGCCGCGCAGGATCAGCGCATGGCCGGCCAGCAGCAGGCCGTTGCGTGCCACACGTGCGCCCCAGTTCGACGGCAGGACGTCGGGGATCAGCAGGGCCGCGCCCAGCGCCAGGCAGGCGATGCCGGCGGTCCAGAAGCCGAATCCGGGGTAGGTCTTGCGCGTGCGCAGCACCACCCCCATGACGACGGCGGCTGCCGACGACAGCAGCGCATTGGTGGTCAGCAGTGTGGCGGCATCCATCGTCGGGTCCGGGGGCAGGGCAGGTCCCGGCCCGCATCGTAGCCAAGCGCGCCCGCCTTGCGGCCGGCCCGCTCCGGGTGGCAGGCCGGAGCGGTCGGCGGTCAACCCGGGTCACGCCGTGTTGGCTCGGGTCACGCCCGGGAAGTTTTCCGTTGAGGAGGTGACGCCGGCTGCCTATGGTCGCGGCCATCCGTGCTCGACCGGCCGGTGCTGCGGTCCTCGGCCAGGGCTGCATCGTCATCGGCGCGGGGCCGGGTTCGAGGGAGGCCTTCCGGTGCTTCGTCATCTCGCCAGGGTTTCGCGGCCAGCGTCTTCGGGCCGTCGCAAGACGCTCGAGGTCGCCGCCATCGGCGCGGCCTTCGTCTGCACCGCCGCGTCCGGCCAGGAGCCGGCAGCCGAGCCCGAGGCGGCGCCAGAGCGCATCACGATCACGGGCCGGCGTCCGATCGACGTCGGGCCGGTGCCGGGGCTGATGCTGTCGCCCGAGCAGATCCCCGCGAACCTGCAGAGCGCCGGCCGGCGCGACATCAAGGCCTCGCGCGCGCTGAACCTGGGCGACTACATGAACTCGCACCTGCAGGGTGTCAGCGTCAACGACTACCAGGGCAACCCGTTCCAGCTCGACGTCAACTACCGCGGCTTCACCGCCAGCCCGCAGGTGGGCACGCCGCAGGGGCTGTCGGTGTTCTTCGACGGCGTGCGCGTCAATGAACCCTTCGGCGACGTCGTCAACTGGGACCTGATCCCGCTGAACGCGGTCGAGCGCTTCGACCTCTTTCCCGGCTCCAACCCGCTGTTCGGTCTGAACACGCTGGGCGGCGCGCTGTCGGTGCGCAGCCGCACCGGCTTTTCGTCGCCGGGGGTCGAAGGCCAGCTGCTCGGCGGCAGCTGGGGCCGGCGCCAGCTGCAGCTAGCCGGCGGCGCCAACGACGGCACGCTCGGCGGCTTCTTCGCGCTCACCCGTTTCGACGAGGACGGCTGGCGCGACAACTCGCCGTCGCGGGTCGAGCAGGCCTTCGGCCGCGCCGACTGGCACGGCGAGCGCGCCTCGGCCTACGCCAGCGTGCTCTACGCCAGCAACCGGCTCGTCGGCAACGGGCTGCTGCCCATCCAGCTCTACCGCCAGAACCCTGACGCGGTCTTCACCTCGCCCGACGAAAGCCGCAACCGCGTGCTGCAGTTTTCGGTCGGCGGCCAGTTCGACCTGTCCGAACGCGCCAACCTCACCGGCCAGATCTACCACCGCGACAGCCGCCGCCGCGGCGTCAACGGCGACATCTACGCCGACTTCGAGGACTTCGGCGACCGCGACATCAGCCCCGACGGCACGGCGCGCAACGGCGCCACGCGCGGCGGCGGCTACACCGGGCCCGGTGTCGTCGAAGGCACGCCGATCGGCCAGATCACGCGCACCGACCTCGACCAGCGCAGCGACGGCGCCTCGCTGCAGTTCAACTGGAACCTGGAGCAGCACGCGTTCATGGCCGGCGTCTCGATCGACCGCTCGCGCACGCGCTACGACATGTTCCAGCGCCTGGGCCTGATCGACGCCTCGCACCGCGTCTACCTGGCCCCCGACGAGATCGACCCCGACTACTACGCCGCCGAGCACGACGTGCCGGGCAACAACTTCCACGGCACGTCGACGACCCGCAGCCTGTACCTGCAGGAGACCTGGACGCCGGTGGCCAGCGTCTCGTTGACCGCGGCCGCGCGCTACAACCACACGCGCGTCGACAACGAGCTGCTGACGCGCACGACGGCCGGCCAGGTGCCGCTGCACGAGCTGCGCGAGTTCCGCGCCCCCGAGTACACCGACGGCCAGGTCTTCCGGCGCACGCGCTCCGAAGAGTCTTTCGCCTACCGCTCGTTCAACCCCTCGCTCGGCGCCAACTGGCGGCCGACGCCGATGACGAACCTGTTCGGCAACCTCAGCCGCGGCGCGCGCACGCCCTCGGTCGTCGAGCTCGGCTGCGCCTTCGACCCGACGCCGGTGCCGCGTGTGCCGGGCGTTCCCAGCCTGGGCACGGCGCCGCGCAGCCTGGTCGGGCCGGGCTGCAACATGCCGACCAGCCTGTCGTCCGACCCCTACCTGCCGCAGATCCGCGCCACCTCGGGCGAGATCGGCTGGCGCCAGAGCCTGTCGGCCGACTGGAAGTGGAACCTGAGCCTGTTCCGCACCGACCTCAGCGACGACATCTACTTCGTCGGCGTCGGCGACGGGCGCAGCTACTTCGACACGATCGGCAAGACCCGCCGCCGGGGGCTGGAGTTCGGCGTGGAAGGCCGCATGGGGCCGGTGGACCTGAGCGCCAGCTACTCGTTCACCGACGCCACGTTCCAGTCGCGCTTCTACATGCTGAGCCCGCACAACAGCAGCGCCGACTTCGACCAGAACTCGGCCTACGTCGGCGACACCCAGGTCATCGGCCAGGACGTGCTGCCGTCGCCCAACGCCGAGCTCAACCGCGGCTACGGCACTTACCGGATGATCCGCGTCGACCCCGGCGCGCGCCTGCCCGGCATCCCGGCGCACGCGCTGAACCTGCGCATGGGCTGGCGCCCGCTGCCGGCGGTGAAGCTGGGCCTGACGATGATGGCGCGCTCGATGTCGTACATGCGCGGCAACGAGAACAACCTGCACCAGGCCGCGGGCAGCGACCAGGAGACCGGGCGTTATTACTGCAGCCAGGCCGGCGGCTGCGAGTTCGGCGGCTTCAGCCAGCTGCCGGTGCGCATCGGCCGGCCGTTCACGACCTCGGGCAAGGTGCCGGGCTTCGCGATCTTCAATCTCGACGCCAGCGTCGAGCTGGCCAAGGGCGTCAGCGCCTTCGTGCAGGTGACCAACCTGTTCGACCGCGAGTACTTCAGCGCCGGCCGCCTGGGCGTGAACCCGTTCGCGCCCGGCAGCAACGGCGCCGTCGGCCCGAGCGGCTGGAACTACAACTCCAGCGAGTGGCAGAACACCTCCATGGTCGCGCCCGGCGCGCCGCGCGGCGTCTTCGTCGGCCTCGCCTGGGATCTGGGAGCGAACCCGTGAACCCGGCGCCGAAGCGCCGCTGCCGGGCCAGCCCTGAACGGAAGACAAGGATGAACACCTCGGGCGCTTTTCCCCTCTGGAGCCGCGCCGCGGCGCTCGCCGCGATCCTGGCCGGCCTGCTGTCGGGCTGCGGCGGCGGCAGTGAAGGCGATGCCGAGGCCCCGCCTGCCGGCGCCGACCGGCCGACGCTGTCGGGCCGCGTCACCGACGGCAGCACGCCCACCGTCGTCGGCGGCCTGCAGATCACCGTCAAGGGCAATGTCGGCACCGCGCGCACCGCCGAAGGCCGTTTCGCCTCGGTGGACGGCGGCGACTACCTCGCCAGCCTGGACCAGCTGAGCGGCCCCTACCTGCTGAGCGACAGCGCCGCGTCGTCGGATTACGGGCTGTACTCGGTCGCCACCGGCCCCGGCGTCGCCAATCTCACGCCGCTGACGACGCTGCTCGTCGCCCAGCTGCTGGGCCAGGAGCCCGGCGCGTACTTCGCCGCGCTCGGAAACCGGGGCGGCTTCACCCAGGCCGACGCCGCGGCCGTCGCCACTGCCCAGCTGCGCGTGCGCCGCTACCTGCAGCGCGAGTTCGGCTTCGAGCTGTCCGCGGTCGGCGACTTCGTCACGACGCCGTTCGACCGGGTCGAGGGCGACCCGATGTACGACGCGCTGCGCGCGCTGGTCGCACGCGTCGGCGACTACCACGCCGTCGTCTCGGCGCTGGCCCAGGAGTCCGGGCGCTGCCGCGACGAGCAGGTCCTGGTGCGCAGCGCGGCGGCCGAGGACGCGTTCTGCCCGTTCACGAAGACGAACCAGGCCGACGCGGACGACGCCAGCGTGCGTGTGCTCGGTTTCGCCAACCGCCACGGCGACACGCTGACGCTGCGCCTGCGCGACGCCACGCTGCTCGAGCTGCGGTTCGTCAGCGCCGAAGGCGAGGCCGCAGCCTGTTCCGCAGCCGGCTGCGCCGGTGTCGCGATCGGCGCGCCGGCGGGCGACGGCTCCGTCGCGCTCGCCTTCGACGGCACGGTGCTCGGCGGTGCCGCCGGCACCCGCACTCTGGTCGGCAGCGTGCGCAGCGGCGCCGCCGGCATCGAGCTGCCGGGGCTGCCGTGCAGCGCCAACCGCTACTACCTGATCGCCGCCGCCGCCGGCAGCGCCGAGGGCTATTGCGCGACGCCGGACGACTTCGGCCTCGGCGCCGCGGGCCAGAGCCAGCCCAGCGGCGCGACGCGCCGGGTCTACACCTTCGGCGACGGCGCCGGCGGGCCCTCGCTCGAGGTCGTGGTCCAGGGCGACGCCGTCGTGCGGGCGCTGGTCTACACGAGCGATCCCGACTCCGGCGCGGCAACCGCCCGCTACCAGTGCCGCGATGGCGGCTGCGCCGGCATCACGCTGGGGGCGGCGACGGTCGACGAGAGCCTGGGGTTGCCGGTGGTGCTGCGACCGATACGTTTCGACGGCGCGCAACTCGCCGCGGTGCTGCCCGACGGGTCCTTGTCCGGCACCGAGGCGATCACGCTGCAGGCCGACCTGACCGGCTACCACCTCGAGGACCCGAACGCGCTGCCGCTGCTGCCGGTGGCGTGTGCCGGCGGGGCGCCGACGGTGATCGCGACGCCCAGCGACCAGGCGGCGGGCATCGCGGTCTGCGAGCCGGCGGACACGCAGGGCTTCCAGCTGCGGACCACCGGCACGGACGCCGACGGCAACCTGGTGCTCGGCATCGCCAACCTGCTCAGCGACGGCGCCGGCAGCTACGCCAGCGGCAACAGCGTGGTGGTCGCAGTCGCGCCCGGGGGTGCGATCGCCTATGCCTTCTTCGACGCCTTCGGCGGCCCGCGCTACGAATGCCGCGGCAGCGGCTGCACCGGCATCACCGTCGACGCCCCCGACGGCGCCGGCGAGCGCCAGGTGCGGCTGACCGGGACCGTGTTGACGGAACTGGGCACCGGCGGATTGGTGGCCGATCGCAGCGTGGCGCTGGACGGTTTCTTCGTCGCGCCGCCCGGGCCCTAGGTCTGGTGCCGTTGCGGCACGGCCGGCTGCAACTGCTGAGCGCGGAGCTGGCGCCTGCGCCCGGACAGCACGACGAAGCCGGCGGCGAACAGCGCCCAGATCGGAGGCTCCGGGATCTGTGGGACGTTGCCCGCACTCAGCGAGATGCTGGTCGACATGGCGAGCAGCACCGTGGTGGGCTGGTCGAAGCTGCGCAGCGACAGCACGACGTGCTCGACCACCCGTTGTGGATATCCCGGCGCCGTGGTCGCATAGCCCCAGTACTCGCGCCGGCCCGCCTCCCAGTCATCCTGCTGGATATACAGGTCCACCCAGGCGGACGCGTAGCCCCACTCGGAATAGTCGGCGATCGGCACGCCCGAGCCTTGCACCCAGTTCTCGGCGTCGAACGAGAGTGTCAGCTGGGTGTTGCGCGTGACCGCCAGTTGCAGCCAGAAATCCGGCGCAATGGCGGCGCCGTAGGCGTAGACGGGCATCGGCGCTCCTTCCGAGCTGATCGTGCCCGAAACGCCGAGGCTGGTGCCCTCGAGCCCGCCGTCGCCGGAGATGAAGGTCTCCACGTGGCCGGGGCCGCTGTCCCGCGTCACCGCGCCCGGGCCGAACGGCTCGGCGCTGCCGAAATAGCCGACCGATTCGCCACGGCCCACCATCACCAGCGCCGAGCCACCCGAGCCTGAACTGGCGAACGTCGTCAGCGCGGGGGCGACGCCGTCGGCCAGGTCGAGGTCCGTCAGGCTCATGCGCAGCCCGGAAATGCTGGACAGGGCGGCGAGGTCGGCGCGAGCGACAGGGCTCGCGACCAGCGCAAGACCAAGGGCACCGATGCGGCAGAGGGGAAGAATCGTCATGGCAGCTTCCTTGGTGTCCGGAAGCGGCCACCCGGCAAACCGGCCTCCGTCCCTATAAACGCAGTGGCCGGGCCGATGCGCCGTCGAAGCGACCTGGCCGCGTCAGCGCAGGTTCGAGAGGATCTGCTCGACCAGCGCCTCGTAGCGGCCGTCGAAGTGGTGGCCGCCGCTGCGCGTCAGCACCGGCACGCCGCCGCGCGCCAGGCTCGGGCACAGCGACTCTTCATCGTCGCGGCCGTGCACGCACAGCGTCGTCGCCGGGTCCAGCTTCTGCGCTTCGGGCAGCACCGGCAGCGTGCCGCCGGGGCCGAGCCAGTTCGTCACCTTGAACTCGAACGAGGCTTTCTGCCCCGGGCTCAGCAGCACCGTGAGCCGGGTGCGGCCGCGGCTGTCCGGGTCCATGCGGTTGAAGGCGAAGGGCAGCACGTCGGCACCTTGCGAGAAGCCGATCAGCAGCAGCTGGCTGCGGCCCCAGCGCGCGCCGTAGAAACGCACCATGCGGTCCAGGTCCGCCGCCAGCCCCTCGGGCGTGCGTGCGCTCCAGAAGTAGCGCAGCGAGTCGAAGCCGGCGACCGGGATGCCGCGTGCCGCCAGCGCGCCGGCGATCGCCTTGTCGATCGCGGCCCAGCCACCGTCGCCGCTGACCAGCACCGCGTAGCGCTGGCCGGCGACGCTGCTGGGCACCTCGACGACGGGCAGGTCGGCCAGGCTCGCCGGAGCGGCCGGCGGCGCTGCGTTGTGCGCCGCCAGCTGCGTGTAGCCCTGCTGCAGCGCCGACGCCAGCGCGGTGTCGCCCGGTGCCAGGCGGCGCCACTGCCCTTCCTGCACCCGGCCGACGAAGGCCTGGGCGCTGCCGGCGGCGCAGGCCGGCGCGGCCTCGGTCTGCAGCACCAGCCAGGGCGCGGGCAGGCGCGCGGCCGGCGCCAGCCGGCTGCTGCCAGCCGGCAGCGGCTGGCCGCGCAGCGTGGGGTCGAAGACCGAGGGCACCGAGGCCGGCCGTGACGCCGGCAGCGCGTGCGCCGCGCACAGCGGCTGGCGAAACGGCAGCTGCGGGCAGAAGTCCTGCGACAGCGCGCCGCCGAAGGTGCCGCTGTCGGCCTGCGCCAGCATCGCGTAGGCCAGCGCGCCACCGGCGCCGCGCCCCAACAGCAGCGGCTTGCGCACGCCGCCGGGCAGCTTGAAGAAGGCCTGCAGGTGGCGCGACAGGTTCTCGAAGGCGCCGGCGGGGTAGCCGCAGGTGGCACCTTCGGCGTCCAGCCGGGCGACGAAGGCCGGCGTGTCGACCACCGCCACCAGCGCGCCCTGGGCTGCCAGCGCACGCGCCTGCGTGCGCTCGGCCTCGCCCGGGCCGTCGTCGTCGGACAGCAGCAGCACCACCTGCTGCACGCCGCCGCGCGGCTGGTACACCGCCACCTGGGCGAACAGGCCGTGGGCGACGATCTGCGCTTCGCCCGGTGCCTGGGCGCGGGCGGCGCCTGCACCCAGGGCCAGCGCCGTGGCCAGCGTCGTGATCAGCTTGCGCAACATCCCGTCCTCATTTCGTCAGCACACCCTTGGCGCCGCCGCCGATCAGCGCCGCCACGTCGATCATCACGAACACCGGCGCCAGCCCGCCCGGCGCCACCAGATAACGCGCTTCCCACTCCGGGGCGAACTTGTCCTTGAAGCGGAACAGGCCGCGGAAGTTGTAGAAGCGCTCGCCGTGTTCGAACAGCAGCCGGCCGACACGCTGCCAGCGCGGCGCGCGCCGGCGCTCGGCCATGCCGGCCATCGGCGCCATGCCCAGGCCGAAACGCGCGAAGCCCTCGGCCTGCAGGTGCAGCATCAGCTGGGCGAACAGGTAGTCCATGGTGCCGGGCGGGGCGTCGGGCCGGTGGCGCATCAGGTCGATCGTGGCATCTTCGCGCCGCGCGGTCACCAGCAGGTTGGCGAAGGCGACGATCGCGCCTTCGCGCCGCACCACGGCCACCGGCGTGCGCTGCAGCCATTCGGGGTCGAAACTGCCCACCGAAAAGCCTTTCTCGCGCGTGCGCTGCTCCGCCAGCCAGGCGTCTGACACGGCGCGCAGCGCGTCGATCTCGTGCGCCACCGCCGCGCCGTCCAGCACCTCGAAAGCCAGGCCCTCGCGCTGCGCCCGGTTGATGGCCGATCGCAGGTCGGCGCGTTTGACGCCTCGCAGGTTGAAGTCGTGCAGCGGCACGCTCGCGTACTCGCCCAGCTTGAAGGCCTGCAGCCCGCAGTCCAGGTACATCGGCAGCGAGGCCGGGCGCACCTGGTAGAAGGCGGCGCGGCCGCCGTGCGCGCCGGCGGTCTCGACGAAACGCCACACCAGCTCGGGCGCCTCGGCGGCGTCGCCGAAGGGCCCGTCCAGCGCGATCCACGAGCGCGCCTGCTTGCCGAACATCAGGAAGCTGCGCCCCGACGCCGAGAACATCAGGTGTTTGTCGCCGGTCAGCGCGAACTGCGAGATGGCCGAGGGGCTGTCGCGGCTGATCGCGGCGGCGCGTTCCAGCTCGGCCGGGGTTGGCCGCGCCGCCTCGCCGGCCGTGGGCCGCAGCAGTTGCCAGGCCGAGAATCCCAGGCAGGCCAGCGTCACCGCCAGCAGTGCGCGCAGCGAGCGCGGCGCCTGGGCGTCGAACTCGAACTGCCACCACAGCCGGTTGGCGTAGTTCACCTCCTGGTAGGCGAAGAACAGGATGCCGATGCAGCCGGCGATGACGCCGCCCAGCGCCAGCAGCCACTCGGGCTCCAGGCGCTCGGCGAACAGCGACGAGCGGCGGTCGAACTGGCGGCGCGAGATCACGAGCAGCGTCGCCAGCGAGCCCAGCAGCAGCGCCTCGTCCAGCGCGATGCCCTTGGGCCAGGCCAGCACCGTCGCCAGCACCGACAGCAGCAGCGCCGCCGCCCAGGCCGCGTCCAGCCGGTGCAGCAGGCCTCGCGCCACGATCAGCAGGCCCAGCCCGGCGATGCTGCCGACGA
>NZ_NRRU01000021.1 GCF_016583785.1 Rubrivivax gelatinosus | reverse complement strand
CGCAAAACGCGCCGGCGCGGCGGCGGCCGGCGGGGCCGGCGCCGGCAGCGGCGCCCGCGCCCCCTGGCCCATCACCGCGGCCAGGCGGCCGGTCTCGGGGTCGTAGCGGAACAGCGACTTGGCCAGCGTCGGCTGCACGCCGAGCATGTCGATCAGGAAACTGAGCGCACCCAGGTTGTCGGCCAGGCGCTCGAAGGTCTGGCGCGCGGCTTCGTGCGTCGGGTCGACCTCGGTCTGGGCCAGCGTGTCGACCTCGTCGCGCATGCGCAGCACCGCCTGCGAGGCCTGGTCCAGGCCCAGCACCGAGAGCACGCCGCGCATCGCCGACAGCTGCCCCGGCACCGGGATCAGCGCCTCGCGCAGCGTCGGGTCGCGGAAGTAGGCGTCGATCTGCTTCTCGGCTTCGGACAGGCTGGCACGCAGCTCCTGCACCACGCTGCCCATGGTCTGGCGGTCGCTGACGCGGCGGTACAGCTCCTCCATCCAGGGTTCGAGCGGCTGCTGCGGCAAGCCGCGGCGCACCTCGTCGACGCGGCGCGCCAGGCGCTGCACACGCTCGGGCAGCGCCGGGTGGTCGAACTCGCCGTCCTCGAGCTGGGCGTCCAGGTACAGCAGCGCGGTCGCGACCTCCATCGCCAGCGGCGCCGGCGGTGCGGCCTGCGCGGCGACGGTCTGGGCGGCGGCGTCCTGCAGCACGGTGGCCAGCACCTCGCCCGACGGGAACAGCCGCTGCAGCGAGTCGCCGACGAGCGTGAACTGCTCGGCCAGACCGGTCAGGCGGTGGGCTTCGCCGCCGGCAACGGCCGACCAGGCGTCCTTGGCGCCGGCGACACGCTTGCGCGCCTGCGCCACCCAGGCCGGGTCGAAACGGCCGAGACGGGCGACGTCGTAATCGGGGGCGGCGCTGTCGTCCAGGCGCCAGACGGCGCGCACCGAGGCCAGCCGCGGCGCCTCGGCGGCCGCGGGCGTGCGCGCGTGGGCGCAGAAGAACAGCAGATCCTGCGCCAGGCGGTCGGAGACCTCCTCGTCGCCGCGCATCGTGGCGCGCAGCTGCGACAGCAGGCGCGAGGCGATGCGCTTGGAATAGACGTCGCTCGCCAGCAGGCCCTTGGACTGGGCCTCGAAGAAGGCCGCGGCCAGGCGCCACAGCGTCGCCGGCCGGCCGTGGGCACCGGCACCGAGCGCGGCGCAGAGTTCGCCCATCGTCGCCAGCTTGCCCGGGTCGGGCTGGCGCATCAGCGCCAGCGTCAGCGACTCCATCGCGCCGCGCGCGGCGTCGTCGGCCGCGAGCGCGCGCACGCCGTCTTCGGCCGGCAGCGCCAGCCACTGCCAGTCCTGCGGCCAGAGGTCGGCCGGGTGGGCGCGCTCGGCGCCCGCCAGCGTCTGCACCGCCAGGTACTGCGGGAACATCGCCACCGGCGACACCGGCCGGCGCGCGAGCAGCCGCGCCAGGTAGTCGAGCAGCGCGAACGAGGCCTTCTCGACCGTCTGCACCGCTTTCGCGTCGGCCAGCGCCGGGCGCGTGATCCAGCGCTGCACCAGCGCCTCGCTGGCGCGCAGCATCTGCGCCGCGGCCGGCAGGCCGACGAGTTCGAGCGCACCGACCCCCTGGTGCAGCGCGACACGCGCCGCACGCAGCACCGCCGGGTCGACGGCATCGACGTCGGAGCGGCCGGCGGCCTCGCTCTCCTTCAGGTGGCGGTGCAGCGCCTTGTGCGCCTGCTCGAGCGAACGGCGCAGCTCGCCGTGCACCCAGGCCAGCGGGCTCAGGTCGTCGGCGTTGCCGGAGAGGCTGTCGGTGACGGCGTTCATCCCGGACGTCAGGCGATCTTGAAGCGGGCGATCGAGGCGCGCAGCTGTTCGGCAGCGCGCGAGAGTTCATGCACCATCTGCGCCGTCGAGCGCGTGCCGTCGCCGGCCTGCTCGGTGACGGCGAAGATGTGCTGGATGTTGGCGGCAACGCCGTTGGCCGACTCGGCCTCGCTCGAGGCCTGCGCCGAGATGCGCGCGATCAGTTCGGCGAGCTCACGCGTCACGCGGTCGATGTCGGACAGCGCGCTGCCGGCGGCGTCGGACAGGCGCGCGCCGTCGATCACGCCCTGGGTCGAGCGCTCCATCGCCGCCACCGCGTCCTGGGTGTCGGTCTGAATGGCGCGCACGATCGCGGCGATCTGGCGCGTGGCTTCGCCGGAGCGTTCGGCCAGGCGCTGCACTTCCTCGGCGACGACGCTGAAACCGCGGCCGGCCTCGCCGGCGCTGGCGGCCTGGATCGCGGCGTTCAGCGCCAGCACGTTGGTCTGCTCGGTGATGTCCGAGATCAGCTCGGTGATCTCGCCGATCTCCTGCGAGCTCTCGCCCAGGCGCTTGATGCGCTTGGAGGTCTCCTGGATCTGGTCGCGGATCGAGTTCATGCCGCCGATCGTGTTCTGCACCGCCTGCTGGCCGCTGGCCGCGGCTTCCAGCGACTGGCGCGCGACCTCGGCGGTGCGCTGCGCCTGCGCCGACACGTCGTTGATGCGGCCGGCCATCTGCAGCACCGACTCGCCGGTCTCGCGGATCACGCGCAGCTGCTCGGTCGACGCCGCCAGCAGCTCGGACGAGGTCTGCTCGACCTGCTGCGTGGTGTCGGTCACGCGCGCCACCGTGTCCTGTACCGAGGCGACCAGCGAACGCAGTTCCTCGACGGTGTAGTTGACCGAGTCGGCGATGGCGCCGGTGATGTCCTCGGTGACGGTGGCCTGCTGCGTCAGATCGCCCTCGGCGACGGTCTGCAGCTCGTTCATCAGGCGAAGAATGGCGGCCTGGTTGGCGTCGTTGACACGCTTGGCTTCGAGTTCCTGGCGTTCCGCTTCCTGGCGCTGGGCTTCGGCGAAGCGGGCGCGCGAGGTCTGGTCGGCGACGAACAGGCGCAGCAGCCCGACGCTGCCGATGGCCAGCAGCAGCACCGACAGCAGCCCCGGCACGACGATGGCCAGGCGCAGGCCGCCGCTGCCGGCGAGTTCGCCCTGCAGCTCGTCGAGGCCGCGGCGCAGCGGTTCGCTGTCGCGGATGATGGTCGACTGCGCCTCGCGCGCGCCGACCAGGCCCTGCAGGTTGCCCAGGATGGCGCTGGCCTCGCTGCGCGTCTTGTCGTACTGGGCGATCAGCTGCTGCAGCTGCTCGCGCGTCTGCGGCTCGCGTGTGCCCGGCAGGCGCAGTTCGGGGCTGCCGTCGAGCAGGCCTTGCGCGATCTCGCGGAACGAGTTCAGGTCCTTGCCAAGCAGGAACACGGCCTCGGCGCTGACGCCTTCGGTGGTCTGGAACTCGTTGGCGCTCTTGCCGATGCGCTGCGTCAGCATCACCAACTGGCCGACGGCCGAGAGTTCACCCGCCGATGCCCCGCCCTGCAGCTTCAGCGACGAGACGGTCTCGGCGGTCTCGAGCAGGTCGGCCGACTGGCGGTTGATCGTGCGCAGCGCGGCGCCGACCTGGGTCAGCGTCTTCTGCTGCGCGAGCACGGACTTGGCGCTCTTCTCGGCGCGGTCGACCGCCGGCAGCAGCGCCTGGACACGGTCGCCGAGTTCACCCGACACCGCCGGCACGTCGCCGCCGCCGCTCAGGCCGCGCACGTTGCGCGCCAGGATCTCGGCGCTTTCCTTCAGTTCGGGGAAGGCCTGCGGGCTGCCCAGCAGCGCCTGCGAGACCGACTTGGCCAGGCGCTGCGACTGCGTCTGTGCCTGGCCGGCGGCCGAAACCTGCTGCGCGCTGCGGTTGGCGGCGACGATGCCGGCGCCGCCGCTGAGCACCAGCCCGGTCAGGCCGACGCCGAAGGCAAACGCCATCAGCTGCTGCTGGCGCGCCACCGGCAGGCCGCCGACGAAGGGCAGGCCGGTGGAGGCGCCGGGTTCGACCTCGTCGGGCACGCGGGTGTTGGTGAACTCGCCGGCGAGCTCGGACGGCGCAGCCTCGGAGATGATCGACGAGTCCGAGGCCCGGCCGGCGCTGTCGGGCGCCAGCGTGCCCGGGCCCAGGCGGATGGTCGCGTCCATCGCGTCGCCGGCCACGGCCAGGGTTTCCGGTTGACCCGGCTCCTGCGCCGGCGTGCGGCCCCGTGCGGGGCCCTTCATCTTGTCGAGAAAGCTCATGCGGTCCTCGCGGCCTTCGTCATCGGGCGATGCCGAGAAACTGTTCGTGCTGGACGAGCGCGGCCGGATCGATCTCCTGCCACACGCGCTGCCTGTCGTCGCGCCAACGTCCTGTGGCGAACGACGGGCGCGACACCTCGTCGTCGTCGTCTTCGCGCTGCAGCTGCGCGGCGGTGCGCAGCCCGGCGAGCCGCTCGAACAGCAGCGCGACATGGCTGCCGATCACGGGATTCAGGGCCAGCAGCCGCGCCTGCTCGCGCACGCCCTCGGCCGCGGCCTGCGTCGGCCGCAGGCCCAGGAAGGCCGCCAGGTCGACGACGCCGTGCAGCCCGCCACGCAGGTTGGCGACGCCGGCGAACCAGGGCCGGGTGTGCGGCACCGACGCGATCGTGCCCAGCGGGAAGATCTCGCCGGCACCGGCCAGCGGCACCAGCAGGCCGACGCCGGCGCACTCGATCGCCAGCCAGGAACTGCCGGGCGCTTCGGTGCGGACCGCGCTCAGGCGCTGGGCCAGGCGGCTCTGCAGGTCCCGCAGGGCTTCGCGATTGGCCATCGGCTCAGTCGAAAGCGCGGATCTTGGACAGCAACTCGTCGGTCTGGACGGGCTTGACGATGTAGTCGCGTGCGCCCTGGCGCAGGCCCCAGACCTTGTCCGTCTCCTGCCCCTTGCTGGTGCACATGATCACCGGGATGCCCTCGTAACGCGGGTCGCGGGTGATCTGGCGCGTGAGCTGGAAGCCGTTCTGGCCCGGCATCACGACGTCCATCAGGATCAGGTCGGGCAGTTCCTCGGCGATGCGGCGCATCGCCTCGTCGCCGTTCTCGGCGGTGCGCACGACGTAGCCGCGCTTGCCGAGGATGTCCGACAGGTGGTGCAACTCGGTCTTCGAGTCGTCGACGACGAGGATCTTGCGGATGGTCATCGGCAGCGGGTTCGGTGTTCGATCGAAAGCGGCGTCTCGAGCCGCGGGTTCAGACGGCACTGCGGCGGAAAGCCTCCACCGCACGCAGCAACTGTTCCTTCGTGAAGGGTTTGGTCAGGTAGTCCTCGGAGCCGACCATGCGGCCCCGCGCCTTGTCGAAGAGACCGTCCTTGGACGACAGCATGATGACCGGCACCTGCGCGAAACGCGGGTTGCGCTTGATGATGGCGCAGGTCTGATAACCGTCCAGGCGCGGCATCAAGATGTCGCAAAAGATCAGCTCGGGGCCGTGGTCGTTGACCTTGGCGAGCGCGTCGAAGCCGTCTTCAGCCAGCAGAACCTCGTGCCCGCCCTGGCGCAGAAAGATCTCGGCGCTGCGGCGGATGGTGTTGCTGTCGTCGATCACCAGGACCTTGGCGCCGGAGGACGCGGCAGGGTTCACGTCACTGTCACCTGTTGGCATGCCCGGCGACACGTGCGGCCGCCGCTGGCAATCAGATTTCGACCATTTCGAAATCTTCTTTACGGGCACCGCACTCGGGGCAGGTCCAATTCAACGGAATGTCGGCCCACGCGGTACCTGCGGCGATGCCATGCTCGGGGTCACCGGCGGCTTCGTCGTAGATCCAGCCGCAGATCAGACACATCCAGGTTCGGCTTTGGCTCACTTTGAGGCGGTCACTCACTACAATGGGCAACGATTGTAGTCACGCATATCCAAGAAAAATCAAGGATTTGTGAGGACATACGCACCATTCTTCAGGCTTCGCTCGAGGTCGCGCCGCGACTCCGGACGCAAGCGCGCAAAGGCATCGCGATGACCCCCGACCCCCACCCCGCCACGGAGCTGCAGGACCCCGCGCAGGAGCCGCCGCCGCCGGCGTGCGTGATCAGCTTCAACGCCAGCGACCCGAGCGGTGCCGGCGGGCTGGCCGGCGACATCGCGACGATAGCGGCGATGGGTGCACACGCCTTGCCGGTCGTGACCTCGATCGTGATGCGCGACACGGCCGAAGTCTTCGACCACCACGAGATCGACGACGACGCCGTCGTCGAGCAGGCACGCACCATCCTCGAGGACGTCACGATCTCCGGCTGGAAGGTCGGTTTCCTCGGCAACGCCGAGACCGTCAGCGCCGTCGCCGAGGTGCTCTCGGACTACGCCGACGTGCCGCTGGTGGCCTATCTGCCCAGCCTGTCCTGGCTCGACGAGGAGCAGCTGCAGCCCTATCTCGACGCCTTCCGCGAGCTGATCCTGCCGGCCACCGAAGTGCTGGTCGGCAGCCACAAGACGCTGCAGGACTTCCTGCTGCCCGACTGGGACAGCGAACGCCCGCCGTCGGCGCGCGAACTGGCGGTGGCCGCCGGCGAACACGGCACGCGCTACGTGCTCGTCACCGGCGTGATGCTGGCGAGCAAGGGCCACGAGCAGTTCATCGACAACGTGCTGGCCTCGCCGCAGGGCGCGCTGACGGGCGAGAAGTTCGAGCGTTTCGAAACCTCGTTCGTCGGCGCCGGCGACACGCTGTCGGCGGCGCTGGCCGCGCTGCTGGCGGCCGGCAGCGAGCTGCAGGCGGCCGTCGGCGAAGCCCTGTCCTTCCTCGACCAGAGCCTGGACGCGGGCTTCCGCCCCGGCATGGGCAATGTCGTGCCCGACCGCTTCTTCTGGGCGCTGCCGCCGGCCGAGGACGGCGACGGCGAGCCCGGACCGGACGAGCCCGACTCCGGATTCGACGATCCCAAGACCCCAGGCGCGTCGCGCCGCGTGCATTGAAACCGCAGACTCCATGACCACGAACGAACAGCTTTTCGCCCGCGCCCAGGCCGTCATTCCCGGCGGCGTCAACTCTCCGGTGCGCGCCTTCCGCGCCGTCGGCGGCACGCCGCGCTTCATCTCGCGCGCGCACGGCGCCTACATCTGGGACGCCGAAGACAAGCGCTATATCGACTACATCGGCTCCTGGGGCCCGATGATCCTCGGCCACGGCCACCCGGCGGTGCTGGAAGCGGTGCAGAAGGCGCTGCTCGAAGGCTTCAGCTACGGCGCGCCGACGGCGCGCGAGATCGAACTCGCCGAAGCCATCATCGCCCAGGTGCCCAGCGTCGAGCAGGTGCGCCTGGTCTCCAGCGGCACCGAAGCCGGCATGAGCGCGCTGCGCCTGGCGCGTGGCGTCACCGGCCGCAGCAAGATCGTCAAGTTCGAGGGCTGCTACCACGGCCACGCCGACGCGCTGCTGGTCAAGGCCGGCTCGGGTCTCGCGACCTTCGGCCACCCGACTTCGGCCGGCGTGCCGGCCGAAGTGGTGCAGCACACGCTGGTGCTCGAATACAACAACGTCGAGCAGCTCGAGGAGACCTTCGCGGCGCAGGGCGACGAGATCGCCTGCGTGATGCTCGAAGCCATCGCCGGCAACATGAACTTCGTGCGGGCCTCGGTGCCCTTCGTCACCAAGCTGCGCGAGCTGTGCAGCAAACACGGCGCGCTGCTGATCTTCGACGAGGTGATGACGGGCTTCCGTGTCGCGCTCGGCGGCGCGCAGAGCGTCTACGCCAAGCTGATCCCGGGCTTCAAGCCCGACATGAGCGTGTTCGGCAAGGTCATCGGCGGCGGCATGCCGCTGGCGGCCTTCGGCGGCTCGCGCGAGGTGATGAAGCAGCTCGCGCCGCTGGGCCCGGTCTACCAGGCCGGCACGCTGTCGGGCAACCCGGTGGCCACCGCCTGCGGCCTGGCGACGCTGGCCGAGATCACCAAGCCCGGCTTCTACGAAGCGCTGGCCGCCAAGACGCAGAAGATGGTGCAGGGCATCGCCGAAGCCGGCCGCGAAGCGGGCGTGCCCATCGTCACCGACTGCGAAGGCGGCATGTTCGGTTTCTTCTTCGCCAACGCGCTGCCGCACAACTACAACGAGGTGATGGCCACCGACAAGGAGCGTTTCAACCGCTTCTTCCACGGCATGCTGGACCGCGGCGTCTATCTGGCGCCGGCGATGTACGAAGCCGGCTTCGTCAGCGCCGCGCACACCGACGCCGACCTGGCGGCGACGAAGGCGGCGGCGCTGGAGGCGCTGCGCGGCTGAGGCCTCTCCCGCATCGCGAAGGCCGCCCGATGGGCGGCCTTTTTCATGGTGCCGGCGAGTGACAACGGCTTGATTCGCGTCGCAACGGCCAGGCGGCCGCCGCCTACACTGACCCGAAGAGCCGGCCCATAGCCGGCCGAAGGGAGTGGAATCCATGTCGACGCGACTGCGGGCGCTTCGTCCGCTGTTCACGATAAGCCTGGCCTGCGTGCTGGGCGCCGGGGCCAGCGCAAAAGCAGCTACTGCGCTGGACCCTCTGGCTTATGTCAGGCCTGCGCAGACGACGGGCGCCACGCTGTCCCCGTCGGGCAAGCGGCTGGCAGTGGTCGTGCACAACGAGAAGGGCCAGCGTGCACTGGCGGTCATGGACCTGCCGATGGACAAGCCGCCGCGGGTGCTGCAGTCCTACGAGCGGGCGTCGGTCGACTGGGTGCACTGGGTCAACGACGACCGGCTGATCTTCCGCGTGACCGAGTGGGGCGATGACGTCCAGATCCGCGACGACGGCCGAGCGATCTCCGCGATCGACCACGACGGGCAGAACGAGGTGCTGCTGACTTCCTGGCGCTTGAGCAGCGACACGGCGCAAACGCGCATCCGGTCGCGCGTGCTGCCCTACACCTGGGATCTGCTCGAGACGCTGGACGACGGCAGCGACGACGTCGTCATGGAGGATGTCAAGTTTGACGCGCTCGGCGACTTCCGCGGGCGGCGGCTCGGGCGCGTCAACACCCGCACCGGCGTCATGACGCCGATCCTGCTCGGACCCGAAATCTCGTTCAACGGTCAAGCGTTCGAACTGGACAGCCATGGCAACCCGCGGGCCGTGCGCGTCCAGTTGCGCGACCGCGACCGGCTGTACGTTCGCGGCGCCGGCACGGACGAATGGAAGCTCGTGTCCGACCACGGCCTGAAGGACCCCGACACGGTCTCGCCCATCCAGATGGAAGGCCCGGACGAACTCGTCGTGCGCGGCGCGATCGGGAGTGACACCCAGGGCCTGCACGTCCTGGATCTGCGCACCGGGAAGATCAACCCGGAGCCATTGCTGAGCGTGAATCGCTACGACGTCGACATGGAGCCGGACGGCTCGGTCGTCGACAAGCATGCGGGACGCGTGCTCGGCGCCAGGCTGAAGGCCGACCGTCCGACGACGGTGTGGTTCAGCGAACGCATGGCCACCATCCAGCAGACCGTGGACAAGGCGCTTCCGGACCGTTTCAACGAGATCAGCTGCGGCCGTTGCGAGAGTTCGCGCTTCTTCACCGTGCGGTCCCTGTCGGACCGCCAGCCCGGCGAGTACCTGCTGTATGACGACGAGAAGCGATCGCTGTCGCCGATCGGCAGCACCCGCCCCTGGCTCGACCCGGCGACCCAGGGTCGCCGCAGTTTCCATTGGATCAAGGCGCGGGACGGGATGTCGCTCCCGGTGGTCGTGACCCACCCCGCCGGACACGACGAGAAGGAGCGCCTCCCGGCGGTCCTGCTGGTGCATGGCGGCCCGTGGGTGCAAGGCACGGACCGCAGCTGGGGCCGGTGGGCCCAGTTCCTCGCGGCGCATGGCTGGCGCGTCATTGAGCCGAACTTCCGCGGCACCTTGGGTTACGGCTACCGCCATTTCAGTGCCGGCTTCCATCAATGGGGGCTCGCGATGCAGGACGACCTGGCCGACACGGTGAAGTGGGCGGCCGAGGGTGGGCTGATCGACATCCACCGCGTCTGCATCTTCGGCGCCAGCTACGGGGGCTACGCGTCCCTGATGGGACCGGTCAAGCACCCTGAGCTGTACCGCTGCGCCGCCAGTCTTGCCGGCGTCACCGACATCCGGCTGATGTTCACCAGCGCACGCGCGGACTTCAGCCGCAACCTGCGCCGCTACGACATGCCTCTGATGATCGGCGACCCGGACAAGGACGCCGCCATGCTGCGCGAGAACTCGCCGGTGGAGCGTGTCGCCGACATCAAGGTGCCGGTGCTGCTCGCCCAAGGCGGCGAGGACCGCCGTGTCCCGAAGGAGCACGCCGATGCCTTCGAGGCCGCCGCACGCCGAGCCGGCGTGTCGATAGAACGCCTGGACTATGGGTTCGAGGGCCACGGCTTCGTCGACGCCTCCAGCGAGGCGGACTTCCTGAAGCACCTCGCGGATTTCCTGGACCGGTCGCTGAAGTCCGATCCCGCTGCACTCGGAGCCAAGAGCCAATGAAGCACAGAATTACCACGCATCAGCACCTGGCGGTGGCCGGCATGGCACTCGCGTTCACGATCACAGCCCCAGCATGGGCTGCCTCGGAGTCGCTGCTTTACGTCAAGCCACCCGAGACCGCCGCCGCAGTGCTGGCGCCGTCAGGCCAGCGTCTCGCGCTGATCGTGAGCAATCCGCAGAGCAGGCAGGCACTGAGCGTGATGGACGTGCCGCTGAACCGTCCGCCGCGCATCCTGCAGTCCTATGCCGAGGCCAACGTGCTGCAGGCGAGCTGGATCAATGACCAGAGGCTGGTTGTCCGCGTCGCCGTGACGGGCCCCGAGGTCCCCCTGGACGGAGTAGCCCTGATCGCCATCGACCAGGACGGGGGCAATGAGCGCCTGCTGACCTCGTGGCGCGCCTGGACGCACATTCCGGGCACGCACATGAAGTCGCGCGTTCTCACCTACGGCTGGGATCTGCTCTCGACGGTCGAAGACGGCAGCGCCGACATCCTGGTCAAGGAGCGGGGTGGACAGGACAAACAACGGCTGGGCCGCCTGGACACGCTGACGGGCGAACTGCGTCGTCTGGGCGACGACGTAACCTTCCGAGCGGTGCAATGGGTCTTCGACCGCGCCGGCGACATGCCAGCACTGCGCGTACGCCAGCAAGGGCGCGACCGCATCGTCGTGAAGGATTCGGAGGCGTCCGAGTGGCGCACCGTCTGGGAGCGGCCGACGGCCGACCCCGATATGCCGTCTCCACTGGCCCTGGAGAACGGACACGAGTTGCTGGTGGCGACACGCTCGGGCGGTGACACCGAAGGGCTGTTCGTGCTCGACACCCGCAACGGACGTCTCGATCCCGAACCCGTCCTGCGTGTGGCGCGGTATGACGTCGGCCCCGCATTGGTCGACCGCCAGACCGGCAAGGCGGTCGGCGCGAGCCTCGTGACCGACCGCCCCACCTCCGTGTGGTTCAGCGAACGGCTGGCGACCGCGCAGCGCGATCTGGATGCCGCGCTGCCGGGGCGCTTCAACCAGATCCGCTGCACGGCGTGCGAGACGTCGCGTTTCCTCGTCGTCCACTCCAGCTCCGACCGTGAAGCGGGAGAGTTTCTCCTGTACGACACCGAGCAGAAGAAGCTCGTCCAGATCGGCCGCGAGCGACCCGGAATCGACCCCGCCACCCAGGGACGCCGGACCCTGCACTGGATCACCGCGCGTGACAAGCTGGCGCTGCCGGTCGTCGTGACCCACCCCGCCGGCGTTTCCGAGAAGGCTGCGCTGCCGACCGTCGTGCTGGTCCACGACGGCCCGTGGGAGCGCGGATCAGACCGCCGTTGGCATGCCGAGGCGCAGTTTCTCGCCGCCCGCGGATGGCGCGTGCTGCAGCCGGAGTTCCGCGGCAGTACTGGCTTCGGCCGCCGGCATCTCGAGGGAGGCGCCGGAAAACTCGGCGAGGCGGCGCTCGATGATCTGGCCGACGCGGTGGCCTGGGCGGCGGGGCAAGGACTCACCGACCCCCAGCGCGTCTGTATCGCCGGCACCGGCTTCGGCGGCACCGCCGCGCTGCTGGCACCGGTGCGCAGTCCCGGCGTGTATCGCTGTGCGGCTGCGATGGCGCCCTTCACCGACCTCCGAACGCTCGACGAGGAAACCTGGTTCGCGACCAGCGCCAAAGCCCCGCCACGGCCCTTCCAGGAGTTGCTCGGCGACGCCGCAGCGCGGTCTGCGGCATCGCCCATCGTGCATGCCAAGGCGATGAAGTGGCCGATCCTACTGGCCGGCGGTGATCTCGACCACCAAGCCTCGCCGCGCGACCTGGACCGCCTGGAGGAAGCTGCGACACAGGCCGGCGCCGCGGTGGAGCGCATCCACTACGACGAAGCCCACGGCTTCACGTCGCCTGCGAACCATGCCGACTTCCTCGACCGCCTCGCCGCCTTCATCGACCGCGCGCTGAAACCCTGACGTCAGGGCGTCACCCCGCAGCCGGCCCCTCGGAGCCGGCTGCCTAGAATGCCCGGATGCATCTCCACATCCTCGGCATCTGCGGCACCTTCATGGGTGGCATCGCCGCCCTCGCCCGCGAAGCCGGCCACCGCGTGACCGGCTGCGACGCCAACGTCTACCCGCCGATGAGCGACCAGCTGCGCTCGCTCGGCATCGAGCTGATCGAAGGCTTCGGCGCCGATCAACTGGCGCTGAAGCCCGACGTCTTCGTCGTCGGCAACGTCGTCACGCGCGGCAATGCGCTGATGGAAGCCATCCTCGACGCCGGCGCCGCCTACACCAGCGGGCCGCAGTGGCTGGCCGAGAACGTGCTCTTCGGCCGCCATGTGCTGGCCGTCGCCGGCACCCACGGCAAGACGACGACGACCTCGATGCTGGCCTGGATCCTCGAGCAGGCCGGGCTGGAGCCCGGGTTCCTGGTGGGTGGCGTGCCGCTGAACTTCGGCGTCTCGGCGCGCCTGGGCGGCGGCAGGTTCTTCGTCATCGAAGCCGACGAATACGACACCGCGCTCTTCGACAAGCGCAGCAAGTTCGTGCACTACCGGCCGCGCACCGCGGTGCTGAACAACCTCGAACACGACCACGCCGACATCTTCCCCGACCTGGCGGCGATCGAGACCCAGTTCCACCACCTGGTGCGCACCGTGCCCGGCAGCGGCCGCATCGTCGTCAACGCACGCGACGAGGCATTGCAGCGTGTGCTGCAGCGCGGCTGCTGGAGCCAGGTGCAGCGGTTCGGCCCGCGGCGCGAGGAACCCGGCGCCTTGCGCGCACGCGGCGAGCCGCACGCCTTCGACGTGCTGCGCGGCAGCCTGAAGATCGGCCGCGTCGAATGGCCGCTGCTGGGCGAGCACAACCAGCTGAACGCGCTGGCGGCGATCGCCGCGGCCGAACACGCCGGTGTCGCACCCGACGCCGCGGCGGCCGCGCTGGCCACGTTCCAGAACGTGCGCCGGCGGCTGGAGCTGCGCGGCGAAGCCGGCGGCGTAAAGGTCTACGACGACTTCGCCCACCACCCGACGGCGATGCGCACGACGATAGACGGCCTGCGGCGCCGGCTCGGCCACGAACGCATCCTCGCCGTCTTCGAGCCGCGCTCGAACACGATGAAGCTGGGCACGATGAAGGCCTTGCTGCCCTGGGCGCTGGAAGACGCCGACCTGGCCTTCGCGCTGCAGGGCGACTGGGGCTGGAGCGTCAAGGAGGCGCTGGCGCCGCTGGGCGCCAAGGCGGCGACGGCCGACACCGTCGACGCGCTGGTGGCCGCCATCGTGCGCGCCGCGCACCCGGGCGACCACGTCGTCTGCATGAGCAACGGCGGCTTCGGCGGCATCCACACCAAGCTGCTGGCCGCGCTGCAGGGCCGCTCGTGAGCGGCGCGCCGACGCACCTGCTGTACCTGCACGGGTTCCGCTCGTCGCCGCAGTCGGCCAAGGCCAGGCGCGTCGCCGCCTGGCTGGCCGAACACCGGCCCGAGGTCCGGCTCTGGTGCCCGCAGCTGCCACCGTCGCCGCGCGCCGCGCTGGCGCTGGTGCTGGACGGCACGGCCGACTGGCCGGCAACGTCCGCCGTCGTCGGCAGCTCGCTCGGCGGTTTCTACACGACCGCGGTCGCCGAAGCCCGCGGCTGGGCGGCCGGGGTGCTGAACCCCGCCGTCGACCCGGCGCGCGACCTGGCCGCTTACATCGGCGAGAACCAGCAGTACCACGCGCCCGAAGAGAGCTTCTACTTCCTGCCCGAATACGTGGACGAGCTGCGTGCGCTGCGGCCGGCGGCGATCACCCGGCCCGAGCGCTACTTCGCCGTCATCGCCACCGGCGACGAACTGCTGGACTGGCGCGAGATGCAGGCGCGTTACGCCGGAGCCACGGTCCGCCTCGTGCAGGGTAGCGACCACGCGCTGTCCGATTTCGACGACCACCTCCCCCACCTGATGAGGCATCTGCGGCTATGCGATTGAAGGACAGGGTCTGCATCGTCACCGGCGCGGCGCAAGGCATAGGCGCCGCCACCGTCGCCCGCTTCGCCGCCGAAGGCGCCATCGTCATCGCCTGCGACCGCCACGCCGGCGCGGTGCCGGGCGCGGCCGAGTGCCACGCGGTCGACGTCACCGTGCGGGCCCAGGTCGACGCCATGGTCGCGGCGGTGCGGGCAAAACACGGCCGCATCGACGTGCTGGTGAACAACGCCGGCATCACGCGCGACGCGCGCCTGGTGAAGATGACCGAGGAGCAGTTCGACGCCGTCATCGACGTCAACCTGCGCGGCGTCTTCCACTGCGCGCAGGCGGTGGCGCCGATCATGATCGAGCAGGGTTCGGGCGTGATCCTCAACGCCAGCAGCGTCGTCGGCATCTACGGCAACTTCGGCCAGACCAATTACGCCGCGTCCAAGTTCGGCGTCATCGGCTTCACCAAGACCTGGAGCCGCGAACTCGGGCCCAAGGGCGTGCGTGTCAACGCGGTGGCGCCGGGCTTCGTCGCCACACCCATCCTCGAGACGATTCCGCAGAAGGTGCTGGAGCACATGCGCACGCAGGTGCCGCTGCAGCGCCTGGGCCGGCCCGAGGAGATCGCCGCCGTCTACGCCTTCCTGGCCAGCGACGACGCCAGCTATGTCAACGGCGCCGTGCTCGAGGTCTCGGGCGGCATGACGGTGTAGCGGGCGACGGCGCCGGTTCAGCCGTTTGGCCGTGCGCCGCGGCTTGCGCGAGCACGGTTTTTGCGCAAGCGGCGGCGCGAGGCCGGCCGACGGGGCGTGTCCCTGCGTTCATGTCCCCCGCCCCGGCCTGCGGCCGGGGCTCCTCCTTTACTTCACTCCGGGACACGCCCCGCCGACCGGCTCCGAACCGGTCGCTGCACGCCCAAGGCGTGCCACCGGTGGTGCCGGCCGCGGACGCCGGGCGGCCGGATCGCGGAAGTAAAGGAGGAGGCCGGGCGCAGCCCGGCCGGGGGACATGGAGCGAGCCGGCCGCCCGGTGGCCGTGGCCCGCCTGTGCGGCAGCAACGCCGAGGGCCAGCCCGTGCACACAGGACATGACACCGATCGAAACCCGGCGATCCGGCGAGCCCGGCGCCCCGGCGGCTAGTGGACAATCGCCCGGTGATTTATGCCCTGTTCGACGACGCCGGGAAATTCCACGCCGGCCGCGTGCTGTCCGAAGCCGAGAGCTCGATGCAGATCGAGCTCGACTCCGGCAAACGCGTGAAGGTGAAGGCGGCCAACGTGCTGCTGCGTTTCGACAAGCCGGCGCCCGCCGAGCTGATCGCGCAGGCACAGGCCTTGTCCACGGAAATCGACCTCGACCTCGCCTGGGAGTTCGCGCCCGAAGGCGAGTTCGGCTTCGCCGACCTGGCGCGCGACTATTTCGAGGCCACGGCCGGGCCGGAGAAGCAGGCCGCGGCGCTGCTGCGCCTGTTCGAGGCGCCGCACTACTTCCGCCGCATGGGCAAGGGCCAGTTCCGCAAGGCGCCGGAAGAGACGGTGAAGGCAGCGCTGCTGGGCATCGAGCGCAAGAAGCAGCTGGCGGCGCAGATCGAGTCCTGGGCCGGCGAGATCGCCGCCGGCCAGTGCCCGCCGCCGGTGCGCGAGCAGCTCTACCGCATCCTGTTCAAGCCCGACAAGAACGCGCCCGAGTACAAGGCCGTCGTCGAAGCCGCCAAACGCAGCCAGCGCGCACCGCTGGACCTGCTGAAGGAAGCCGGCGCGATCGACAGCCCCTACCAGTTCCACTGGCGGCGCTTCCTGTTCGAGACCTTCCCGCAGGGCACCGGTTTCCCGGCGCTGGCAGCACCGGCGATCAAGGACGAGCTGCCGCTGGCCGCCGTGCGGGCCTTCTCGATCGACGATTCGCAGACGACCGAGATCGACGACGCGCTGTCGGTCCAGGGCCTGGGCAGCGGCACCGTGGTCTTCGGCATCCACATCGCCGCCCCGGGGCTGGCGGTGCAGCCGGACTCGCCGGTGGACAAGGTCGCGCGCGAGCGCCTGTCCACCGTCTACATGCCGGGCTGGAAGATCACGATGCTGCCCGACGAGGTGGTGCAGGCCTACACGCTGATCGAAGGCCGCGACTGCCCGGCGGTGAGCCTGTACGCGACCGTCGACGAAACCACCTTCGAGGTGCGCGCGGTCGAGACCAGGCTGGAGCGCGTGCCGATCGCCGCCAACCTGCGCCACGACAAGCTCGATGAGGTCATCACCGAGGCGACGCTGGCCGGCGAAGCCCCGGCCGACTACGCCTTCGCCGCCGAACTCGCCTTCTGCTGGCGCTTCGCGAAGGCGCTGAAGGCGGCGCGCGAGGTGGTGCGCGGCAAGCCGGAGAACTTCAACCGGCCCGACTACAACTTCCGTCTCGAAGGCAACGTCGCCGAGCCCGACGGCAGCGAAAGCGTGCAGATCACGACGCGCCAGCGCGGCGCACCGCTGGACCTGATCGTCTCGGAAGCGATGATCCTGGCCAACAGCCGCTGGGGCGGCTGGCTCGCCGAATGCGGTGTGCCCGGCATCTACCGCAGCCAGGCCAGCCTGCTGCCGGGCATCAAGGTGCGCATGGGCACGCGCCCGGCGCCGCACGCCGGCATGGGGGTGGCGCAGTACACCTGGGCGACCTCGCCGCTGCGGCGCTACGTCGACCTCGTCAACCAGTGGCAGATCATCGCCTGCGCCCGCCACGGCCGCACCGCGGCGCTGGCGGCGCCGTTCCGGCCCAAGGACGCGTCGCTGTTCTCGATCATCTCGGGCTTCGATGCCGCCTACTCGGCCTACAACGACTTCCAGCACGGCATCGAGCGTTTCTGGACGCTGCGCTGGATCGAGCAGAACGGCGTCACCGAAATCGAGGCCGCGGTGATGAAGGGCGGGCTGGTGCGCGCCGAGACGCTGCCGCTGGTGTTCCGCGTGCCCGGCACCGAGGACTGGCCGCGCGGCGCCCGGCTGCGTGCGCGTGTCGCCGGCATCGACCTGCTGACGCTGGACCTGCACGCGACGCTGGCCGCACGCATCGAGGACGAGCCGCCCGAAGCGGTGGCCGAGGTCGACGACGAGGCCGAGGCCGTCGGCCCGCTGACGCTGGCGATCGACGTCAACGACGCCCCTGCCGGAGATGCTGCCGCTTAAGCTGCCCGCGCTGGCCAAACTGACGGCGCTGCACTGGGCGCTGATCGCTTCCGTCGGCGTGCACCTCGCGCTGCTGACGGTGCGGTTCGTCGACCCCGAAGCCTTCAACCGCGTGTTCCGCGACACGCCGCTGGAGGTCATCCTCGTCAACGCCCGCTCCAACGAGGCGCCCACCGAAGCCCAGGCCATCGCCCAGGTGCGTCTGGCCGGCGGCGGCGAAGCAGCGCGGGGGCGCGCGACGTCGCCGCTGCCGCGCACACCGCAGACCCAGGCCGGCGACGCCGCCGACGACGCCCGCCGCCGCATCGACCAGCTGCAGGAGCAGCAGCAGCAGTTGCTGGCCCAGCTGCGGCGCGAACTGGCGGCGCTGCCGCCGCCCGACCCGCGGCGCGAAGCCGGCAACCCGCAGGAGCGCGACCAGGAAGAACACCGCCGCCAACTGCTGCAGATGCTGGCCGAGATCGAGAAGCGCATCAACGAAGAGAACGCGCGGCCGCGCAAGCGCTACATCAGCCCGGCGACACGCGAGGAGGTCTACGCGCTGTACTACGACCTGCTGCGCCGGCGCATCGAGGACCGCGGCACGCGTAACTTCCCCGAACGCAACGGCGTCAAGCTCTACGGCGAGCTGACGATGAACGTCACCGTCGACGCCGCCGGCCGTGTCGTCGACACCGAGATCGTGCGCCCCAGCGCCTCGCGCGTGCTTGACCAGCAGGCGATGGCGATCGTGCGCGCCGCCGCTCCCTTCGGCCCGTTCACGCCGGCGATGCGCCGCCAGGCTGACCAGATCGTCGTCACCTCGCGCTTCCGTTTCACCCGCGAAGACGGCCTCGAGACGATGCCCGTCGCCCGCTGACCCCATGACCGCACCCGATCGTTACGCCGTGCTCGGCCACCCCGTCGCGCACAGCCAGTCGCCCTTCATCCACGCCGAGTTCGCGCGCCAGACCGGCGAGGCGCTCGAATACGGCCGCGTCGAATGCCCGCTGGACGGCTTCGAGGCCACGCTGCGCGCCTATGCCGCCGGCGGCGCGCGCGGCTGCAACGTCACCGTGCCCTTCAAGTTCGAGGCGCCGCGGCTGGCGGCGCGCGTGACGCCGCGCGCGGCGCTCGCCGAAGCCGCCAACGTGCTGCGCTTCGACGCCGGCGGCTGGGCCGCCGACAACAGCGACGGCATCGGCCTGGTGCGCGACCTGGAGCAACACGCCGCGCAGCCGGTCGCCGGCCAGCGCGTGCTGCTGATCGGGGCTGGCGGCGCTGCCGCCGGCGTGCTCGGGCCCCTGATCGAAGCCCGGGCGGCGGCGGTGAGTGTCGTCAACCGCACGCCGCAGCGTGCCGCCGCGCTGGTGGCGCGGCACGCGGTGCTGGCGGCGCAGCACGGCGTGCCGCTGTCCGCCGCCGGCCTGGACATGCCGGGCGCGCGCTACGACATCGTACTCAACGCCAGCGCCAGCAGCCTGGCCGGCGCCGCGGTGCCGGTGACGGCGGCGGTGCTGGCGCCAGGTGCGCTCGCGGTCGACCTGATGTACGGGCCGGCGGCCGAGCCGTTTCTCGCCTGGGCGCGCGCGGCCGGCGCGCGTGCCCACGACGGCCTGGGCATGCTGGTCGAACAGGCAGCTGAAGCCTTCTGGTTCTGGCGCGGCGTGCGCCCGCAGACGGCGCCGGTGCTGGCGGCGCTTCGCGCCCGGCTGGCGGCACGGGCATGAAGCGCCAGATCTGGCGGCTGGCGGCGCTGGTCGTGATCTGCGGCCTGGCGCTGCAGCTGTTCTTCGCGCTGCGCGTGGCGGCGATGGTGCTCGTCGATCCGCAGTCCAGCGCGTTCCAGCGCAGCGAGGCCTGGCGGCTGCTGGTCGAGCAGCACACCATCTCCTGGAGCCAGGACTGGGTGCCGCGTGCACGCCTGGGCACGAACATCCAGCGCGCCGTGATCGCCAGCGAGGACGCCGGCTTCACCGAACACTCCGGTGTCGAATGGGACGCGATCGAGCAGGCCTGGGAACGCAACCAGCGCGCCGAAGCCCGTTTCGAGGCCGGCCGCAGCAAGGCCGTGAAGATCCGCGGCGGCTCGACGATCACGCAGCAGCTGGCCAAGAACCTGCTGTTGTCGGGCGAACGCACGGCCCTGCGCAAGGCACAGGAATTGGCGATCACGATGATGCTGGAAGCCTTCCTGTCCAAGGAGCGCATCCTGGAGATCTATCTGAACAACGTCGAATGGGGCGAAGGTGTGTTCGGCGCCCAGGCCGCCGCACGCCACTACTTCCGCACCGACGCGCTGCAGCTGTCGGCGACACAGGCCGCGCGCCTGGCGGTGATGCTGCCGGCGCCCAAACGCTTCGAAAAGCGTGCGAACTCGGGTTATGTCGCCGGCCGCGCCCAGACCATCGTCGCGCGCATGGGCGCGGTGGAGCTGCCATGAGCGCTCAGGACTTGTCCGGCGCTCATTCCCGCCTGGCGGGACCGGCCGACAGGCCGAAGGGTGCTCCAGTGAGCCTTCAGAACCTGCCCGGGGCTCAGTCCCGCCTGGCGCGAGCGGCCGCAGGCCGACGGGTGCCCCGATGAGCGCGGCAGCCGAAATCGCCGCCACCGCGGCCCGCCTGGTCGTCGAAGACGGCATGGAGTACGCCGCGGCCAAACGCAAGGCCGCGCACGAACTCGGCCGTCGCGGCGGCCGCGGCGCCGAGCTGCCGAGCAACGAGGAGGTCGAGGACGAGGTCCGCGCCTACCTGGATCTGTTCTGCGCCGACACCCAGCCGGCCGAGCTGCGCGCGCTGCGCGAGACCGCGCGGCTGTGGATGCGGCGGCTGGCCGAGTTCCGCCCGCACCTGGCCGGTTCGGTCTGGCGCGGCACCGCGACGCGCCGCTCGGCGGTGCTGATCGACCTGTACTGCGACGACTCCAAGGCCGCCGAGATCGCGCTGATCAACGCCGGCGTCGACTACGACAGCGCCAGCATAGACCGCCCGCGCAGCGGCGAGACCCTGGTGCTGATCGTCGGCGAGCGCAGCGCGGCACTCGGCGAAATCGTCACGCTGCAACTGGTGGTCAACGAACACGACGCGGTGCGCGGTGCGCTCAAGCCCGACGCACGCGGCCGCAGCTGGCGCGGCGACCTTGCGGCGCTGGAGCGCCTGCTGGCGGAGGACGTTTGATCCGGCGCGCGCTGCTGGCGGCGGCGGTCGGCGGTGTCGGCGCCGGCCTGGCCTGGCGCTACGCCTCCGGGCGCCGGCTCGATCCCGGCGAACAGGCCTTGTGGGCCTCGCGACTGCCGCGTCCGGATGGCAGCGAACTCGCACTTGCCGAGCTTCACGGCCGGCCGCTGATCGTCAATTTCTGGGCGCCCTGGTGTCCGCCCTGCGTCCAGGAGATGCCCGAACTCGACCGGCTGCAGCAGCGCCGGTCCGACGTCGTCATCCTCGGCATTGCCATTGATCAAGCCGAGCCGGTGCGCAAACACCTGCAGAAGGCGCCGGTCTCCTACCCCATCGTCATCGCCGGTTTCGGCGGCGTGGCGCTGTCGCAGGGCCTGGGGAACCCCGGCAGCGGGCTGCCGTACACCGTGCTGATGGGCAGCGACGGGCGCCGGCGGCAGCACAAGTTCGGCGAAACGACCGCCGCCGAGCTCGAAGCCTGGCTGAGCTGATGGCAACCCCGTGCAACGGGGTTCTCCGAGCCAGTTCCGCCCAAACTGCTGCCATCTGCAACGATTTTGGCGTAGAGTCCGCCCTTTCCAAGCTACGTCCCAGCCCCGGAGGGCCCCGGATGCAGCTGGTATGTTTGGCGATTTAGGCGGCAGATACCTGCCGATCCAATAAAGTTCTTGACCGGCCGCAGCCGTCAGGGCCCCAAAAGGGTTCAGGCTCGCCGTTCACCAAAGTTTCCGGGCGGGACAGCCTGCCGTCAGAAAGAGGACCGACATGGACCTGAGAAAGCTCAAGACGCTCATCGACCTCGTTTCCGAGTCGAACATTTCTGAACTCGAGATCACCGAAGCCGAGGGCAAGGTCCGCATCGTCAAGGGCGGTGTCGCCGCTGTCGCCATGGCGCCTGTCGCCGCAGCGCCTGCCGCGCCGGCTCCCGCCGCCGCAGCACCCGCTGCCGCCGAGCCGGCTGCTCCGGCAGAGCCCGAGGGCAAGGTCATCAAGTCGCCAATGGTCGGCACCTTCTACCGCGCCTCCAGCCCCGGCGCGAAGGCCTTCGCCGACGTCGGCACCCAGATCAAGGAAGGCGACCCGGTCTGCATCATCGAAGCGATGAAGATCATGAACGAGATCGAAGCCGACTGCTCCGGCCGCATCCTGCGCATCCTCTGCGAGAACGGCCAGCCGGTCGAGTTCGGGCAGCCGCTGTTCATCGTCGAGTAAGCACGCCACCGTGTTCAAGAAGATCCTCATCGCGAACCGGGGCGAGATCGCCCTTCGCATCCAGCGGGCCTGTCGCGAGATGGGCATCAAGTCGGTCGTCGTCTATTCGGAAGCCGACCGCGAGGCCAAGTACGTCAAGCTCGCCGACGAAGCCGTCTGCATCGGCCCGGCGGCTTCGGCCCAGAGTTACCTCAACATGCCGGCGATCATCTCGACGGCCGAGGTCACCGACGCCGAGGCCATCCACCCCGGCTACGGCTTCCTGAGCGAGAACGCCGACTTCGCCGAGCGTGTCGAGAAGAGCGGCTTCGTCTTCATAGGCCCGACGCCCGAGGCGATCCGCATGATGGGCGACAAGGTGTCGGCCAAGCAGGCGATGATCAAGGCCGGCGTGCCCTGCGTGCCCGGCTCCGAAGGCGCGCTGCCCGAGGACCCGAAGGAGATCATCCGCCAGGCGCGTGCCATCGGCTACCCGGTGATCATCAAGGCCGCCGGCGGCGGCGGCGGGCGCGGCATGCGTGTCGTGCACACCGAAGCCGCGCTGCTGAACGCGGTGCAGACGACGCGCACCGAAGCCGGCGCCGCTTTCGGCAACCCGGCCGTCTACATGGAGAAGTTCCTGGAGCATCCGCGCCACGTGGAGATCCAGATCCTGGCCGACAACTACCGCAACGCCGTCTGGCTGGGCGAGCGCGACTGCTCGATGCAGCGCCGCCATCAGAAGGTCATCGAGGAAGCGCCGGCGCCCAACATCCCGCGCCGCGTCGTCGAGCGTGTCGGCGAACGCTGCGCCGCAGCCTGCAAGAAGATCGGCTACCGCGGTGCCGGCACCTTCGAGTTCCTGTACGAGAACGGCGAGTTCTTCTTCATCGAGATGAACACGCGCGTGCAGGTCGAGCATCCGGTGACGGAGCTCGTGACCGGCATCGACATCGTGCAGATGCAGATCCGCATCGCCGCCGGCGAGAAGCTGCCGTTCGCGCAGCGCAACATCCAGCTGCGCGGCCATGCGATCGAGTGCCGGATCAACGCCGAGGACCCGTACAAGTTCACGCCGTCGCCGGGCCGCATCTCGATGTGGCACCCGCCCGGCGGCCCGGGCGTGCGCGTGGACTCGCACGCCTATACCAACTACTACGTGCCGCCGAACTACGACTCGATGATCGGCAAGGTCATCGTGCACGCCGACACGCGCGACCAGGCGCTGGCGCGCATGCGCAGCGCGCTCAGCGAGACCGTGGTCGAAGGCATCAACACCAACATCCCGCTGCACCGCGAGCTGATGCTGGACGCCAAGTTCATCGAAGGCGGCACCAGCATCCACTACCTAGAAGGTTGGCTGGCGCAACACAAGCGATGACGGATCCGACGCGCCATCAAGCTGCCGCAGCGGAACCGGCTCTGCCGGGCCGCTGGCGGCTCCTCCTAGGGGGAGCGCCGATGGCGCTACGGGGGGGGGACACATGATGTTTGAACTCGTGTTGCGTGCGCCGGAAGCGCTGGTCGAGGCGGTTTCGGACGCACTGGTCGACGATCTGGACGCGCTGTCGGTCTCGGTCGAGGACGCCGACGCCGGCACCGAAGCCGAGCAGGCCTTGTTCGGCGAACCCGGCATGCCGGCGCCGCGCCCGGCCTGGGGCCGCTCGACGCTGCGCGCGCTGTTCGAGAACGAAGCCGCAGCCGACGGCGCAGCCACGCTGCTGCTGGCCCAGGACTGGACCGAGGGCCTGTCGCTGCAGGCGCTGGAGCCGGTGGCCGAGCAGGACTGGGTGCGCATCACCCAGTCGCAGTTCGGCCCGGTCGAGATCACGCCCAGCTTCTGGATCGTGCCGAGCTGGCACGAACCGCCGGCCGCCGCCGAGCGCCTGATCCGGCTCGACCCGGGCCTGGCCTTCGGCACCGGCACGCACCCGACGACACGCATGTGCCTGCGCTGGATCGCGGCGCACGCCCAAGCCTGGCCGCGCGTGCTCGACTACGGCTGCGGCTCCGGCATCCTGGCGATCGCGGCCGCGCTGCACGGCGCTGCCGCGGTGGACGCAGTCGACATCGACCCGGCGGCAGTCGATTCGACACGCGCCAATGCGACGGCCAACGGCGTCGTGCTGCAGGCGGCACTGCCCGCCGCCGCCGCCGGCGACTACCCGCTGGTGCTGGCCAACATCCTGGCAACGCCGCTGAAGCTGCTGGCGCCGCTGCTCGCAGGTTTCGTCGCGCCCGGCGGCTCGCTGGTGCTGGCCGGCATCCTGGAGCGCCAGGCCGACGAACTGAAGGCGGCATACGCGCCCTACCTGAGCCTCGAAGTGAGCGACCAGGAGGACGGCTGGATCCTGATGACGGCAACGCGCATGGCATGATCGGCGCATGACGCTCGCCGCCCGGTGCCCGTCCTGCGGCACTGTCTTCCGTGTGGTGCAGGACCAGCTTCGGGTTTCCGACGGCTGGGTGCGTTGCGGGCGCTGCGGCGAGGTCTTCAACGCGATCCAGAACCTCGTCGAACTCGACGTCGACACGGCCAGGCCCGAACCGCAGGAAGCCGACATCGACACCGCTGCGGCGCCGGCCTCGCCGGCCGACTTCAGCGCGCGCGACGACGATGACGACGATGACCTCGTCGTCGAACCCCACGAGGACACCGTCGTCGCCAGCCGCTACGACGACGCGCCGGGCGCCACGCGCCCGCACGAGGAGCCGGTGTTCGACGTCGGCCTGGACACCATGGCGGCACCGCAGCCTGCTTCGGCAGCGCCCGGGGCGACCCCGGACGAACCGCCCCTAGAACCGCCGGCTGCCCCACGCGCAGCCGACACCGTTGCCGAGGAACGGGCAGACAGCACGCCCGCACCCCAACCGGCCTTCCTGCGCCGCGCCGAACGCGAGGCGCGCTGGCGCCGGCCCGGCGTGCGCGCCGCGCTCGCGGCCTGCTGCCTGCTGGGCACGGCCGCGCTCGGCGCCCAGGCCACGTTCGAGTACCGCGACCTCGTCGTCGCGCGCTGGCCGGGCACGGCGCCGCTGGTGATGGCCTTGTGCCACGCGCCGGCGTGCACGATCGAGGCACCACGCGCAATCGAAGGCCTGAGCGTCGAGAGCAGCGGTCTCGTGCGCCTGGAAGGCACGGCGATGTACCAGCTGCAGCTGCTGCTGCGCAACCGCTCGGCACTGCCGCTGGCGGTGCCGGCGCTGGACCTGACGCTATCGGACAGCCGCGGCGGCACCGTCGCACGCCGCATCATCACGCCGGCCGAAGCCGGCATCGCGGCGCCAGCCGTGCAACCTGCGGCGGAAATGCCGATCCAGATCACGCTGTCCGCGGCCGGCCGGCCAATCGCCGGCTATACGATCGAGATCTTCTACCCCTGATACCGCGGCGCGCCGGTCGCGCGCATTTCCCTGGAGTTCCCATGCCCGCCCTGATCTGCGGTTCGCTCGCTTTCGACACCATCACGACCTATCCCGGCCGCATCGCGGAGCAGATCCTGCCGGAGCAGATGCACATCCTGAACCTGTCGTTCCTGGTGCCGACGCTGCGCCGCGAATTCGGCGGCTGCGCCGGCAACATCGCCTATACGCTGCAGGCGCTCGGCGGCGAGGCCGTCGTCATGGCCGCACTCGGCAGCGACGGCAGCGACTACCTCGCGCGCATGAAGGCCTGGGGCGCTGACACCTCGCTGGTGATGGTCGACCCGGACTCGTTCACGGCGCAGGCGATGATCATCAGCGACGTCCAGAACAACCAGATCACCGCCTTCCACCCGGGCGCGATGCAGCACGCGCACCGGGCCAAGGTGCCGGCGCGCACCGACCTGAAGATCGCGATCATCTCGCCCGACGACCGCCAGGCGATGGGCGAACACGCCGAGCAGCTGCACGCCGCCGGCGTGCCCTTCATCTTCGACCCGGGCCAGCAGCTGCCGATGTTCGACGCCCCGGCGCTGCGCCGCATGGTCGAGATCGCGAGCTGGATCACCGTCAACGACTACGAAGGCCGCATCCTGTGCGAACGCATCGGCACCGATCTGGCGGGGCTGTCGCGCTCGAACCTGAAGGGCGTCGTCGTCACGCTAGGCGAGCACGGCTGCGAGATCTGGATCGACGGCCAGCGCCGCGAGGTGCCGGGCGTCGCGGCGGCCGAGATCGTCGAGCCGACCGGCTGCGGCGACTCGTTCCGCGCCGCGCTGCTCTACGGCCTGGAACGCGGCTGGGATCTGGAGCGCTGCGCGGCGCTGGGCAACCGCATCGGCGCGCTGAAGATCGCCTGCCGCGGCGGCCAGAACCACGTGATCGACCGGGCCGCACTCGGCGTCTGAGGCGCACGACGCGCCCATGAAAAAACCCGGCCTGTGGCCGGGCTCGGAATCAACACAACCGGCCGCGCGAGCGGCCGGTGCCCGTTCAGGGCTTGTTGCCGGTCGGGAACGGCCAGGCAGCCGCCGGGCTCAGCGTCGTCTTCGCGGCAGGTGCAGCAGCGGGGGCCGCAGGCGCAGGCTCAGTCTTCTTCGGCGCAGCCTTCTTCTTGGCCGCAGCCTTGGGCTCGGCAGCCTTCTTCGCCGGGGCCGCCGCCTTCTTGGCCGGCGCCGCGGCCTTCTTCGCCGGAGCCGCCTTCTTCGCCGGAGCCGCCGCCTTCTTCGCGGGTGCCGCAGCCTTCTTGGCGGGTGCAGCAGCCTTCTTCGCCGGAGCGGCCTTCTTCGCAGCCGGCGCCTTGGCCGGGGTCTTCTTCGCAGTTGCCATCACGATCTCCTTGATCAAGTTGCAAAGAGCACCGCACCGTCATGAGCGGCACGGCAATCCGTCGTCCGGCGGTCTGACGCCCGGACAAGCCGGGCACTCGCCCCGGTACGACGAATGGGGTCGCGGCCTCGGGCCGTCGCATCTGGCGTCGACGTGCCCCGGGCCGCGGATGTGAAACGTCGCACGGGCAGCGCTGCACCGTGCGACGGCAGCGGGCCGCGGCCCGCCTTGTGGAGCGGAGACTGTCGCCCGCTCAATCCCATGACAGGGCGCCACCGCTCTGGTAGTCGATGACGCGGGTCTCGAAGAAGTTGCGCTCCTTCTTCAGGTCGATCATTTCGCTCATCCACGGGAACGGGTTCTCCTCGTTCGGGAAGAGCGCCTCCAGGCCGATCTGCGTCGCGCGCCGGTTGGCGATGTAGCGCAGGTAGCCCTTGAACATCGACGCGTTCATGCCGAGCACGCCGCGCGGCATCGTGTCCTCGGCGTAGCGGTATTCGAGGTCGACCGCGCGCTCGAACAGCGCGCGGATCTCGGCCTTGAACTGCGGCGTCCAGAGATGCGGGTTCTCGAGCTTGATCTGGTTGATCAGGTCGATGCCGAAGTTGCAGTGCATGGACTCGTCGCGCAGGATGTACTGGTACTGCTCGGCGGCACCGGTCATCTTGTTCTGCCGCCCCAGCGCCAGGATCTGCGTGAAGCCGACGTAGAAGAACAGGCCTTCCATCAGGCACGCAAAGACGATCAGGCTCTTCAGCAGCGTCTGGTCGTTCTCGGGCGTGCCGGTGGCGAAGGCCGGATCCATGATCGCGTCGATGAACGGGATCAGGAACTCGTCCTTGGCGCGGATCGCGTCGACCTCGTGATAGGCGTTGAAGATCTCGCCTTCATCCAGCCCCAGCGACTCGACGATGTACTGGTAGGCGTGGGTGTGGATCGCTTCCTCGAAGGCCTGGCGCAGCAGGAACTGGCGGCATTCGGGGGCGGTGATGTGCCGGTAGGTGCCGAGCACGATGTTGTTCGCCGCCAGCGAGTCGGCGGTGACGAAGAAGCCGAGGTTGCGCTTGACGATGCGGCGCTCGTCTTCGGTCAGGCCGTTCGGGTCTTTCCAGAGCGCGATGTCGCGGCTCATGTTCACTTCCTGCGGCATCCAGTGGTTGGCGCAGGACGCGAGGTACTTCTCCCAGGCCCATTTGTACTTGAACGGAACCAGCTGGTTCACGTCCGTCTGACCATTGATGATGCGCTTGTCGGCAACGTTGACGCGCCGCGTGTTCACCGCCGCTGCGGCATCCGCGCGCGCGGCCTTGTCCAACTGGGGCGCAATCGCCGCGGGGGCGATCGCCGGAGTGCTGCGAACTTCTTCTTCCCAGACCAGCATGTGTGGACGTCCTGTATTCGGAATTATCGAGGGCTTGCTCGGGATCACCAAGCACTAGTTGACATTCGTCCGCATTCGCGACCCGCATTTGGCGCCGCGAATGCGCACTTTCGACGTTAGGTACTCCAATGCCCTACTGGCAGGCCTCGCAATCGGGGTTGTCGATCGAGCAGAAGCGGATGTCGCTGGCCGGCTCCGCTGCGGCCGTGGCGCCGGTCGCCGCTGAGGCATCGAGCCCGCCGTGGCGCGGCACGGCATTCATCGCTCCCGGGGCCACCGTGCTCTTCTCGGCGTGCGTGGCGCTCATCGTGCGCAGGTAGTAGGTGGTCTTCAGGCCACGCGTCCAGGCGAGCCTGTAGATCTCGTCGAGCTTCTTGCCCGAGGCGCCGGCCATGTAGATGTTCAGCGACTGCGCCTGGTCTATCCACTTCTGGCGCCGCGCCGCGGCCTCGACCAGCCACTGCGCGTCGACCTCGAAGGCGGTGGCGTACAGGCGCTTCAGCTCGTCGGGTACGCGGTCGATGGCGCGCAGCGAGCCGTCGAAGTGCTTCAGGTCCATCACCATCACGTCGTCCCACAGCCCCAGGCGCTTCAGGTCGCGCACCAGGTACTCGTTGACGATGGTGAACTCGCCCGACAGGTTGCTCTTGACCGAGAGGTTGCCGAAGCAGGGCTCGATCGAGGCGTCGACGCCGATGATGTTGGAGATCGTCGCCGTCGGCGCGATCGCGACGCAGTTGGAGTTGCGCATGCCGTGCGCGGCGATGCGCGCGCGCAAGGCGTCCCAGTCCAGCGTCGCCGAACGGTCGACCTCGACATGGCCGCCGCGCGCCGCGGCCAGCAGGTCCAGCGTGTCGTGCGGCAGCACGCCGCGGTCCCAGAGCGAGCCGCGGTAGCTGGAGTAGCGCCCGCGCTCCTCGGCCAGTTCGCTCGAGGCCCAGTAGGCGTGGTAGCACAGCGCCTCCATCGAGCGGTCGGCGAACTCGACCGCCGCGTCGCTGGCGTAAGGCAGGCGCAGCTGGTAGAGGCAGTCCTGGAAGCCCATCAGCCCCAGGCCCACCGGGCGGTGGCGCAGGTTGGCGTCGCGCGCCTTCTTCACCGCGTAGTAGTTGATGTCGATGACGTTGTCGAGCATGCGCATCGCCGTCGCCACCGTGCGCTTCAACTTGGCCTGGTCGATGGCGCCGTCGGCGATGTGCTGCGCCAGGTTGACCGAGCCGAGGTTGCAGACCGCGATCTCGCCGGCGCTGGTGTTCAGCGTGATCTCGGTGCACAGGTTGCTGGAGTGCACGACGCCGACATGCTGCTGCGGGCTGCGCAGGTTGCAGGCGTCCTTGAAGGTGATCCAGGGATGCCCGGTCTCGAAGAGCATCGTCAGCATCTTGCGCCACAGGTCCTTGGCCGGCAGGCGCTTGAACGGGCGGATCTCGCCCTGGTCGGCCTTGCGCTCGTAGGCGACGTAGGCCTCTTCGAACGCGCTGCCGAACTTGTCGTGCAGGTCGGGGCAGCTCGACGGCGAGAACAGCGTCCAGTCGCCGCCCTCGATGACGCGCTTCATGAACAGGTCCGGGACCCAGTTCGCGGTGTTCATGTCGTGCGTGCGCCGGCGGTCGTCGCCGGTGTTCTTGCGCAGCTCCAGGAACTCCTCGATGTCCAGGTGCCAGGTCTCGAGATAGGCGCAGACCGCGCCCTTTCTCTTGCCGCCCTGGTTGACGGCGACCGCGGTGTCGTTGACGACCTTCAGGAACGGCACCACGCCCTGGCTCTTGCCGTTGGTGCCCTTGATGTGGCTGCCCAGGGCGCGCACCGGGGTCCAGTCGTTGCCCAGGCCGCCGGCGAACTTGGACAGCAGCGCGTTCTCCTTGAGCGCGTCGTAGATGCCTTCGAGGTCGTCGGACACCGTCGTCAGGTAGCACGAGGACAGCTGCGAGCGCCGCGTGCCGCTGTTGAACAGCGTCGGCGTCGAGGACATGAAGTCGAAGCTGGAGAGCACGTCGTAGAACTCGATCGCACGCGCCTCGCGGTCGATCTCGCCCAGCGCCAGCCCCATCGCGACGCGCATGAAGAAGGCCTGCGGCATCTCGATGCGGCGGCCCTCGATGTGCAGGAAGTAGCGGTCGTACAGCGTCTGCAGGCCGAGGTAGTCGAACTGCAGGTCGCGTTCGGGCTTGAGCGCGGCTCCCAGGCGGGCGAGGTCGAAACGCTGCAGTTCCTCGTCCAGCAGTTCGGCGCGCACGCCTTCCCCGATGAACTGCGGGAAGTACTCGGCGTAGCGCGCGGCCATCGCCTCGGGCCGCACCTCGGCGCCCAGGATCTCGCGCCGGATCGTGTGCAGCAGCAGGCGCGCGGTGGCGCGCGTGTACGCCGGCTCCTTCTCGATCAGCGTGCGCGCGGCCAGGATCGCGGCCTTGTAGACCTCGTCCATCGGCACGCCGTCGTAGAGGTTGCGCCGGGTCTCGGCCAGGATGGGCGCGGCGCTCACGTCCGCGCCGAGGCCGGCGCAGGCCGACTCGATCAGCGAGCGCAGCGCATCGGCGTCCAGCGGCAGGCGCTGGCCGCCGTCGAGCACATGCAGTTCGGGCGCCGCCGGCCGCGGTGCGGCAGCCTGCCTGGCACGTTCCTGCGAGCGGCGTTCGCGGTAGAGCACGTAGGCACGTGCGACCTCGTGGTGGCCACCACGCATCAGGCCGAGTTCGACCTGGTCCTGCACGTCTTCGATGTGGAAGGTGCCGCCGCCCGGCCGCGAACGCAGCAGCGCGCGCACCACGCCTTCGGTCAGCTGGTCCACGGTGTCGCGCACGCTGGCCGAGGCCGCGCCCTGCGCCCCATGCACGGCGAGGAAGGCCTTCATCAGCGCGACCGCGATCTTGTTCGGCTCGAAGGCGACGACGGCGCCGTTGCGGCGGATGATCTGGTAGCCGGTGACGGCGCCGGCGGCCGGCGCGGCGGCCGGGCTGCGGCCGGGCACGACGGCCGGCGTCGCGAGCGACTGGACTGCTTGCATGGGGTTCCCCTGTCGGTGAGGTGTGGCGGATGGCGGCACCGTCCCGTCGTCGCCGCGGCCGGGGAGGGCCGCGACGCGGGACTACCGGCCCGACGCCTTGCGGAGAACGGTCCCCAAGCGGCTGTCGGCACGGATGTACGGCGCGAAGGAACACTATATCTAGTGCGCAACAAGCTCACAATGCACTAGGAATAGCGTAGGGGTGCGGATTTCCCGCCCCTCCGCGCCGGGCGTCAGCCGCGCGCCGGAGCCACCTGCAGCGTCGGTGCCCGGCGCACGAGCAGGCGCTCGAGCCGGCACCAGTCGAAGCCCGGACCGGGGTCCAGCTTGCGCCCGGGCGCGACGTGTTCGTGGCCGGTGATCTCGGCGAGCGGGTAGGCCGGCGCGAGCGCCGCCAGCAGCCGCGCGAGTGCGGCGTACTGCGGCGTCTCGAAACGTTCGCCTTCCAGCCCTTCGAGCTCGATGCCGATCGACCAGTCGTTGCAGTTCTCGCGCCCGCGCCACGACGAGCGCCCGGCGTGCCAGGCGCGTTCGTCGCAGGAGACGAACTGCAGCAGCTCACCGCCGCGGCGGATCACGAAGTGCGCCGAGACCTGCAGCCCGCGCAACCGCTCGTAATAGGGGTGCGCGTCGCAGTCCAGCGTGTTCGTGAACAGGCGTTCGACCGCGTCGCCGCCGTATTCGCCGGGCGGCAGGCTGATCGAGTGCAGCACCACCAGCGTGACGGCCTCGCCGCCCGGGCGCGGGCCGAAGTTGGGCGACGGGCAGGCGCGGGCACCGGCCCACCAGCCGTCGCGCCAGCGCGGGCGCGGCACGGCCACCGCCTCAGTCGTCGCCGCTGCCGACACCCAGCCGCGCCATGCGGTAGCGCATCTGGCGCAGCGACAGCCCCAGGCTGGCGCCGGCGGCGGTGCGGTTGTAGCGGTGGCGTTCGAGCGCGCGCTCCAGGATCTCGCGTTCGACCTGGTCGAGGTAGGCGGCGAGGTCCGATGGCAGCGGCGCTTCGGCCGGGCCGGCGCGCAGCGGCTCCACCGCTGCCGCCTCCAGCCCGAGGTACTCGGAGTCGGCGAAGGCGACCTCGGGCAGACCCAGGTCGCGGCACTCGACGACGCTGCCGCCGGCCAGCGTGACGGCGCGGTGCAGCAGGTTCTCGAGTTCGCGCACGTTGCCCGGGAAGGCATAACGCGACAGGTGCGCCAGCGCCTCGGGCGCCAGCGTCGGCGGCGGCGAGACGCCGGCGTCGCCAGCGATGCGTTCGAGCACCGCGGCGGCGATCTCGGACAGGTCCTCGAGCCGCTCGCGCAGCGGCGGCACGACGATCTCGATGACGTTCAGGCGATAGAACAGGTCCTGGCGGAAGCGCCCGGCATGGACTTCGGCCGCCAGGTCCTTGTGCGTCGCGCTGACGATGCGCACGTTGACGGCCTGCTCGGCCGCCGCGCCCAGCGGCCGCACCGCGCGCTCCTGGATGACACGCAGCAGCTTGCTCTGCATCGCCAGCGGCAGGTCGCCGATCTCGTCGAGGAACAGGGTGCCGCCCTGGGCGGTCTGGAAGAAACCTTCGCGGTCCTCGACGGCGCCGGTGAAGGCGCCGCGCCGGTAGCCGAAGAACTCGGCTTCGAGCAGCGTCTCCGGGATCGCGCCGCAGTTGACGGCGACGAAAGGCATCGCGTGCCGCGGAGAGAGCTCGTGGATCGCGTGCGCGACCAGCTCCTTGCCGGTGCCCGACTCGCCGTGCACCAGCACCGGCGCCATGCTGCGCGCGACCCGGGCGACGAGCGAGCGCACACGCTGCAGCGCCTGCGAGCGGCCCGCCATGCGGTCGAGTGCCCGCCGCGAAGCCGGGTGGCGCGCCTCGGCGGGCCGGCCGCGTGCGTCATCGGCAGCCGGCGTGCGCCCCAGCGCCGACGCGACGACGGCGCGGAACTGGCGCAGGTCCACCGGCTTGGTCAGGTAGTCGTAGGCCCCGGCCTTCAGCGCCTCGACCGCGTTCTCGGCCGAGCCGTAGGCGGTGATGACGATGCCCTTCTCGCCGCGGCCCGCGTCTTCCAGCCGGCGCAGCAGGTCCAGCCCGGTGCCGTCGGGCAGGCGCATGTCGGTGATCAGCAGTTGGAAGCGGCGCGACTGCAGCGCCGCCCAGGCCTCCTCGACGGTCTCGGCGCTCTCGACGTCGTAACCCTCGCGCAGCAGCGTCAGCTCGTAGAGCGTGCGCAGATCGGGCTCGTCGTCGACGACGAGCAATCGGGGCGGCGTGGGGGCGCTCACGGATGCAGTGGCAGTGAGGTGTCGGCAGCCGGCAGAGAGCTGCGCTTCATCGTGACGACGAACTCGTTGCGGGCGGAATCGTCGCCGCCGTGCCGGCGGTATTCGATGCTTGCGCCGTAGCGCTCGCAGAGCTCGCGGCAAATATACAGGCCGAGGCCGGCGCCGCGGCTGCGCGTCGAGAAGAAGGGCTCGAAGATGTAGGGCTCGACTTCGGGCGCGATCGCGGCGCCGTCGCTGGCGACGACGAGCTGCGCCAGCGTGTCGCCGGCCGCGGCCACGCGCAGCAGGATGGCCCCCGGCGCCTGGCTCGCGTGGCGCCCGGCGTTGTCGAGCAGGTTGACGAGCACGCGGCGCAGGTGCTCGGGGTCGAAGCCGACACCCAGCGGCCCCGCGGGCAGTTCGACCTGCAGCCGGCTGCAGGGCCCCAGCGGCAGGCCGACGGTGCGCGCCCACTCGGCGGCGGTGCAGCCGACCTCGGCCGTCGCATCCACCGGCAAGGGCGGGCTGACCGGGCCGCCGGGCGCGAGTTCCATGACGTCGTCGACGATGCGCTTCAGGCGGTCGACGTTGTCGGCGACGATGCGCGCCAGCCGGTGCTGCGCCGGCGCGAGCTCGTCTTCGAGCAGCAGCGCGTTGGCCTGCGAGATCGCCGCCAGCGGGTTGCGGATCTCGTGTGCGATGCCGGCCGAGACGCGCCCCATCGCCGCCAGCTTCTCCTGCCGCAGCCGCGCCTGCGCGATGCGCACGTCCTCGAGCAGCAGCACGCACAGCGGCTCGCCGGCGTTGCCCTCGCCCGGAGTCCGGCCGCGCACGAAACGCACGCGCAGCCGCAGCGTGCGCTGGTGGCCCGGCTCGAACGACAGCGTCAGCTCGCGCCCGGCCTCGGGCCAGTCGCGATCGGAAAGCGCTCGCGCCACCGCCTGCGCCAGCGGCCGCCACACCGGCCGCGAGTCGAGCCCGAACGGGGCCGGCGGGCTCAGACCCGAATCGACCAGCAGCGCACGCGCCGCCGGGTTCGCGGCGCGCACACGCTGGCGCGCGTCGACCACGAGCACGCCGTCGACCATCTCCTCGATCACCAGGCGGTTGAGCTGCGCCTGCTGGCGCGCGAGCTCGAGGCTGCCGCGCGCCGCGCGCTCCTCACGCGCCAGGCGCCCCGCCAGCTCGCCCGAGAGCAGCGCGATGACGAACAGGCCCAGGCCGGCCAGACCCGACTGCAGCAGCGAGCCGGCGATGGCGCCGTCGTCGAACGAGCCGCGCCAGGCGCCGGCCAGCAGCAGCAGCGCGACGCCGGCGGCGGTGGCCAGCGCGATCAGCCGCGTGCTCATCGCGCCGGCCATCAGCACCGGCAGCACCAGCAGCGCCGAGTAGTTGATCGGCCCGCCACTGCCCATCAGGTGCAGCGCACCGAAGGCCAGCAGGTCCACGCCTATCGTCGCCAGCCACTGGCGCCGGCGCAGCGGCGGCGAAGCCACCGGCGTCGTCAGCGGCTGGAAGCGCGGCAGCAGCCAGAGCGCGATCGCCTGCACCGCGTAGGCGATGCAGACCAGCGTCAGCGGCAGCGAGACCCGGGCGCCGAACAGGTTGCCGGCGCCCTGCGCCGCCACCAGCGCGAGGCCGAAGGCGGCCCGCACCGCGGCATAGGTGCGGTGGATGCGCGTGAGCGCGCTGTCCTCGGCACCGACGATGCGCTGCGACCACAACGAACGCAGGCGCTGGTCGAGCTCGGGGTTGCCGCCGGCCCAGCCGGGGTCGAAGTAGGACTCGTGGCCGAACCAGGACGATTCGGCGTGGCGCGGGCTTGCCCGGCGGTCGCCGCGTCGACGATCGCCTGGCCGACGGTCGCCGGGCGGCGCGTCCATCACGCGCTAGCGCGGACCGGCGAGGCGGTGGGCCTCGCTGCAGAAGCGCCGGCCGCCGGCATCGGCAACGGCCTCGTCGGCCGGCAGGTGCACGCCACAGTGGGCGCAGGAGATCATCTCGACCGGCCCCGGTGCACGCGCCGCGCCGCGGCGGGGCCGCGGCGGCGCGTCGGGCCGGCGCCCACGGCCGAACATCAGCCAGAGCACGAAGCCGACGACGGCGATGACGAGCAGGTATTTCACGCTGGCGGACGCCCGAGCAGGACCTCGAAGACGAAGCGCGAACCGGCGTAGGCCAGCAGCAGCAGCACCGCACCGACGTAGACCCAGCGTGTGGCCTGGCGCCCACGCCAGCCCTGGCGGTGGCGCCCGACCAGCAGCGCGGCGAACACCGCCCAGCCCATCAGCGAGAACACGACCTTGTGGTCCCAGCGCCAGCCGACTGAAGTCAGCGCGCCCAGCAGGATGGTCGCCGTCAGCACCGAGAAGCCGGCTTCGACGAAGCGGAAGGTCAGGCGCTCGAGCAGCAACAGCGGCATGCCGGTACGCGGGTTCTCGATGTCGACGCGCGCGCGCAGCCGGCGTTCGCTGGCGTCGAGCATCATCGCGTGCACCACCGCGGCACCGAACAGGCTGTACGAGCCGACCCCGAGCGCGAAGTGCAGCGGCGCCAGCGGCGAGGCGTAGTGGTGTGGTTCGCCCGGGAACAGCGCCGCCATCACGACGACGATCGCGCCGCAGACCGCGAGCCAGCGCCGCACCGCCGGCAGCGGCATGAAGCGGTTCTCGACGGTGTGCACCGCCATCACCAGCCACACCGTCAGCGACAGCACAGGCCCGAAACCGACGCGCGCGCCGGGGATCTCCTGGCCGATGCCGCCGATGTCCAGCACCAGCGCCGCGAGGTGCGCGAGCCAGCCGACATGCAGCGCGGCGATCCAGACGCGGCCGGACTTGGCCAGTGGCAGGGCGGCGACGGCGTAGCCGGCAATGGCCACGAGCGCGACGAACAGAGGCAGCCCGCCGCTCACCACAGGAGAGGCACTCGATAGAATCATGCCGACAGTGTACTTTTGGCGGGCTGGTTTCAGCCTGACACGGCGATGGCCTCGACCCTATCCGACCGGCTTTCGAGGCTGGTCAAGACGATGCGCGGCCAGGCCCGCATCACCGAAGGCAACGTTCAGGACATGTTGCGCGAAGTGCGCATGGCCCTGCTCGAGGCCGACGTCGCGCTGCCGGTGGTGCGCGACTTCATCGCCCGCGTCAAGGACAAGGCACTGGGCCAGGAGGTCGCCGGCTCGCTGAACCCGGGCCAGACGCTGGTCGGCATCGTGCACAAGGAACTCGCCGCGACCATGGGCGAGGGCGTGGCCGACCTGAACCTCGCGGTGCAGCCGCCGGCGGTCATCCTGATGGCCGGCCTGCAGGGCGCGGGCAAGACGACGACGACGGCCAAACTCGCCAAGCACCTGATCGAGCGGCGCAAGAAGAAGGTGCTGACGGTCTCGGCCGACGTCTACCGCCCGGCGGCGATCGAGCAGCTGAAGACGGTGACCAAGCAGGCCGGCGCCGAATGGTTCCCGAGCACGCCGACCGACAAGCCGCGCGACATCGCGCTGGCCGCGCTGGACCACGCGCGGCGCCACTACTTCGACGTGCTGCTCGTCGACACCGCCGGCCGGCTGGCGATCGACGAAGCGCTGATGGCCGAGATCCGCGATCTGCACGCGGCGATCCACCCGGTCGAGACGCTGTTCGTCGTCGACGCGATGCAGGGCCAGGACGCGATCAACACCGCACGCGCCTTCAAGGAGGCGCTGCCGCTCACCGGCATCGTGCTGACCAAGCTCGACGGCGACTCGCGCGGCGGCGCGGCGCTGTCGGTGCGCCAGGTCGCCGGCGCGCCGATCAAGTTTGCCGGCGTCTCCGAGAAGATCGACGGCCTGGAAGTCTTCGACGCCGAGCGCCACGCCGGCCGCGTGCTCGGCATGGGCGACATCGTCGCGCTCGTCGAGGAGGTGCAGAAGGGCGTCGACCTGAAGGAGGCGCAGAAGCTCGCCGACAAGGTCAAGGCCGGCGGCTTCGACCTCAACGACTTCCTCTCGCAGATCAGCCAGATGAAGAAGATGGGCGGTCTCGCCGGGCTGATGGACAAGCTGCCCAGCCAGATGACGGCCAAGGCCAAGGGCGCCGACATGGACAAGGCCGAACGCGACGTGCGCCGCATGGAAGGCATCATCAACTCGATGACGGCGCTGGAGCGGCGCAAGCCCGAGCTGCTGAAGGCCAGCCGCAAGCGCCGCATCGCCGCCGGGGCCGGCGTTCACGTCCAGGAAGTCAACCGCCTGCTCAACCAGTTCGAGCAGATGCAGGGCGTGATGAAGAAGATGAAGGGCGGCGGCCTGATGAAGATGATGAAACGCATGGGCGGCATGAAGGGCATGCTGCCGCCGGGGATGGGCGGCTGACAGTCCCGCTCTTGCGCGCCCGCCGGTCGACGGGGCGCGCCCTTGCGCTCATGTCCCCCGGGCGGGCTGCGCCCGCCCTCCTCCTAATACTTCGCTCCAGGGCGCGCCCCGTCGACCGGCTCCTGCGCCGTGATCGGCACTCGATCAGGTGCACCGCCGACGTCGCCAGCCACGGACGTCGGGCGGCCGGATGGCGGAAGTAAAGGAGGAGGCCCGGCGCAGCCGGGCCGGAGGACATGGAGCCAGCCGGCCGCCCGGCGGCCGTGGCCCGCGCAGCCTCAGCGCGCTGCAGCCTCAGCGCGCCGCAGCTTCACCCGCCGCCGCCCCACCCGGGCCGGTGGCCCGGCCGTTCGCCAGGCGTGAACGGTCCACCGGACCGTTCACGTCCGGGCTCACCCCAGCAGCGCGTTCGCGAACTCCCGCGCGTCGAAGGTCTGCAGGTCTTCCAGCTTCTCGCCGACGCCGATGAAATAGACCGGCACGACCCGGCCCTGCTCGGTGCACCAGCGCGCGATCGCCGCCAGCACCCCGCCCTTGGCGGTGCCGTCGAGCTTGGTCACCACCAGCCCGGTCAGGCCGAGCGCAGCGTCGAAGGCCTTGACCTGGGCGAGCGCGTTCTGGCCGGTGTTGCCGTCGATGACCAGCAGCACCTCGTGCGGCGCGCCCTCCTGCGCCTTGGCGATCGTGCGCTTGATCTTCTTCAGCTCGTCCATCAGGTGCAGCTGCGTCGGCAGGCGGCCGGCGGTGTCGGCGATGACGACGTCGCAGCCACGCGCGCGGCCGGCGGTGACGGCGTCGAAGCTGACCGCGGCCGGGTCGCCGCCCTGCTGGCTGACGATCTCGACGCGGTTGCGGTCGGCCCAGACACCGAGCTGCTCACGCGCCGCGGCGCGGAAGGTGTCGGCCGCGGCCAGCAGCACGCGCTGGTCCGACTCGGCCAGGTAGCGCGTGAGCTTGCCTATGGTCGTCGTCTTGCCGGCGCCGTTGACGCCGGCGACCATGATCACCGTCGGCGAGGCCTGGCCGATCACGAGCGGGCGCTGCAACGGCGCCAGCAGCTCGCTGACCGCGTCGGCGAGCAGCGCCTTGACGACCGCGGGCTCGGTGGCACGAGCGTCCTTCACGCGGCGCTTCAGGTCCTGCAGCAGGAACTGGGTCGCGCCGACGCCGGTGTCGGCGACCAGCAGCGCCGACTCCAGGTCCTCGTACAGCGCATCGTCGATGCGTGCGCCGGTGAAGACCTGGGTCAGGCTGCCGCCGGTCTTGCGCAGGCCCTGCTTCAGACGGTCGAGCCAGCGCGAGCGCGGTTGCGCGCCCGCCTCCGGCTGCTCGTCGACGACGGCCGGCGCGGCATCCGCCTGCGGCAGCGTCGGCTCCACGGCAGGCTCGGCCTCGGCCTCGGGCTGGGCAGCGAGCGCGGCACGTTCGAGTTCGGCATCCGACAGCGGCGGCGCGTCGTCCGAGGTCTCGACCGGCGGCAACTCGGCGGGGGCCACCGGCGGCGTGACCTTCTTCTTGAAAAAGCTGAACATCGGGGGGCTGACGAGCCTGCGAGAGCCTTGCTATACTGCGCGGCTCAGGCGCTTTAGCTCAGTTGGTTAGAGCGACGGAATCATAATCCGCAGGTCCGGGGTTCAAATCCCTGAAGCGCCACCAAAGTCACCGGCCCGAGGTTTTCCGAGACCTCGGGCCGTTTTTACGTTTCACGGCCACTGGATCCACACCATGCTCCGCTGTGTCACGCTGGCGGCCCTGCTCGCCTCGACGGCGCTGCCCGGCGCCGCGCAGATCGTCGTGCAGCGCAAGCTCGCCCCGAACTCGCTGCGCGCCGAGCTCGTCGTCACCCAGCCGCCCGAGCTGCTGCTCAACGGCAAGGCCGCGCGCCTGGCACCCGGTGCGCGCATCCACGGCGAGAACAACCTGCTGGCGCTGTCCGGCAGCATCGCAGGCCAGAAGCTCGCCGTGAACTACACACGCGAGCTGCGCGGCGAAGTGCTCGAGGTCTGGATCCTGAACGCGGCCGAACGCGCCAAGCTCTGGCCGAAGACCGCCGAGGAAGCCGCCAAGTGGCGCTTCGACCCCCTGTCCCAGACCTGGACCAAGTGACATGAAGAAGGTCTACATCCGCACCTTCGGCTGCCAGATGAACGAGTACGACTCGGCCAAGATGGCCGACGTGCTCAACGCCGCCGGTGGCTACGAACCCACCGACGACCCCGAGCAGGCCGACCTCGTTCTGTTCAACACCTGCTCGGTGCGCGAGAAGGCGCAGGAGAAGGTGTTCAGCGACCTCGGCCGCGTCAAGCACCTGAAGAAAAAAGGCGTGCTGATCGGCGTCGGCGGCTGCGTCGCCAGCCAGGAAGGCGCGGCGATCATCGAACGCGCGCCCTACGTCGACATGGTCTTCGGCCCGCAGACGCTGCACCGCCTGCCGCAGATGATCGCCGCGCGCAGCGCCGAGCGCCGGCCGCAGGTCGACATCAGCTTCCCCGAGATCGAGAAGTTCGACCACCTGCCGCCGCCGCGTGTCGAAGGCGCCAGCGCATTTGTCTCGATCATGGAAGGCTGCTCCAAGTACTGCTCGTACTGCGTCGTGCCCTACACGCGCGGCGAGGAGATGAGCCGCCCGTTCGAAGACGTGCTGACCGAGGTCGCCGACCTCGCCGACCGCGGCGTGCGCGAAGTCACGCTGCTGGGCCAGAACGTCAACGCCTACCGCGGCACGATGGGCGAGTCGGGCGAGATCGCCGACTTCGCGCTGCTGCTCGAATACGTCGCCGACATCCCCGGCGTCGAGCGCATCCGCTACACGACCAGCCACCCGAACGAGTTCACGCAGCGCCTGATCGACGCCTACGCGAAGATCCCGAAGCTGGTCTCGCATCTGCACCTGCCGGTGCAGCACGGCAGCGACCGCATCCTGTCGGCGATGAAGCGCGGCTACACCGCGCTCGAATACAAGAGCACGATCCGCAAGCTGCGGGAGGTGCGCCCGGGCATCAGCCTGTCGTCGGACTTCATCGTCGGCTTCCCCGGCGAGACCGAGGACGACTTCGCGCGCACGATGAAGCTGATCGAAGACATCGGCTACGACGCCAGCTTCAGCTTCGTCTTCAGCAAGCGCCCGGGCACGCCGGCCGCAGCGCTGGAAGACGACACGCCGCAGGAGCTCAAGCTCGCGCGGCTGCAGAGGCTGCAGGCGGCGATCGAGGCCAACGTGCGCCGCATCAGCGCCTCGCGCGTCGGCACGCGCCAGACCATCCTCGTCGAAGGCCCGTCGAAGAAGAACCCGGCCGAACTGATGGGCCGCACCGAATGCAACCGCATCGTCAACTTCGACGGGGGCCCGAACGCGGCCCGGCTCGTCGGGCGCATGCTGGACGTCCAGGTCACCGAAGCACTGCCGCACTCGCTGCGCGGTACGCCGGTGCTGGCGGACTGAACAGGAGAATCAGCGCCGGCCGGGGCCGAACCCGCGCCACCACAGGACCAGCGCGCAGACCAGCACCATCGCACCATAGGTGACGATGCGGCCGTCATGGCGCGTCAGCACGAGGCCGGCCAGGAGCACGGCCAGATTGGCAAGCGCGGCGTCGCGTGCCAGCCGGAACCACGGAACCGGCTTCAGCTCACGGCGCCACAGCAGCTTGGCCGCGGCGGCGGCCAGCGCCGCGACGCCTGCCGCCGGAAGAAGGAAGTTGAGCAGATGCCACAGAGCGTCCAGAGGTCCCATCGCCGCCGATTTTGCCCCGGACTCAGGCTTTGACCCTGCTCAAGCCTGAAGCAACCCGGACTGTCAGCCGACTCCTACAATCAGACTCGTGAGCGTCTTTGCACTCGGCCTAAATCACAACACCGCCCCGCTGGATCTGCGTGGGCGGCTCGCGTTCGCGCCGGAACAGATGCCGACGGCCTTGCGCGCATTGCGTGAACGCCTGCACCGGTCGATGCCGGAAGCGGCGCTGGTCTCCACCTGCAACCGTACCGAGCTTTACGTCGCCGCCGATCCCAAGGCCGTGCACGAACTCGTACGGCCGGCGATGGACTGGCTGGCCGAACAGGGCGGGGTCACCGGCGGCCACCTGCAGTCGCACACCTATGTGCGCGAGGACCGCGACGCCGCACGCCACGCCTTCCGCGTCGCCTCGGGCCTGGACTCGATGGTGCTGGGCGAGCCCCAGATCCTCGGCCAGATGAAGCAGGCCGTGCGCCAGGCCGACGAAGCCGGCACGCTGGGCACGACGCTGCACCAGCTGTTCCAGCGTTCGTTCTCGGTCGCCAAGGAAGTTCGCACCGCCACCGAAATCGGCTCGCACTCGATCAGCATGGCCGCTGCGGCCGTTCGCCTGGCAGCCCAGATCTTCGAAGACCTGGCCGACATCCACGTGCTCTTCGTCGGCGCCGGCGAGATGATCGAGCTGGTCGCGACGCACTTCTCGGCGCGCACGCCGCGCAGCATGGCGATCGCCAACCGCACGCTGGAACGCGGCGAACACCTCGCCGGCCGCTTCGGCGCCCAGGCGATCCGCCTGACCGACCTGCCGCAGCGCCTGCACGAGTTCGACGCCGTCATCTCCTGCACCGCCAGCTCGCTGCCGATCATCGGCCTGGGCGCGGTCGAGAGCGCGCTGAAGCTGCGCCGCCATCGCCCGATGTTCATGGTCGACCTGGCCGTGCCGCGCGACATCGAGCCCGAAGTCGCCAAGCTGCGCGACGTCTACATGTACACCGTCGACGACCTGTCGGCCGTCGTGCAGTCGGCCGGCGAGAAGCGCCAGGCCGCCGTCGAACAGGCCGAGGCCATCATCGACGCCGGCGTGCAGAGCTTCGCCCACTGGCTGGACCAGCGCGCCGCGGTGCCGCTGATCCAGGCACTGAACCGCCAGGCCGAAGACTGGTCCGCGATCGAGATGCAGCGCGCCCGCCGCCTGCTGGCACGTGGCGAGCCGATCGAGACCGTGCTCGAAGCGCTGTCGCGCGGCCTGACGCACAAGATGCTGCACGGCACGCTGGCCGAGCTGCATTCGGCCGACGGCAACGACCGCGAACAGCTCGCGCAGACTGTCTCGCGCCTGTTCCTGCGCCAGAGCTCGCGCTCGCCCAGCGCCGAACGCTAGCGCCCCATCCCCACGCCCGGCCCCGCTCGTCAGCGGGGCCGGGCGTTTTTACGTTGGACCGCCGATGAACGAATCGTTGCGACAGCAGTTCGAGCGCCTGGGGATGCGGCTCGCCGAACTGGATGCGCTGCTGGCCGACCCGCAGGTCAGCGCCGACATGAAGCGTTTCCGCGTGCTCGCGCGCGAGCAGGCCGAAGCCGCCGACGTTGTCGGCCGCTGGCGCCAGTACCTGCAGCGTGAAGCCGACCTGGGCACGGCGCGCGAGATGCTTGCCGGAGAGAGCGACGCCGAGATGGCCGAGATGGCGCGCGAGGAAGTCGTTGCGGCCGAGGCCGACCTCGCCCGGCTCGAGCAGGAGCTGCAGCTCGCGCTCGTTCCGCGCGACCCCGACGACGCGCGCAACGCCTTCGTCGAGATCCGCGCCGGCACCGGCGGCGACGAGTCGGCGCTGTTCGCCGGCGACCTGGCGCGCATGTACCTGCGTTTCTTCGAGCGCCAGGGCTGGCGCGTCGAGGTGATGAGCGAGAGCGAGTCCGAACTCGGCGGCTACAAGGAACTGGTGCTGCGTGTCGAGGGCGACGGCGTCTTCGGCACGCTGCGTTTCGAGTCCGGCGGCCACCGTGTGCAGCGCGTGCCGGCCACCGAGTCGCAGGGCCGCATCCACACCAGCGCCTGCACCGTGGCGGTGATGCCCGAGCCCGACGAGGCCGAGGACATCCAGCTCAACCCGGCCGATCTGCGCATCGACACCTTCCGCGCCAGCGGCGCCGGCGGCCAGCACGTCAACAAGACCGACAGCGCGATCCGCATCACCCACTTGCCGACCGGCCTGGTCGCCGAGTGCCAGGACGATCGCTCGCAGCACCGCAACAAGGCCAAGGCGATGGCGGTGCTGGCGGCGCGGCTGCGCGACAAGGACCGCGCCGAGCGTGCCGCTCAGGAGGCGGCGACGCGCAAGAGCCTGATCGGCAGCGGCGACCGCAGCGACCGCATCCGCACCTACAACTTCCCGCAGGGGCGGCTGACCGACCACCGCATCAACCTGACGCTGTACAAGCTCGGCCAGATCATGGACGGCGACCTGGGCGACATCGTCGCCGCGCTGAAGGCGGCGCGTTCCGCCGAACAGCTGGCACAGCTCGAGACCGGAGAGCGCTGATGCGCATACGCGAAGCGCTCGCCGCCGGCCGCGAACTGGGCGTCGACCGGCTCGACACCCAGCTGCTGCTGGCCCACCGGCTGCAGCGCACGCGTGCCTGGCTGCTGGCGCACGACGATGACGCACTGGAGCCGCCGGTCGCGGCGCAGTTCGGTGCCGACCTGGCCCGCCGCGCCGCCGGCGTGCCGCTGGCCTACATCGTCGGCGAACGCGAGTTCCACGGCCTGGCGCTGCAGGTGACGCCCGCCGTGCTGGTGCCGCGACCGGACACCGAAGTGCTGGTCGACTGGGCGCTGGAACTGCTGCCGCCGGAGCAGCCGGCGCAGGTGCTCGACCTCGGCACCGGCAGTGGCGCGATCGCACTCGCGGTCAAACACGCGCGACCCGCTGTCACGGTCGTCGCCACCGACGTCAGCGAAGCCGCGCTGGCGGTCGCCGCCGCCAACGCGAAGCGGCTCGCGCTCGAGGTCGATTTCGTCGCCGGCGCCTGGTGGCAGCCGCTGGCCGGCCGGCGCTTCGATCTGGTGCTGTCCAACCCGCCCTACATCGCCGGCGACGACGAGCACCTGCCGGCGCTGCGCCACGAGCCACGCGGCGCGCTGACGCCTGAAGGCGACGGCCTGGATGCGCTGCGCCAGATCGTCGCCGGCGCCCCGGCGCAGCTGGTGCCCGGCGGCTGGCTGCTGCTCGAACACGGCTACGACCAGGCCGAGGCGGTGCAGGCACTGCTGCTCGGCGCCGGGTTTACGGCGGTCACCACGCGCCACGACCTGGGCACGCAGCCACGCTGCACCGGCGGCTGCCTGCCGCGCTGAGACACCACCGCGCCAGCGGCATGGCGCGGATGTCACGATTCGTCGCGTGGATTCCTGCGGGCAGCGGCGCAACAGAGCATGATGAAGGCCTCAGCACGAGGAGTCCTGCCATGCGCATGCGTTCCGCTCCCGTGACCTTCGCAGGCCTCGCCCTCGCGGGCGCCGCAGCCGCCGCGGACGGTCTGGCCGCTCCCGAGACCGACACCGTCTGGCCGCAGTGGCAGGCGCGTGTGCAACTCGGCAGCTCGACGCTGGCGCCGGTGACGCTGTCCGGCGGCACGCGCAACGCCGGCTCGGTGCTCGGCGACTACTACTTCGACGTGCCCGGACTGCGCGTGCGCTCGCTCGTCGGCGGCCTGCGCGCGACCAGCGGCGTGACGCTGAGCGGGCGCGGCCTGCCGCTCGGCGCGCCGGGGCCGCTGCGGCTGGGCGCCACCGCCTGGTCGGGCCTTGCCGACGACGCGGCGCAGACGCTGCCCTACGTCGGCCTGGGCTACAGCGCCGGCACGCGCGACGGCGCCTGGAACTTCAGCGCCGACATCGGCCTCGTCGGCGACCGCGCCGACCGGGTGCGGCTGGGCGAGCAGCCCCTGGACCGGGCGCTGCGCGAAATGCAGCTCGCGCCGGTGCTGCAGCTGGGCGTGCGTTACGCGTTCTGACGCCGGTACGGGCATCGGCCGCCGCGCCCGGGCGTCACCTGCCTTTGGCTTATCCTTGCCTCTTTCAGACATCCGGCGGCAGCACAGCGATGAGCGACGTTCAACAACGCATCGACGAACTGGTCAAGGGCAACCGCGTGGTGCTCTTCATGAAGGGTACGGCGCAGTTTCCGATGTGCGGTTTTTCCGGCCGCGCCGTGCAGGTGCTCAAGGCCTGCGGCGTTGACGAGTTCAAGACCTTCAACGTGCTCGAGGACGAGGACGTGCGCCAGGGGATCAAGGACTACGCCCAGTGGCCGACGATCCCGCAGCTCTACGTCGGCGGCGAGTTCGTCGGCGGCTCGGACATCATGATGGAGATGTACCAGTCGGGCGAGCTGCAGCAGCTGCTGGCCAAGGCCTGATGCCGGCGCCGCGGCTGGTCGTCGGCATCACCGGCGCCAGCGGCGCCGTCTACGGCGTGCGCCTGCTGCAGCGCGCGCGCGAACTGGGGCTCCAGACGCACCTGATCGCGACCCCGGCCGGCGTGCTCAACGCCTACCACGAACTCGGCCTGTCGCGCGGCGAACTCGAAGCGCTGGCCGACCACGCTTACGCGCCCGGCGACGTCGGCGCCTGCGTCGCCAGCGGCAGCTTCGACACCGCGGCGATGGTGGTCGCGCCGTGTTCGATGAAGACGCTGGCCGCCGTCGCCCACGGCCTGGCCGACAACCTGCTGACCCGCGCGGCCGACGTCACCTTGAAGGAACGCCGGCGCCTGGTGCTGATGGTGCGCGAGACGCCGCTGAACCTGGCGCACCTGCGCAACATGACGGCCGCAACCGAGATGGGCGCGATCATCTTCCCGCCGCTGCCGGCCTTCTATCACCGGCCGCAGACGGTGGCCGAGATCGTCGACGACGGCGTCGAGCGTGTGCTCGCGCTGCTGCAGGCCACGGGCGCCGCGCCGCGCGAATGGCGCGGCCTCCAGCTCAAGCCTTGATGTCCCAGGCCCGGCGCGCGCCGAACACCATGTTCGGGTACTCCGCGCGGCCGCGGCTGCCGTTGTAGCGGCCCAGGGCCATGAACAGGTCGCCGCGCTCGGCGTCCAGGTAGTGGCGCAGGATCACGCAGCCGAAGCGCATGTTGGTCTGCATGTGGAACAGCCGGCTGGCGTCGCCGTCGCCGATCAGGCGCGACCAGAACGGCATCACCTGCATGTAGCCGCGCGCGCCGGCGCTGCTGATCGCGTACTTGCGGAAACCGCTCTCGACCTGGATCAGGCCCAGCACCAGCGAGGTCTCCAGCCCGGCACGCCGGCTCTCGTACCAGACGGTCTCGAGGAACTCGACGCGCGTGCGGTGTTCGCTCTTGCGGCGCTTCAACTTCTCGCTGGCCGCTCCCAGCCAGCGCAGATAGGCCAGCCGGTCCTCGACGCGCAGGAAGCCGGGTTTGGGCGGGGCACCGTCGGCCACCGCCGCCGCCAGCGCACCGCGCACGGCGTCGGCCAGCGGCTCTTCCTTCTGCGCCCCGGCGCGGGCGGCGCCGCAGGCGGCCGCCAGCGGCAGCGCCAGCAGCGCACGGCGGCCGATCATGCCTTCAGGCGGCCCTTCACGAAAGCGACGGCCTCGGCCAGCGGCACCGTGTTCGCCGCGGTCTCGCGCCGGCCCTGGACCTCGACCGTGCCGGCCTTCAGGCCGCGGTCGGAGATGACGACGCGGTGCGGCACGCCGATCAGCTCCCAGTCGGCGAACATCGCGCCCGGGCGTTCGCCGCGGTCGTCGAGCACGACGTCGATGCCGAGCGCCACCAGTTCGTCGTGCAGCTGGTCGGCCGCGGTCTTGACCTCGGCGCTGCGGTCGTAGCCGATCGGGCAAACGGCCACCGTGAACGGTGCGATCGCGTCCGGCCAGACGATGCCGCGTTCGTCGTGGTTCTGCTCGATCGCCGCGCCCAGGATGCGCGTGACGCCGATGCCGTAGCAGCCCATCTCGAAAGGCTGCGGCTTGCCGTTCTCGTCGAGGAAGGTCGCGCCCATCGGCACGCTGTACTTCTTGGTGCCGAGGTAGAAGACGTGGCCGACCTCGATGCCGCGCTGGATCGCGAGCACGCCCTGGCCGTCGGGCGAGGGGTCGCCGGCGACGACGTTGCGGATGTCGGCGACGAAGTCGGGCTCGGGCAGGTCGCGGCCCCAGTTGACGCCGGCGATGTGGAAGTCGGGCTCGTTGGCGCCGCAGACGAAGTCGCTCATGTTCGCGACCGTGCGGTCGGCGACCACCTTCACCGGCTTCTTCAGCCCGATCGGGCCGAGGTAGCCCGGCTTGCAGCCAAAGTGGTCCTCGATCTCGGCAATGGTGGCGAAACGGAAACCGCTCTTGAGCCCCGGCAGCTTGCCGGTCTTGACCTCGTTGAGCGCGTGGTCGCCGCGCACCAGCAGCAGCCAGACCGTCGTCTTGACGATGTCGCCGGCCTCGTCCTTCTCGTCGGTGGCCAGCACCAGCGACTTGACGGTGTTCGCGAGCGGGAGGCCGAGCAGCGCCGCGACGTCCTCGCAGGTGCTCTTGCCCGGCGTCGGCGTCTTGGCCAGGGCCTGGGCCGGCGCTGCGCGTTCGGCGATCAGCGAAACCGCTTCGGCGAGTTCGATGTTGGCCGCGTAGTCGCTCGTCGGGCAGTAGACGATCGCGTCCTCGCCGGTGTCGGCGATGACCTGGAACTCATGCGAGGCGTCGCCGCCAATGGCGCCGGTGTCGGCAGCCACCGCGCGGTAGGTCAGGCCGAAGCGGTCGAAGATCGCGCAGTAGGCGCGGTACATCGTGTCGTAGCTCTTCAGCGCCGAGGCCTTGTCGCGGTCGAAGGAGTAGGCGTCCTTCATCGTGAACTCGCGGCCGCGCATGACGCCGAAACGCGGGCGGCGCTCGTCGCGGAACTTGGTCTGCACGTGATAGAAGGTGCGCGGCAGCTGCTTGTAGCTGCGCAGCTCCTGGCGCGCGATGTCGGTGATGACCTCTTCGCTCGTCGGCTGGATGACGAAGTCGCGGTCGTGGCGGTCCTTCACGCGCAGCAGTTCGGGGCCGTAGGCCTGGAAGCGGCCGGTCTCCATCCAGAGCTCGGCCGGCTGCACCACCGGCATCAGCAGTTCGACGGCGCCGGCGCGGTTCATCTCCTCGCGGATGATGGCCTCGACCTTGCGGATCACCCGCAGGCCCATCGGCATGTAGTTGTAGATGCCGGCGCCGAGGCGCTTGATCATCCCGGCACGCATCATCAGCTTGTGGCTGACGATTTCCGCGTCGGCGGGAGCTTCCTTGAGGGTGGAGATGAAGGTCTGGGAGGCTTTCATGGGCGCGGTGCGGGCCGTGCGGGACGGCTGCAGCCCGCGTGCGGGAAACCGAGAGCCTTTGTGCCGCACCTGCCCGGTGCAATAATGATCTGAGTCACAGATTCGGGGTCCGATTATGCTCGACCGGGAGGGCTTCCGGCCCAACGTCGGCATCGTGCTGCTGAATGCGAAGAACCAGGTGTTCTGGGGCAAGCGGCTTCGCACCCATTCCTGGCAGTTTCCGCAAGGCGGCATCAAGCACGGCGAGTCGCCCGAGCAGGCGATGTTCCGCGAGTTGCATGAGGAAGTTGGCCTCAGGCCCGAGCACGTGCAGATCATCGGCCGCACCCGCGACTGGCTGCGCTACGAGGTGCCCGAGCACTACATCCGGCGCGATGCACGCGGCCACTATCGCGGCCAGAAGCAGATCTGGTTCCTGCTGCGCCTGGTCGGCCGCGACTGCGACATGAACCTGCGCGCCACCGACCACCCCGAGTTCGACGCCTGGCGCTGGAACGAGTACTGGGTGCCGCTGGACGTCGTCATCGAGTTCAAGCGCGGCGTCTACGAGATGGCGCTGACCGAGCTCTCGCGCTACCTGCCGCGCCAGCCCACGCATAACCGCTATCTGCGCTCGGGCCTGCGCACGCACCGCCACGACGAACTCGAGGCGCCCTGGCCGCCGGCTGCGGCACCGGCCACGCCGCGCTGAAGCCGCCGGCTCAGACCAGGACCAGGTTGGTCCGGTGGATCATCTCGGGCTCGTGGGCGTAGCCCAGCAGCGACTCGATCTGCGACGACGCGTGGCGTGAGATCAGCCGCGCCTCGGCCGACGAGTAGTTGGCCAGACCGCGCGCGATCACCTCGCCGCCCGGCGCCAGCACCGCGATGACGTCGCCACGCGCGAACTCGCCCTGCACCTCGACGACGCCGATCGGCAGCAGGCTCTTGCCGTCCGCGCGCAGCTTGAGCGCGGCGCCGGCGTCGACGACGACCGAACCACGCAGCTGCAGGTGGTCGATCATCCACTGCTTGCGCGCCGCGAACTTGGGCGTGCCGGCGACGAGCGCGCTGCCGATCGCCTCGCCGCGCACCAGGCGCAGCAGCACGTCGGGCTCGCGCCCCCAGGCGATGACGGTGCTGGCACCGCTGCCGGCAGCGCGTTTGGCCGCCAGCACCTTGGTGATCATGCCGCCGCGGCCGATGCTGGAGCCGGCGCCGCCGGCCATCTGCTCCAGCGCCGGGTCGCCGGCGGTGGCGACGTCGATGAAACGGGCCTCGGGATCCTGGCGCGGATCGGCCGAGTACAGCCCGCGCTGGTCGGTCAGGATGACCAGCGCGTCGGCTTCGATCAGGTTGGCGACGAGCGCACCCAGCGTGTCGTTGTCGCCGAACTTGATCTCGTCGGTGACGACGGTGTCGTTCTCGTTGATCACCGGCACCACGCCCAGCGCCAGCAGCGTCAGCAGCGTCGAACGGGCGTTGAGGTAGCGCTCGCGGTCAGCCAGGTCGGCGTGCGTCAGCAGCACCTGGGCGCTGCGCAGACCCTGCTCGGACAGCCGCGTCTCGTACATCTGCGCCAGCCCCATCTGGCCGACGGCGGCAGCGGCCTGCAGCTCGTTGAGCTCCTTGGGCCGCGTCGTCCAGCCCAGGCGCTTCATGCCTTCGGCGATGGCGCCGCTGGAAACCATCACGACCTCGCGCCCGTCGCGCGCCAGCGCCGCGAGCTGGCGTGACCAGTTGCCGATGGCCTCGGCATCGACGCCGCGGCCTTCGTTCGTGACCAGGCTCGAGCCGACCTTGACGACGATGCGGCGCGCGGCCGCGAGCACGCTGCTCATGCGGGATCTGACGGCGGCGGGTTGTCGAAACGCGGGTCGGGCAGCGGCGCCTCGTGCTGCTGCGCGGCGACGTGTTTCCAGATCGCCTCGAGCAGCGGCTCCAGACCTTCGCGCGCCAGCGCCGAGATCGCGAACACCGGGCCCTTGTAGCGCAGCCGGCGCACGAAATCCTTCACGCGCGCCTCGCGCTCCTCGACCGGCAGCATGTCGATCTTGTTGAGCACCAGCCAGCGCGGCTTGGCGTGCAGTTCGGGGTCGTACTTCTTCAGCTCGGCGACGATGGCCTTGGCCTGCTGCACCGGATCGACGCCTTCGTCGAAGGGCGCCAGGTCGACGATGTGCAGCAAGAGCCGCGTGCGCTGCAGATGGCGCAGGAAGCGGTGGCCCAGGCCCGCGCCTTCGCTCGCGCCTTCGATCAGGCCCGGGATGTCGGCGACGACGAAGCTGCGCTCCGGGCCCACGCGCACCACGCCCAGGTTCGGGTGCAGCGTCGTGAACGGGTAGTCGGCGATCTTCGGCCGGGCGTTGGATATCGCCGAGATCAGCGTGCTCTTGCCGGCGTTGGGCATGCCCAGCAGGCCGACGTCGGCGAGCACACGCAGCTCGAGCTTGACCTTGCGTGCCACGCCCGGCCAGCCGGCGGTCTTCTGCCGCGGCGCACGGTTGGTGCTGGTCTTGAAGTGCAGGTTGCCGAAACCGCCGTCACCGCCCTTGGCGAGCAGTTCGCGCTGGTCGTGCTCGAGCAGTTCGCACAGCACCTCGCCGGACTCGAGGTCGGTGATGATGGTGCCCACCGGCATGCGCAGCACGATGTCCTCGCCCGCAGCACCGAACTGGTCGGCACCGCGCCCGGACTCGCCGTTGCGCGCTTCGTGGCGGCGCGCGTAGCGGTAGTCGATCAGCGTGTTGATGTTGCGGTCGGCCAGCGCCCAGACGCTGCCGCCCCGCCCGCCGTCGCCGCCGTTGGGGCCGCCGAAGGGGATGAACTTCTCGCGCCGGAAGCTGACGCAGCCGGCGCCGCCGTTGCCCGCGGCGATGTCTATCGTGGCTTCGTCTACGAACTTCATGGTGCGAGATGATAGAAAAGACGAAGCCCCGGCGTGCCGGGGCTTCGGGATCGAAGGTCGCGTCGGCCTTTAGACCGGCGTGACGTTCACCGTCTGGCGATTCTTCTCGCCCTTGATCGCGAACGAAACGTTGCCGTCGACGAGCGCGAACAGCGTGTGGTCACGGCCCATGCCGACGTTGACGCCGGCGTGGAAACGCGTGCCGCGCTGACGCACGATGATCGAGCCGGCCGAAACGACCTCGCCGCCGAACGCCTTCACGCCGAGCATCTTCGGCTTGGAGTCGCGACCGTTGCGGGTTGAGCCGCCGCCTTTTTTCTGTGCCATGGTTCAGTGCTCCTTCAGACGTTCACGGAGCCGATTTCCAGCTCGGTGTAGTTCTGGCGGTGGCCGCCGTGCCTCTGGTAGTGCTTGCGGCGACGCATCTTGAAGATGCGGACTTTGTCGTGACGGCCATGCGCCACGACGGTTGCCTTGACGCTTGCACCCGCGACCCAGGGAGCCCCGATCTGCAGATCCGCGCCGTCACCGACGGCCAGCACCTGTTCGATCACGATTTCCTGGCCCACGTCCGCAGCTATCTGTTCTACCTTGATCTTTTCGCCGGCAGCAACCTTGTATTGCTTGCCACCGGTTTTTATGACCGCGTACATGTGTGCCTTCCTTCAGTCTTGTGGACATCTGCGGTGCATGTCGCCCTGTGACGGGCAGCAAACAACGCAGAGCCTTTCAGTATAGCATGTCTGCTCGCCGTGTCGGCTTGCTCGGGCGCCCCTGCGCCCGAGCACGTCGGTATCACCACCGGCCCCGGCCGGACGGTGTCAGAACCGCCTTCCTATAATCCAGCCGAATCAACCGGCGCGTTCCGTGCTTCAGACCACCGCTTCCCCTCCTCACGTCGACGACCCGATGGACGCCGCGATGCGCCAGGTCGACGCCGTCATCCGCGCCCGGCTGTCCTCGAAGGTTGGGCTGATCGACCAGATCGCCAGCTACATCATCGGCGCCGGCGGCAAACGCATGCGCCCGCGCCTGCTGCTGCTGTTCTCGGAGGCGCTCGGCTTCCGCGGCGCGGAACGCTACGAACTGGCCGCCGTCGTCGAGCTGATCCACACCTCGACGCTGCTGCACGACGACGTCGTCGACGAGTCCTCGCTGCGCCGAGGGCGCGCGACGGCGAACTCGATGTTCGGCAACGCCGCGGCGGTGCTGGTCGGCGACTTCCTGTACTCGCGTTCGTTCCAGATGATGGTCTCGGTCAAGAGCATGAGGGTGCTCGAGGTCCTGGCCGAAGCGACCAACGTCATCGCCGAGGGCGAGGTCCTGCAGCTGATGAACATGCACGACGCCGACCTCGCGGTCGACGAGTACCTGCGTGTCATCCGCTACAAGACCGCCAAGCTGTTCGAAGCCAGCGCGCGCCTGGGCGCGGTGCTGGCGGGCGCGTCGCCCGAGATCGAGGAAGCCTGCGCCGACTATGGGCGCTCGCTCGGCACCGCGTTCCAGCTCGTCGACGACCTGCTCGACTACGAAGGCAACAGCGACGAACTCGGCAAGAACGTCGGCGACGATCTGCGCGAAGGCAAGCCGACGCTGCCGCTGCTGATCGCGATGGAGCGCGGCACGCCCGAGGAGCGCGACCTGATCCGCCACGCGATCGAACACGGCGAACTCGAGAAGCTCCCGGAGATCATCGCCATCGTGCGCCGCACGGGGGCGCTGGAGGCCACGCGCGAGGCTGCGCAGGCCCAGGCCGACAAGGCTCGCACACAGCTTGATCTGCTGCCTGTTTCCAAAGCCCGCGAAGCTCTGCTAGAATTTTGTTTTCGCGCTGTTCACAGGTCCTCGTAATCCGAGAGGCACTGCAAGAGCAGCGGGAGACAAGGCACTGGCAATGAACACATTGCCGGACAGCCAAATCGGGGTGTAGCTTAGCCTGGTAGAGCGCTACGTTCGGGACGTAGAGGCCGGAGGTTCGAATCCTCTCACCCCGACCAGGAATTTGTCTTTGAGTTCGACGACTCGCTTGAGTCGCTCGGCCTCAGGCACCACGAAAATGATGGGCTAGGCAATCACTGTCGACGCCCCCTCGTGAAAACGAGTTCCGCTTCAGCATTCGATCTGCCAACCGTTCGTCACGACTCGTCGTGGCGAATGCGGCATCGATCGGGCTCCGCTTGCGAACCTGATTCCCCATCGCGACGGTCCGAGCGGCCCATGGCTCGCGGCAGACCGGAAGCGGCCGCGAGCACATCGCCCTCGGGCGCGCCGCCGCAGCGGCTCCAGCTTTGCCTGCCAGGGCAACTCTGAAAGCTGGGAAATGTATCTATGACGATATCGCGTCGTTTCCTACAGTGGCTTCACCGCAACCCAACCTGAAAGCGAAACGACGGCAGCGTGCCGACGCCAAACGTTTCACGAAGACCCCATGAAATTGCTCAGCTTCCGCAACAGCCGGGGCAAACGCAGCTACGGCATCCGCACCGAACGCGGCATCGTCGACCTGGGCAGCCGCCTCGGCGAGCGCTACGCCAGCCTGCGCGCATTGCTCGCCGCCCCCGGCGGCATCACGCTCGCGCGCGAGTACGAACAGGCCGCGCCCGACTACCAGGAGAGCGAGGTCGCCTTCCTGCCCGTCATCGAGCACCCGAACAAGATCTTCTGCGTCGGCATGAACTACGCCGCCAAGCGCCAGGAGTTCGCCGAGACCAACCCCGCGCCGACGCTGTTCATCCGCTTCCCCGACTCGCAGACCGGCCACCGCTGCCCTGTCGTCAAGCCGCTGCAAAGCCGCGAGTTCGACTACGAAGGCGAACTGGCGGTGGTGATCGGCACCGGCGGCCGCGGCATCCGCCGTGAAGACGCCCTGCGGCACGTCGCCGGCTATGCCTGCTACATGGACGGCTCGGTGCGGGACTGGCAGCACAGCTGGTTCACCGCCGGCAAGAACTGGCACGACACCGGCGCCTTCGGCCCGTGGCTGGTCACGCCCGACGAGATCGGCGACCCGCAGCAGCTGCGCCTGCGCACCTTCCTCAACGGCATGCAGGTGCAGGACGACACGACGGCCAGCATGATCCATCCGGTGGCCGAGCTGGTGGAGTACATCAGCACCTTCAGCGCGCTGTCGCCCGGCGACGTGATCATCACCGGCTCGCCCGGCGGCGTCGGCAAGAAACGCGTGCCGCCGCTGTTCATGCAGGCCGGCGACACCGTCGAGGTGGAGATCTCGGGCATAGGCCGGCTGTGCAACGTCATCGCCGACGAAGTCGTCGAACCGCTGGACAGCGTCGCGGCGCTGCAGGCGGTTGAAGCCGCCGCGGCCTGAGCCCGGCGACAACGGCATCCCGGTGGCGGCCCGCCCCGGGATGCCAGGTTCTCGCGCCCTGCCCGGCCCGTTCAGGCGCCGAGACGGCCGGCGAGTTCGTGGTCCAGCGCCTGCGACAGCGCGCGCCACACGCCAGTGGCGGCACACGCCACCGCGGGCTCGTACTCCACTTCGATGCGACGGCGCAGCACGACCAGCGCACACAGCTGCAGGCGCTGGCGTTCGCGCCCGTGCGGCAGGCGCGCCGCGCCGCGGTGCAGGCCCTGGCGGCGGTCCAGCGTCTCGCGCACGATCGCCTGCACCGCAGCGGCGTCGTGCCAGTCGATGCCCAGCGCCAGCCCGGCACGCAGCAGCGCACGCTCGGTCTCGCGCGCGGTGGCGCTGTAGTCGATGAATCCCGACATCGCCGCCGCCGTCAGACGGCCCGGGCGGCGCGCGCGCCGCGGCGGAACAGCCACCAGTAAGCACCAGCGACGAGCAAGGCGCCACCGACCCAATTGCCCAGCGTCACGACGCCCAGGTTGACCAGGTACTGGCCCACCGGGATCTCGGCGGCTGCCTTGGCCTGCGCCGCCGGTTCGGCCCAGAAGCCGGCCGGCGCGAACCACTTGACCAGCAGGCCGTAGGGCACGAAGTACATGTTGGCCACGCAGTGCTCGAACCCGGCGGCAACGAAGGCCGTGATCGGCAGGAACATCGCGACGATCTTGTCGGTCACGCTGCGCGCGGCCAGCGACAGCCAGGTCGCCAGGCAGACCAGCACGTTGCACAGGATGGCGAGCGAAAACGCCTTGAACGGCGCCAGGCTGGCCTTGCTCGAGGCCAGGTAGAGCGCACTGGCGCCGACCTCGCCGTGCCCGGCGCCGTACTGGCCGCCGAGGAAGACGATGACCGCGGTGCCGAGCGCACCGACCAGGTTGCCCAGCCAGACCAGGGTCCAGACACGCAGCATGCGGCGGGTGTCCAGCCGGCCGCTGGCCCAGGCCATCACCATCAGCGCGTCGCTGGTGAACAGCTGGGCACCGGCGACGACGACCAGCATCAGCCCCATCGAGAAGGCCGCGCCCATCAGCAGGCGCATCACGCCCCAGGGCAGCAGGTGGTCGGCACCGGCGATCGCGACGGTGGCGAACATCGCGCCCAGCGCGACGAAGGCGCCGCCCAGCACCGCCAGCCCGAACTGATGGGCGGCCGTGGCCTTGGCCTTCTTCACGCCCATCTCCTCGGCAGCGCAGGCCACGGCGTCGGGGGCGAGCGGGTCGAACAGCGAGCGCGGTGCAGCCGCAGCCGGGTCGGGCTCAGACCCGTCGCCGGGCAGGTAGCGGGAATGGGTGCGGTCGAGCATGGTTTTGCTTTCGTCGGCCTCGCGGCCTGGGTGCGTGCACTCGCCGTCAAGCGGCGGCGCGCCGGGCCTCGGCCAGCAGCGCAGCGATGGCGCAAGACGTCAGCCGCGAGCGCAGGCTGTCGGCGCGGCTGCTCAGGATCACCGGCAGCTTGGCGCCGAGCACGATGCCGGCGGCGTCGGCATTGGCCAGAAAGGCGAACAGCTTGACCAGCAGGTTGCCGGCCACCAGGTCGGGCACCAGCAGGATGTCGGCCTGGCCGGCCACCGGCGACTCGATGCCCTTGGTGCGCGCGGCTTCGGCCGAGATCGCGTTGTCGAAGGCCAGCGGCCCGTCGAGCACGCCGCCGGTGATCTGGCCGCGTTCGGCCATCTTGCACAGCACGGCGGCTTCCAGCGTCGACGGGATGCGCGGGTTGATGGTCTCGACCGCCGACAGGATGGCCACCCTGGGCCGGTCCACGCCCAGCGCCTGCGCCAGGTGGATCGCGTTCTGGACGATGTGCACCTTGTCTTCGAGCGAGGGCGAGATGTTGATCGCGGCGTCCGTGATCAGCAGCGTGCGCGCGTAGGTCGGCACCTGCATCACGAAGACGTGGCTGATGCGCGCGGCGGTGCGCAGCGCGTTGTCCTTGCGCACGACGGCGCCCATCAGCTCGTCGGTGTGCAGCGAGCCCTTCATCAGCGCCCCGACCTCGCCGTCGCGTGCCAGCCGGGCGGCGGCCTCGGCAGATTCCTTCGCATGCTCGACGTCCACCAGCCGGCAGCGCGAGATGTCCAGCCCGTGCACCGCGGCGAGCGCGCGGATCTGGCGCGCCGGGCCGACCAGCACCGGCTCGATCAGCCCGGCCCGCTCGGCCGCGACGGCGCCCCGCAGCGCGGGCTCGCTGCCCGGGTAGACCACCGCGGTGGGCAGCGGCGCCAGGCGCTCGCACTTCATCAGCAGCGCGTCCAGCTGGCGCGTGCGGCCGGCGGCGATCTCGTCGCAGGGCAGGCTCCCGGTGACGCCGTCGTCGTGGTCGATCGCAGCGCCGGCCGGGACACGGGCGCCGTCGAACAGCGCGGCAGTGGGGCGGATTTCGGTCAGCATGGCAGTCGGTGCGGATTCGCGGGCAACAGCAAGCCCGACCGGGCGTGTGCCCGGAGTCGTGTTCGGTCGGGAGGCGCGGGGCCGAGGGGGCCGGTCAGCTCACCTGCAGCCCGGCGGCGCGGAACAGCGAGCGCGTGCGCTCGGCCGCTTCGTCCGACGGCGGGGCGACGCCGGCGAGGCGGTAGTTCAGATCACGCTCGCGCCACTTGTGCTCGCCCATCTGGTGGAAGGGCAGCACGTCGACACGCTGCACATTGCCCAGCCCGGCAGCGAAGGCGGCGAGCGCGCGGATCTCGGCTTCGTGGTCGGTCCAGCCGGGCACCAGCACGTAGCGCAGCACGATGGGTTTGCCGATCGCGGCCAGGCGCCGCGCGAACTCCAGCGTCGGCTCCAGCTCCGCGCCGGTGAGCCGGCGGTAGCGCTTCTCGCTGAAGGCCTTGATGTCCAGCAACACCAGGTCCAGGTCGGCCATCATCTCGTCGTCGACCAGGGCACCGAGATAGCCCGAGGTGTCGAGCGCCGTGTGCAGGCCCATCGCCTTGCAGCCGCGCAGCAGCGCCTTGACGAAACGCGGCTGGGCCAGCGGCTCGCCGCCGCTCAGCGTCACGCCCCCGTGGGCCTGGATGAAGCCGCGGTAGCGGCCTATGTCGGTCAGCAGTTCAGCGACGCTGGTGAGCGTGCCCTCGTGCCGGTGCCAGGTGTCGGGGTTGTGGCAATAGGCGCAGCGCAGCGGGCAGCCGGACAGGAAGAGCACGTAGCGTATGCCCGGGCCGTCCACCGCCCCGCAGGTCTCGGTCGAATGGACCCAACCTTCGGTGGCGGCCGCCGCCGGGGCGGGCTCCGGGGCGTTTGCCGGCCGCAGGCCGCACGGGGCGGCAGCGGCGGCGACGTCGATGACGTCAGTGGGTCGCATGGAAGGTACGGCTGATGACGTCGAGCTGCTGTTCGCGCGTGAGCTTGATGAAGTTCACCGCGTAGCCCGACACCCGGATCGTCAGCTGCGGGTAGAGCTCGGGATGATCCATCGCGTGCAGCAGCGTCGAACGGTCGAAGACGTTGACGTTGATGTGGTGGCCACCCGAGCCGAAGTAGCCGTCGATCAGGTTCACCAGGTTGTCCACGCGCCGGCCTTCATCCGTGCCGAGCGCGCTCGGCACGATCGTGAAGGTGTAGGAGATGCCGTCCTGCGAGCAGCTGTAGGGCAGCTTGGCGACCGAGGCCATCGAGGCGACCGCGCCCTTGTGGTCGCGCCCGTGCATCGGGTTGGCGCCCGGCGCGAACGGTTCACCCGCCTTGCGGCCGTCCGGCGTGTTGCCGGTCTTCTTGCCGTAGACCACGTTGGACGTGATCGTCAGCACCGACATCGTCGGCGTCGCGCCGCGGTAGGCCTTCTGCT
>NZ_NRRU01000020.1 GCF_016583785.1 Rubrivivax gelatinosus | reverse complement strand
GGCCCGCGGCCGGCGTTCACGCCGCCGCGGCGCCAGCAGCCGCGCCGCGGCGGCCCGCGCGTATCGGTGCGCCAGCCGCAGGATCAGGTCGTGCGCGTGCTGCTGCTGCGCTCCGGCTGGTGGCTGGAGCTGACCGACGCCGACCACGAGGCGCTGGCCGCCCTGCCCGACTGGCACGCCGAGTGTTTCCGCTGGATCGACCGCTGGCTGGCCGACCACGGCGACACGCCCTGGCCGACGCTGCGCGAGCAGATCGCGGTCGAGCCCTGGGGCGCCGACGCGGTGGCGCTGGTCGACGGCGCCGAGGTGCCGATCGACCCGCTGCTGGAAGACCTGCACACCGCGGTCGCGCAGACCATCCGCGCCCAGGCCGTGCGTTCGGCGATGGCGGTGCTCGGCCGGCACTGAAGCCAGCGGGCGCGGGTTTTGCCCCCATTTGTGCGTGATGTGGGCTGGCCGACCGGCCGCGGCGCAGAAATCCTTCTGTTTTTTTGACGAATCGGGGTGCGTCGCCGATAATGCTCGGTTTGTTGCAGCGGCAAGAGTGAGCAGCAGCACCTCCGGGCCCCGGCCACCCTCGACAAGGGTCATAAGGCCAACCTCACCCGCAAGGACTGCGCATCTTCGATGAGTTCACGCGAGCTTGCCCGTCTGGACGCGCCACCACCGGGCGCCGCGAGTTGCGGCGTTATCCCGACCGCTTTGCGCTGCGCGCAAGGCGACGCGTGGCCGTGGAAACCTTCCCGAGGAACCGCATGACCGCCAAGAAGCCCGCATCCGCTGCCCTTTCCGACCCCGCCGACGCCAAGAGCATCAAGGCCAAGGTCGCCGCCGAGACCAAGGCCAAGCCCGCCGCTGCCACCAAGCCGGCGGCAAAGACGGCCAAGGCGCCCGCCGTCAAGGCTGACACCAAGGCCAAGGCCGGCAAGAAGGACGCGAAGAAGGCTGACGCCGAGGAAGACGAACTGGTCGACCTGGAGGTCGAACTCGAGGCCGAGCCGGAAGCCGAGGTCGAGGTCGAGGCTGCCGCCGACGGCAAGGAAGCCAAGGTCAAGCCGCTGCGCATGAAGGTCAGCCGCGCCAAGGAGCGCGCGCTGATGCGCGAGTTCGGGCTGGACGAGGCCACGCTGACCGAAGAGGAAGTCGCCAAGCGCCGCCAGGAGCTCAAGACCCTCATCAAGATGGGCAAGACGCGTGGTTTCCTGACGCACCAGGAAATCAACGATCACCTGCCCGAGAAGCTGGTCGACAACGAAATCCTCGAGGCCATCGTCTCGATGCTCAACGACATGGGCATCGCGGTCTACGAGCAGGCGCCCGACGCGGCCACGCTGCTGATCAACGGCAGCAACACCGCCACCGCCACCGACGAGGAAGCCGAGGAAGCCGCCGAAGCCGCGCTGTCGACCGTCGACAGCGAGTTCGGCCGCACCACCGACCCGGTGCGCATGTACATGCGCGAGATGGGCTCGGTCGAGTTGCTCACGCGTGAAGGCGAAATCGAGATCGCCAAGCGCATCGAAGGTGGCCTGCAGGCGATGATGCTGGCCATCAGCGCCAGCCCGACGACGATCGCCGAGATCCTGGCGATGGCCGACAAGATCGCCGCCGGCGAGATGCAGATCTCCGAGGCCGTCGACGGCTTCGTCAGCGACGACGAGGCCGACGACTACGTCGCCGAGGAAGACTTCGACGAGTTCGACGAGGACGACGACGACGACGGCGCCGGCGGCAGCAAGGCGCTGACGAAGAAGCTCGAAGAGCTGAAGAAGCAGGCGCTGGAGAAGTTCGAGGCGCTGCGCTCGCACTTCGACCGCATGCGCAAGGCCTACGAGAAGGAAGGCTACAAGTCGCCGGCCTACAACAAGGCCCAGCAGTCGATCAGCCAGGACCTGATGACGATCCGCTTCACGGTCAAGACGATCGAGAAGCTGTGCCAGATCCTGCGCGCCCAGGTCGACGACGTGCGCCGCTACGAGCGCGAGATCCGCAAGATCGTCGTCGACAAGTGCGGCATGCCGCAGGAACACTTCATCAAGACCTTCCCGCCCAACGTGCTCAACCTGAAGTGGGCCGAGAAGGAAGTCGCTTCGGGCAAGGCCTATGGCGCCGTGCTCGGCCGCAACCTGCCGGCGGTGCAGGAACTGCAGCAGAAGCTGATCGATCTGCAGGCGCGCGCGGTCGTCCCGCTCGACGACCTGAAGCAGATCAACAAGAACATGAACGCCGGCGAGAAGGCCAGCCGCGACGCGAAGAAGGAGATGATCGAGGCCAACCTGCGCCTGGTGATCTCGATCGCGAAGAAGTACACCAACCGCGGCCTGCAGTTCCTCGACCTGATCCAGGAAGGCAACATCGGCCTGATGAAGGCGGTCGACAAGTTCGAATACCGCCGCGGCTACAAGTTCTCGACCTACGCCACCTGGTGGATCCGCCAGGCGATCACGCGCTCGATCGCCGACCAGGCGCGCACGATCCGCATCCCGGTTCACATGATCGAGACGATCAACAAGATGAACCGCATCTCGCGCCAGCACCTGCAGGAGTTCGGCTTCGAACCCGACGCGCCGACGCTGGCCGAGAAGATGGAGATCCCCGAGGACAAGATCCGCAAGATCATGAAGATCGCCAAGGAGCCGATCTCCATGGAGACGCCGATCGGCGACGACGACGACAGCCACCTGGGCGACTTCATCGAGGACACGAACAACGTGGCCCCGGTGGACGCGGCGATGCAGGCCGGCCTGCGCGACGTCGTCAAGGACATCCTGGACTCGCTCACCCCGCGCGAAGCCAAGGTGCTGCGCATGCGCTTCGGCATCGAGATGTCGACCGACCACACGCTGGAAGAAGTCGGCAAGCAGTTCGACGTCACGCGTGAGCGCATCCGCCAGATCGAAGCCAAGGCGATCCGCAAGCTCAAGCACCCGAGCCGCTCGGACAAGCTGCGGACCTACCTGGACAATCTCTGATTGGATAGGCGGGGCCGCAGGCGACTGCGTTCGCGAAGCGTCCGCGCTCAGCGGACGTCCGCAGCTATACCAGTTGCGGCCCGGTCTCGACAATCTCTGAAGCGCGCCAAGCCCGACCCCCTGCGTCGGAGGGGGAAAGCGATAAAATTGCGCGCTGAATGACGCAGATCTCCGACCTCACCGTCCTGTTCGCCGATCTTCGCGGCAGCACCGCGCTGTACGAGACGCTCGGCAACGCCGAGGCGACGTCGGTGGTCACGCATTGCGTGGGCTCGCTGACGCGGCCGGTGGCCGACTTCGGTGGCCACGTGGTGAAGACGCTGGGCGACGGCCTGATGGCCGTCTTCCCGCGGCCGATGATGGCGCTGCAGGCCGCCGCGCTGATGCACGAGGTGCTCGACGGCATCACCAGCCGAGGCCACGACCACGGCGCCTCGACCGGGCTGCGCGACCTGAAGATGCAGATCGCGATGGCGCGAGGCGAGGTCGTCGAGATGGCGGGCGACTGTTACGGCGATGCCGTCAACGTCGCCGCCCGGCTGCTCGACCACGCTGGCGACAACGAGACCCTGGTCACAGGCGAGGTCCTGCAAGGCCTGGCCGAGCAGACGCGTTCGCGCTTTCGCAGCCTGGACCGGCTCGTGCTGCGCGGCCGGGTCGAGCCGGTGCAGGTCTTCGTGCTCAGCGGCCGGCTCGGTGCCGAGCTGCCGCCGACGCAGTTCGCCGGCGACGCCGAGCCGGTCTCAGAGCCCGACGGCCTGCGGCTGGAATGGGTCAACCACAACCGGATCTTCGCCAGCCGGCAGATGCCGGTGGTGCTGGGCCGCGGGCCGCAGGCCGAGTTCCGCGTCGACGACTCCCGCGTCTCTCGCTCGCATGCACGAGTCGACTGGCACGGCGGCGCGTTCCAGCTCACCGATCTGAGCTACAACGGCACCTATGTGCGATTTGCCGACGGTGAGATCGTGAGTCTGCGCCGCGGCGGCTGCACGCTGCACGGCAGCGGCGAGATCGGCCTCGGCGGTTCTCCGGGCGACCCGGCGGCCACCTGTGTTCTTTTCGACGTCCTGCGCTTCGGCGACACCCAACCGCTTCTCGCGGCCGACCTGCTCTAGCCCTTCACGGGCCCACGACATGCGCGTGCTGTACGTCGACGACGACCGTATCAATACCCTGCTCTTCGAAGAGACCTGCCGCTGCGCCGGCGGGATCGAGGTCGCCTGCGCCGCCACCGGCGCGGAAGCGCTCGAACTCGCCGCCGGCTTCGCCGCCGACGCGCTGGTCATCGACCTGCACCTGCCCGACACCAACGGCTTCGAGCTGCTGCCGGCGCTGCGCCGCGCGCTGCGGGCCGAGGCCCTGCCAGCTTTCCTCTGCACCGCCGACGAACCGGCGCTGGTCGCCGAACAGGCGGCGGCCGCCGGTTTCGACGGCTGCTGGACCAAGCCGGTAGCCGTCGAGACCATGCTCGCCGAACTCCATCGCGCCGACGGCGGGCCCGCGGCATGACGCTGCGACCGGAACCGCCGCATCGCCACGGCGAAGACGAACGCGTCGGCCTGCTGCTGGTCAACCTGGGCACACCGACCGAGCCGACGCCGGCCGCGCTGCGCCGCTATCTCGCCGAATTCCTGTCCGACCCGCGCGTCGTCGAGATCCCGCGCATCCTCTGGCTGCCCATCCTCTACGGCATCGTGCTGAGCGCGCGGCCGGCGAAGTCGGCGGCCAAGTACGCGACGATCTGGACACCCGAAGGCTCGCCGCTGGCCGTCTGGAGCGACCGCCAGGCCGTCGGCCTGTCGCAGGCCCTGCAGGCACGCGGCCACCGGGTGCAGGTGCGGGTGGCGATGCGCTACGGCGAACCCTCGGTCGCGCGTGGCCTGGACGCGCTGCGTGCCGAAGGTGCGACCCGCGTGCTGGTGCTGCCGCTGTACCCGCAGTACGCCGGCGCCACCACCGGCAGCGTCGCCGACGCGGTGATGAAGTGGACCGCCGGCGCCCGCCGCATCCCCGAGTTCCGCTTCGTCAACGAGTACCACGACGACGCCGGCTACGTCGGCGCCCTCGCCGAGCGCGTGCGCACGCACTGGCGCGAGCACGGCCAGGGCGAAAAACTGCTGCTGAGCTTCCACGGCGTGCCGCACCGCACGCTGCTGCTCGGCGACCCTTATTGCTGCCAGTGCCACAAGACGGCGCGCCTGCTGCGTGAACGCCTCGAGCTGACGCCGGAACAGGTGGTCGTCACCTTCCAGAGCCGCTTCGGCAACGCCAAGTGGCTGGAGCCCTATACCGAACCGACGCTGCGCCAGCTGGCCGCCGACGGTGTGCGCCGCGTCGACGTGATGTGCCCGGGTTTCGTCTCCGACTGCCTGGAGACGCTCGAGGAGATCAACGAGGAGGCGCGCCACACCTTCCTGGCCTGCGGCGGCGAACGCTTCGAGTACATCCCCTGCCTGAACGACCAGGGGGCGTGGATCGAGGCGCTGGCTTCGATCGCCGAACGCCACATGGCCGGCTGGGAAACACGCGCGCTGCCCGATGCGCAGGAGACGGCACAGCGCCGGCAACGTGCCGCGGCGCTGGGCGCAACGATCTGAACCGGCCGCGCAGCGGCCACCCGGCCCGAGAGACCCGATGAACGACACCCGCGTGCGCCTGGACAAATGGCTCTGGGCGGCCCGCTTCTACAAGACCCGCGCGCTGGCCGCCGACGAGGCCGACCGCGGCCGCGTCAGCGTCAACGGCCTGGCGGCCAAGCCGGCGCGCGAGCTGCACGTCGGCGACCGCGTCGCGCTGCGCCAGGGCAGCGTCGAACGGGTCGTCGACGTGCTCGTGCTCGGCACCGTGCGCGGCCCGGCGCCGGTGGCGCAGACGCTGTACTGCGAGACCGCCGAGAGCATCGCCGCCCGCGAACGCGCCGCCGAGGCGCGCCGCCTGCAGCCCGAGCCCGCCGCCTCGATCGAGCAAGGCCGTCCGACCAAACGCGACCGCCGCCAGCTCGCCGACTGGAACCGCTGGAGCGCGAGCGTCGACGACGAGCGCTCTTGAAGTCCCGCGCGAAGTCCCCACCTGCATCCATGTTTTGCCCCGAGACGCCAATGAACGCGAATTCGAACACCCCCGACACCCCGTCCCCCGAGACCGCTGCGGCCGACGCCGCGCAGGCCGCTGCGGCCCCGGCGAGCGCCGAGGCGCGCCTGGCCGAACTCGAGGCCCGTCACGCCGAGGTCGCCGACGCCTATCTGCGAGCCAAGGCCGAGACCGAAAACGTGCGCCGCCGCTCCGAAGAAGAGCTGGCGAAGGCGCGCAAGTTCGCCATCGATGCCTTCGCCGAGAGCATGCTGCCGGTCAAGGACAGCCTGGAAGCGGCGATCGCGATCCACAACGCGACGCCCGAGCAGCTGCTCGAGGGCACGCACGCGACGCTGCGCCAGCTGACCCAGGCGCTCGAGCGCAACAAGGTCGTGCAGATCGCGCCGCCGGCCGGCACGAAGTTCGACCCGCACCAGCATCAGGCGATCAGCGTCGTGCCCGCCGACCAGGAAGCCAACACCGTCGTCGCCGTGCTGCAGCGCGGCTACCTGATCGCCGACCGCGTGCTGCGCCCGGCGCTGGTCACGGTCGCAGGGCCCAAGGCCTGAACGAACGCAAGTTGCGGGCTTGAAAGCCGGCCCGGCAGCCACAACTCCAAGACAACCGGAATCCAGATTTCAGGAGAACACCATGGGAAAGATCATCGGCATCGACCTGGGCACCACGAATTCGTGCGTTGCCGTGATGGAAGGCAACACGACCAAGGTCATCGAGAACAGTGAAGGCGCGCGCACCACGCCGTCGATCATTGCCTACCAGGACGACGGCGAGATCCTCGTCGGCGCCTCGGCCAAGCGCCAGGCGGTCACGAACCCGAAGAACACGCTGTACGCGGTGAAGCGCCTCATCGGCCGCAAGTTCACCGAGAAGGAAGTGCAGAAGGACCTCGACCTGATGCCCTACAAGATCTCGGCCGCCGACAACGGCGACGCCTGGGTCGAGGTGCGTGGCAAGCGCCTGGCGCCGCCGCAGGTCAGCGCCGAAGTGCTGCGCAAGATGAAGAAGACCGCCGAGGACTACCTCGGCGAGGAAGTGACCGAAGCCGTGATCACGGTGCCGGCCTACTTCAACGACAGCCAGCGCCAGGCGACCAAGGACGCCGGCCGCATCGCCGGCCTCGAGGTCAAGCGCATCATCAACGAGCCGACCGCCGCGGCCCTGGCCTTCGGCCTGGACAAACACGGCACCGGCGACCGCAAGATCGCCGTCTTCGACCTGGGTGGCGGCACCTTCGACATCTCGATCATCGAGATCGCCGACGTCGACGGCGAGAAGCAGTTCGAGGTGCTGTCGACCAACGGCGACACCTTCCTCGGCGGCGAAGACTTCGACCAGCGCATCATCGACTACATCGTCACCGAGTTCCGCAAGGAACAAGGCGTCGACCTGACCAAGGACGTGCTCGCGCTGCAGCGTCTGAAGGAAGCGGCCGAGAAGGCCAAGATCGAGCTGTCCAACAGCACCCAGACCGACATCAACCTGCCGTACGTGACGGCCGATGCGTCGGGCCCGAAGCACCTGAACATCAAGCTCACGCGCGCCAAGCTCGAGAGCCTGGTCGACGAGCTGATCGAGCGCACGATCGAGCCCTGCCGCATCGCGGTCAAGGACGCCGGCGTCAAGCTGTCGGAGATCGACGACGTCATCCTGGTCGGCGGCATGAGCCGCATGCCCAAGGTGCAGGACAAGGTCAAGGAGTTCTTCGGCAAGGAGCCGCGCCGCGACGTCAACCCTGACGAAGCCGTCGCCGTCGGCGCCGCGATCCAGGGCCAGGTCCTGGGCGGCGAGCGCAAGGACGTGCTGCTGCTGGACGTCACCCCGCTGTCGCTGGGCATCGAGACCCTGGGCGGCGTGATGACCAAGATGATCAAGAAGAACACCACGATCCCGACCAAGTTCTCGCAGGTGTTCTCGACCGCCGACGACAACCAGCCGGCGGTGACGATCAAGGTCTTCCAGGGCGAGCGCGAGCTGGCCTCGGGCAACAAGAGCCTGGGCGAGTTCAACCTCGAAGGCATCCCGCCGGCGCCGCGTGGCCTGCCGCAGATCGAGGTCACCTTCGACATCGACGCCAACGGCATCCTGCACGTCAGCGCCAAGGACAAGGGCACCGGCAAGGAGAACAAGATCACCATCAAGGCGAACTCGGGCCTGTCCGAGGCCGAGATCGAGAAGATGGTGAAGGACGCCGAGGCCAACGCCGCCGACGACAAGAAGAAGCTCGAGATCGTGCAGGCGCGCAACCAGGGCGAGGCCTCGCTGCACTCGGTGCGCAAGACGCTGGGCGAACACGGCGACAAGCTCGACGCGGGCGAGAAGGAGAAGATCGAGGCCGCGCTGAAGGAGCTCGAGGAAGCCCTCAAGGGCGACGACAAGGCCGGCATCGAGGCCAAGACCGAGGCCTTGATGACGGCCAGCCAGAAGCTCGGCGAGAAGGTCTACGCCGAAGCCCAGGCGGCGCAGGCCGCTGCCGGTGCCGCAGCCGGTGCCGCCCCGGGCGGCGAGGCGCCGCAGGCCGCGTCCAAGCCGGCCGACGACAACGTCGTCGACGCCGAGTTCAAGGAAGTGAAGAAGTGATCTTCCCGCGGCCGGACGTCGAGCGTCCGGCCGTGACTTCCCGCCGCGTCCAGGCGCACCGGCAGCTTCCGGTGCCCCTGCGCGGCGTTTACGCTTGACGACTGGCTGTAAACGGCACCCTCATGGCAAAGCGCGACTACTACGAAATCCTCGGCGTTGCGAAGAACGCCTCGGACGACGACATCAAGAAGGCCTATCGCAAACTGGCCATGAAGTTCCACCCTGACCGCAACCAGGGTGAGGACGCGAAGAAGGCGGAAGAGAAGTTCAAGGAGGTCAAGGAGGCCTACGAGATGCTCTCCGACGCCCAGAAGCGCGCCGCCTACGACCAGTACGGCCACGCCGGCGTCGACCCGAACATGGGCGGCCGCGGCGGCGCCGGCCCGGAAGGTTTCGGCGGCTTCGCCGAGGCCTTCGGCGACATCTTCGGCGACATCTTCGGCGGTGCTGCCGGTGGCCGGCGCGGCGGCGGCCAGCAGGTCTATCGCGGCAGCGACCTCAGCTACGCGATGGAGATCTCGCTGGAGGAAGCCGCCGCCGGCAAGGAGACGCAGATCCGCATCCCGAGCTGGGACGGCTGCGAGACCTGCCACGGCAGCGGCGCCAAGCCCGGCACCAGCCCCAAGACCTGCCCGACCTGCTCGGGCTCGGGCACCGTGCACCTGCGCCAGGGCTTCTTCAGCATCCAGCAGACCTGCCCGCACTGCCACGGCAACGGCAAGATCATTCCCGAGCCCTGCCCCACCTGCAACGGCGCCGGCAAGATCAAGCGCCAGAAGACGCTGGAGGTGAAGATCCCTGCCGGCATCAACGAAGGCATGCGCATCCGCTCGGCTGGCAACGGCGAGCCCGGCACCAACGGCGGGCCGCCGGGGGATCTCTACATCGAGATCCGCATCAAGCAGCACGAGATCTTCGAGCGCGACGGCGACGACCTGCATTGCACCGTGCCGGTGAGCATGACGACCGCGGCGCTGGGCGGCACGATCGAGGTGCCGACGCTGGGCGCCAAGGCCGAGATCGAGCTGCCCGAAGGCACCCAGCACGGCAAGACCTTCCGCCTGCGCGGCAAGGGCATCAAGGGCATACGCTCCAGCTACCCGGGCGACCTGTACGCGCACATCACGGTCGAGACGCCGGTCAAGCTGACCGAGCACCAGCGCAAGCTGATGAAGGAACTCGACGAGTCCTTCCGCAAGGCCGGCGACCGCCATTCGCCCAACGCCAAGTCCTGGACCGACCGCGTCAAAGACCTGTTCAAGTAGGTAATTTCCCGCAGTCCGGGAAATCTCTCCTCAAGCGCGACACCCGGATGACCGAAAACGGTCAGAAATGGCTGCGCCCGCCCCTGCCCGTCTTCAACGCTGCCCGCAGGGCACGGGGTGCGGGTTTTCGTCCGCCGGAGGCCGGCCTTGATGCTCGACCGTGACATCCATCTGAGCAAGGCGCTGGTCATAGACCCGAACCCGACCTCGCGCAGCATCCTCGTGGCCCAGCTGCGCGACTTCGGCATCGGCACGGTCTCGCAGTGCGGCCGGGTGGCTGACGCCCGCAGCCAGCTGGAGTCACGCCCGTTCGACATCGTGCTGTGCGAAAACAACTTCGCCGGCAACGACGCCGCCGGCCAGCAGCTGCTCGACGACCTGCGCCGCCACCAGCTGCTGCCGCTGTCGACGGTCTTCATCATGATCAGCGGCGAAGCCACCTACAACAAGGTGGCCGAGGCGGCCGAATCGGCGCTCGACAGCTTCCTGATCAAGCCGCACACTGCCTCCGCGCTCGGCGACCGCCTGCTGCACGCACGACGGCGCAAGCGCGTGCTCAAGCAGATTTTCGAAGCCGTCGACGAAGGCCGTTTCGACGACGCCGCCGGGCTGTGCATCAAACGATTCCAGGAACGCGGCGAGTTCTGGCTGTTTGCCGCGCGCATCGGCGCCGAGCTGCTGCTGTCCAGCGGCCGCCACCGCGAGGCCTGGGAACTCTACGAAGCAGTCATCAAGGCCCAGGCCCTGCCCTGGGCCCGCCTGGGCGTGGCACGCGCCCAGGAGGACGGCAACGAGCCGAACAAGGCGTTGTCGACGCTGGAGAGCCTGATCGAGGACCAACCCAACTTCGTCGACGCCTATGACGTGATGGGCCGCATCCACCTCGACCAGGGCAACCTGGAGGAGGCGGCGTCGGTGCTGCTGCGCGCCGCGTCGCTGACCCCGGACTCGGTCGGCCGGTTGCAGAAGCTCGGCATCCTGTCCTTCTATCTCCAGCGCTACGACGACGCGCTGCGTTCGCTCGAGCGTGCGGTCAGTATCGGCATCAACTCGAAGATGTTCGATCCACAGACGCTGGTGCTGCTGGCCTTCCTGCGCTGGCGCCAGTCCGACACCAAGGGCCTGCAGCGCTGCGCCGAGAACCTGGAGCACGCGATCTCGCACGCACCCGACAGTCAGCGCCTGCGGCGTTTCGGGGGTGTCGTGCGCGCGCTCGAGCTGGCCCTGCGCCTGCAGCACAACGACGCACTGCAGGGGATCGCAGACCTGGCGCTCGAGGTGCGCGAAGCCTCCTTCGACCTCGAAGCCGCGAGCAACATGCTCGCGCTGCTGTCGCGGCTGGTGGATGCCGGTTATGCGATCGAGGAAGCCGAGGCCTGGGTCGACGCCATCGGCCTGCGCCATTGCTCGTCCAAGGCGCTGACGGAGCTGCTGGCGCGCGCCGCGGGGCCGCATCCGCCCTTCGTCGAACGCATCCGCCTCTGTCAGCACCGGGTGCTCGAGGTCTCCGAGGCCGCGATGGCCTACAGCATCGCCGGCGACCCGGGGTCCGCAGTGCGCACCCTGCTCGAGAACGGCCGCGCGTCGCTCAATGCCAAGCTGATCGACACCGCGCGCCTGGTGCTGCAGCGCCACCACGACAAGATCGCCGGCGCCGACGACCTGAAGGCCACGATCGAGGACTTGCGCCTGCGTTATCTGAGCGTGGCGGGCAAGCTGCCGATCGGCGACGGCCCCGGCCGCAAGGCCGGCGGGCTGGCGCTGCGCAGCGCCGTCGCGAACGCGCTCGGCGCCGAAGCCGAGGCGCTCGCCGCAGCCCCGGCCGCGGCCTGAGTTCAGAACAGCGCGCCCTGCTGCGGCGCGCCGGCTTCGGGCGGCGGGCAAAAACGCGAAACGTCGAGTTCGGGCCACGCACGCGCCAGGCCCAGGCGTGCGCAGGCCTTGTGCAGGCGCTGGCGAAGCAACTCGGCCCAGATCCCTTCGCCGCGCATGCGGCTGCCGAAACGCGGGTCGTTGTCGCGGCCGCCGCGCATCTCGCGCACACGCGCCATCACGCGCGCCGCCGCTCCGGGACATGCTGGACCAGCCAGTCCCTGAACAGCGGCGACAGTTCGTGCGGCAGGCGCAGCGGGATCGCGAAGGCCCGGCTCGCGCCGGCCTCGCGCGCCGCCTCCAGGATGCGCTCGAGCTCGTGCTCGTTCAGGAACGGGATCAGCGGCGAGACGCTGACGCCTACCGGCACGCCCGCCTCGGCCAGCGTTCGGATCGTGCGCAGCCGCCGCTCGGGCGAGGCCGCCCGCGGCTCCAGACGCCGGGCGAGCGCCGCGTCCAGCGTCGTCAGCGTGAGGTCGACGCAGGCCAGGCGCTCGGCGGCCATCGGCGCGATCAAGTCCAGGTCGCGTTCGACCAGCGCCGACTTCGTGATCACCGAGAACGGGTGCCGCGTGTCGTGCAGCACCTGGATCACCGCGCGCGTCAGCTGCAGCCGGCGCTCGACCGGCTGGTAGGCATCGGTGACGGTGCCGATCGCGATCGCATGCGGCCGGTAGCCACGTGCCCGCAGCGCTTCCTGCAGGCGCTCGGCGGCGTTGCGTTTGGCGACGATGCGGGTCTCGAAGTCCAGGCCCGGCGACCAGCCGAGGTAGGCGTGCGTCGGCCGCGCGTAGCAGTAGATGCAGCCGTGCTCGCAGCCGCGGTAGGGGTTCAGCGAGAGCTCGAAGCCGATGTCGGGCGAGTCGTTCTCGCTCAGGATGCGCCTGGCCTGTTCGTCGACGACCAGAGTCGGCGGCAGCGGCGGCGCCTCCAGCGCCGAGGCATCGCCGTCCCAGCCGTCGTCGAAGGCCTCGCGCGCGTCGGCCTCGAAACGGTGGGCGATGGCCCAGGTCGTGCCACGCCCCTTGACGGCGGCGTTTGCCGGCGCTGCGGCGGCCGGGCGAGGGGACGGGATGGTGGGCGCTGGCATGCTGTTGTTTTATACAGCATGTCGCCGGGCGCCGTGCGGCCTCAGACGAGCGAGGCCTTCCGGCCTCTCTCGTCCTGACTCAGTAATCCGACATCGCGTCCGGGGCGAGGTTCTCGAACTTGGTCAGCGGCTTCAGGAAGGCCAGGCGCACGGTGCCGACCGGGCCGTTACGCTGCTTGCCGATGATGACTTCGGCGACGCCCGGATCCTTGCTGTCCTTGTTGTAGTACTCGTCGCGGTAGATGAACATGATGATGTCCGCGTCCTGCTCGATCGCGCCCGATTCGCGCAAGTCGCTCATCATCGGCCGCTTGTCGGTGCGCGTTTCGACCGATCGGTTCAGCTGCGACAGCGCGATCACCGGGCACTGCAGTTCCTTGGCCAGCGCCTTCAGGCCGCGCGAGATCTCGCCGATCTCGGTCGCACGGTTCTCGCCGTTGCTCGACGACGAGCCGCTCATCAGCTGCAGGTAGTCGATGACGATCAGCCCGAGCTGGCCGTACTGACGCGCCATGCGGCGCGCACGCGCACGCAGTTCAGGCGAGGTCAGCGCCGGCGTTTCGTCGATGAACAGTTGCACCCGGCCGAGCTTGTCGACGGCCTCGGTCAGCCGCTCCCACTCTTCGGTGCGCAGGCGCCCGGTGCGCAGGTTCTGCTGGTCGATGCGGCCGAGCGAGCCGACCAGACGCAGCGCCAGCTGCGAAGCACCCATTTCCATCGAGTAGACCAGCACCGGCAGGCCCTCGGCGACGGCGACGTTCTCGGCGATGTTCAGCGCGAACGCGGTCTTGCCCATCGACGGCCGCGCCGCGAGCACGATCAGGTCGCCCTTCTGCAGCCCGGCGGTCATGCGGTCCATGTCGAAGAAGCCGGTGCGGACGCCGGTCACTTCCTCGGCGCCGTTGTCGTGCAGTTCCTGCACGCGGTCGATCAGGTCGACGACCAGCTTGTCTATGCCCTGGAAGCCCTGCTTCTGGCGCGAACCCTCTTCGCCGATCTTGAAGATCTTGCCTTCGGCCTCGTCGAGGATGGTGCTGACCGGCCGGCCCTGCGGGTTGAAGGCGTTGGTGGCGATCTCGTCGCTGGCGGCGATCAGCTTTCGCAGGATCGCGCGCTCGCGCACGATCTCGGCGTAGCGCCGCATGTTGGCGGCACTCGGCACGCTCTGCGCCAGCGCGTTCAGGTAGCCCAGGCCGCCGCAGTCCTCGGCCTTGCCCAGGCTCTGCAACTGCTCGAAGACGGTGATGACGTCGGCCGGCTTGCTCTGGTTCACCAGCCCGGCGATGGCCGAGAAGATCAGCTTGTGCTCGAAGCGGTAGAAATCGCTGTCGGTCAGCAGGTCGGCGGCGCGGTCCCAGGACAGGTTGTCGATCAGCAGGCCGCCGAGCACGCTCTGTTCGGCTTCGTTCGAATGCGGCGGCACGCGCAGGCGCGCGACTTCGTCATCGGGAGCGGAACCACGGGATTCGAACAGCGCGGACATGGTCGGCCTTGTGGGCAAGTCTGTGGACAGCCTGGGAACTCAGCGGGGACGAGCGGTGGACAACTCGGCGACCGCAAAACGAAGAAGGCCGGCGAAACGCCGGCCTTCTTCAGACGGGAGGTAAAAGCGTAGGCGCTTCAGTCGACCTGCGCAACCACCTGGACCGTCAGCTCGACGACGACGTCGCCGTGCGGCGCAACCGCGACGGTGTGGTCGCCGGTGGTCTTCAGCGGACCGTTGGGCAGTCGCACCTGCGACTTCTGCACCGGCTTGCCGGCCTTGGTCAGCGCGTCGGCGATGTCGGCGTTGGTCACCGAGCCGAACAGACGGCCGTCGACGCCGGCCTTCTGCGTGATGCGCACGGCGGAACCGGCGAGCTGTTCACCCAGGGTCTGGGCGGCAGCCAGCTTGGCGGCGGCGGTCTTTTCCAGTTCGGCGCGGCGCTCGGCGAATTCCTTGATCGCGGCTTCGGTCGCGCGGCGCGCGAGCTTGGTCGGGATCAGGAAGTTGCGGGCGTAGCCGTCCTTGACCTTGACGATGTCGCCGAGGTTGCCGAGTTTGACGACCTTTTCGAGAAGGATCACTTGCATGTCGGTGCTCCTCAGACCTTGTGCTGGTCGGAGTACGGCAGCAGCGCCAGGAAGCGGGCGCGCTTGATGGCCGTCGTCAGCTGGCGCTGGTAGTAGGCGCGCGTGCCGGTCAGGCGAGCCGGCGTGATCTTGCCGTTCTCGCTGATGAAGTCACGCAGCGTGTCGATTTCCTTGTAGTCGATTTCCTCGACGCCGGCCACGGTGAAGCGGCAGAAACGCTTGCGGCGGAAGAGAAGCGACTGGGTGTTGCGCTTCGGACGCTTGTCCTTCGAGAAGCGACCCTTGCCACGGGGGGGAGCCATAAGACCTCCTGGGAATGCTGAAAACTATCCGGAACAGTGAACCGGTCAGCCCACGGGGGCGACCGACGTGATGTGGAACCGCATGCCGCGTCCGTTGCGCAGGGCTGCCAGGAAGCCGCCGAATTCGGCGTCGCTGCCCAGCGCCAGCTTGGCGAGCACCGCGGTGATGTCCGCCCCGATTGCCAGCGCCCGGATCTCCAGCGAGACCTTGCGCGGACTGCCGTTCTCGACGACCTCGGACTCGTGCTTCAAGCTCAGGTCCAGGGCCGGAAGGCCGGCGGGGGTGTACCGCAGTGCGCCCCGCTCCACCAGTTGCGCCGAGAGAACCAGCCGGTTCATCGACACCCCGCGGTGGCAGGCGCAAACGTGTGCGTCAGGCCGCAGCCTCCTGCTGGCTGGCCTTGCGCGATTCTTCGCGTTCGACCGCCTTCATCATGATCGACGGCGTCGTCTCGGCCTTTTCCTTGCGCACCGTGAGGTGGCGCAGGACGGCGTCGTTGAAGCGGAAGCCCGTCTCCAGCTCTTCGAGCACAGCGCTGCTGGCTTCGATGTTCAGGCACAGGTAGTGCGCCTTCGCGAGCTTCTGGATCATGTAGGCCAGCTGACGACGGCCCCAATCTTCGACCCGATGGACCTTGCCGCCGCCGGCGGTGACCAGGGTCTTGTAGCGTTCCAGCATGGCCGGAACCTGTTCGCTTTGATCCGGATGGATCAGCAGAACGATCTCGTAGTGACGCATTGAGTCTCCTTGTGGATTCCCGTTGAGGAAAGCCGCCCCGTTGCGTCTGGTTCAATGGGGGGCGGCAAGGCGAAAAGCCTGCGAGTATAACCCGCCGGCCGCTCGTTGGCGAGGCGCCGCCCTAGCCGCCGGGCCGGGGGTCGCGGATGCGGTCGACCAGGCGCTCGCTCGCGCCGTCGGGCCGCGGCGTTGCCAGGCTCAGCAGCAGCATCACGACGAAAGCCGCCGGCACGCCGAAGACGCCGGCGGCAATCGGCGCGATGCCCAGCCACAGGCAGTCCTCCAGCGGCTGCGTGACACCGAAGAGCCCGCGCAGCCAGGGCTGGGTCGTCGCCATGTAGTAGCTGGTGACCACCAGCCCGGTGAGCATGCCGCCGACGCAGCCCCAGCGGTTGGCGCGTTTCCAGAAGACACCCAGCACCAGCGCCGGGAAGAAGGACGAGGCGGCGAGCGAAAACGCCGCCGCGACCAGGAACAGGATGTCGGCAATGCGCATCGACGCGACGTAGGCCGCGGCCAGCGCCACCACCAGCAGCAGCACCTTGGAGACGGCGACGCGGCGCGAACTCGGGCGCTTGGGGTCGATGACGCGGTAGTAGAGGTCGTGCGAGAGCGCGTTCGAGATCGTCAGCAAGAGCCCGTCGGCGGTGGACAGCGCCGCGGCCAGCCCGCCGACGGCGACCATCGCCGAGATCACGTAGGGCAGCCCGGCGATCTCGGGTGCGGCCAGCGTCACCAGGTCGGCGCCGATGTGCAGCTCGCCCAGCTGCAGGATGCCGTCGCCGTTGACGTCGCTGACCTGCACCAGCGACGGGTCGACCTTGGACCAGCTCGCGATCCAGGACGGCAGGCTGTCGAACGGCGTGCCGACGAGGCCGTTGAAGACCTCGTGCTTGACCAGCAGCGCCAGCGCCGGCGCCGTCAGATAGAGCGCGCAGATGAACAGCAGCGTCCAGCCGACCGAACGCCGCGCCTCGCGCACCGAGGGCGTGGTGTAGAAGCGCGTCAGGATGTGCGGCAGCCCGGCGGTGCCCAGCATCAGGCAGAAGACGAGCGCCAGGAAGTTGCGCCGTGAATGTTCTTCGCCGGGCCGTGACGCCGGTGCGCCGCGCGGGTTGGCGGCGAAGGCCTGCGCGTGCGGCGGCATGCCGCCCAGCGGCTGCGACCAGGCTTCGGCCGAAGCCTGCTCCTCGCCGTACAGGCGCCGTGCCTCGTCCTCGGTGCGCGGCAGCGCCGCCAGCGTGCGCCGCGCCGCCTGCACTTCGGCCAGCGGCGCCGCCGCCTCGGTCAGCCGCTCGACGCGGCGCTGGGCCGCGGCTCGGTCCTCGGCCATCGCCGCCGGCACGTCCAGCAGCTTGGCGCCGGCGACCGCGGCGCGCTGCGCGTAGGCCGCCATCACCTCGCGCTCGCCCGGGTCGGCGACGAGCTGCGCCTCGCGCTCGCTCACCGCCTGCAGCACCTGCCCCATCGCCACCTGCGGCACCGGGTTGCCGCTGACCTTCAGCGACAGCCAGGCCACCGGGGCCAGATAGGCGACGACGAGGATGATGCACTGCGCCACCTGGGTCCAGGTGACCGCGCGCATGCCGCCGAGGAAGGAGCAGACGAGCACGCCGCCCAGGCCGACGAAGATGCCGATCTCGAAGCCGAAGCCGGTGAAGCGCGCGACGATCAGGCCGACGCCGTAGATCTGGGCGACGACGTAGACGAAGGAGACGACGACCGCGGCAACGATGCCCACCAGCCGCGGCAGCGTGCCGCCGTAGCGTGCGCCGAGGAAGTCGGGGATCGTGTACTCGCCGAACTTGCGCAGGTAGGGCGCGATCAGCAGCGCGACCAGGCAGAAACCGCCGGTCCAGCCGATGACGAAGGCCAGGCCGTTGTAGCCGCTGAGGTAGAGCGTGCCGGCCAGGCCGATGAACGAGGCCGCGCTCATCCAGTCGGCCGAGGTCGCCATGCCGTTGTAGAAGGCCGGCACGCGCCGGCCGGCGACGTAGTACTCGGCAGCGTCCGAAGTGCGGCAGCGCAGCCCGATGGCCGCGTACAGCACGACGGTGCCCAGCAGCATCGTCAGGCCGATCAGGTTGCGGCCGAGGCCGAAGCGCTCGGCCGCCGCCATCGCACCGATGAAGCCGGCCAGCGCCAGCGTGTACAGCAGATAGGCGCCGTGCAGACGGCGGCGGAAGCCCCGCACGCCGCTGCCGCCTGCGCCGCTGCCGACCGAGGACATCAGCCGCGGCGGGTTCTCAGCGCTTGGCCAGGAGCTGCCAGGTCTCGACGACCGTGTCCGGGTTCAGCGAGATCGACACGATGCCTTCGGCCGCCAGCCATTCGGCGAAGTCGGGGTGGTCGCTGGGACCCTGGCCGCAGATGCCGATGTACTTGCCGGTGGCGCGGCAGGCGGCGATGGCACGCGAGATCATCGCCTTGACCGCCGGGTCGCGTTCGTCGAAGTCGTTGGCCAGCAACTCCAGCCCCGAGTCGCGGTCCAGGCCCAGCGTCAGCTGCGTCAGGTCATTGGAGCCGATCGACATGCCGTCGAAGTGCTCGAGGAACTGCTCGGCCAGGATGGCGTTGCTCGGCACCTCGCACATCATGATCAGGCGCAGGCCGTCGACGCCGCGCTTCAGGCCACGCTCGGCGAGCATCTGCGCCACGCGTTCGGCCTGGCGCACGGTGCGAACGAAGGGCACCATGATCTCGACGTTGTTCAGCCCCATCTCCGTGCGCACACGCTTCAAGGCCTCGCACTCCATCGCGAAGGCTTCGGCGAAGTCGCCGCTGATGTAGCGGCTGGCACCGCGGAAGCCCAGCATGGGGTTCTCTTCCTCGGGCTCGTAGCGCGTGCCGCCGATCAGCTTGCGGTACTCGTTGGACTTGAAGTCCGACAGGCGCACGATCACCGGCTTGGGGAAGAACGCGGCGGCGATCGTCGCGATGCCTTCGACCAGCTTGTCGACGTAGAACGCACGCGGCGAAGCGTGGCCACGCGCCACCGACTCGACCGCCTTCTTCAGCTCGGAGTCGATGTTCGGGTAGTCGAGGATCGCCTTCGGGTGCACGCCGATGTTGTTGTTGATGATGAACTCGAGGCGGGCCAGGCCCACGCCGGAGTTCGGCATCTGCGCGAAGTCGAACGCCAGCTGCGGGTTGCCGACGTTCATCATGATCTTCACCGGGCTGTACGGCATCTCGCCGCGCTGCACCTCGCTGACCTCGGTCTCGAGCAAGCCGTCGTAGACGCGGCCGGTGTCGCCTTCGGAGCAGGCGACGGTGACGAGGGCACCGTCGAGCACACGCTCGGTGGCGTCGCCGCAGCCGACGACGGCCGGGATGCCGAGTTCACGCGCGATGATCGCCGCGTGGCAGGTGCGGCCGCCGCGGTTGGTGACGATGGCCGCGGCACGCTTCATCACCGGCTCCCAGTTCGGGTCGGTCATGTCGGTGACGAGCACGTCGCCGGGCTGCACGCGGTCCATCTCGGCCGGCGAGCGCACCAGGCGCACCGGGCCGGCGCCGATCTTCTGGCCGATCGCGCGGCCCTCGGCGAGCACGGTGCCCTGGCCCTTCAACTTGAAGCGGTGTTCGACCTTGCCGGCGGCCTGGCTCTTCACGGTCTCGGGCCGGGCCTGCAGGATGTAGATGCGGCCGTCGCCGCCGTCCTTGCCCCACTCGATGTCCATCGGGCGGCCGTAGTGCTTCTCGATGATCTGGGCGTACTTCGCCAGTTCGATGACGTCGGCGTCGGCCAGCGAGTAGCGGTTGCGCTGCTCCGGCGGGTTGTCGACGATCTTGACGAGGCGGCCGCTGGCGGCCTTCTCGGCGTCGCTCGCGAACTCCATGCGCTGCAGCTTGCTGCCGAGCACGCGGCGGATGATCGGAAACTTGCCGGCGGCCAGCGTCGGCTTGTAGACGTAGAACTCGTCGGGGTTGACCGAACCCTGGACCACGGTCTCGCCCAGGCCGTAGCTGGAGGTGATCAGCACCACCTGGTCGAAGCCCGACTCGGTGTCGATCGTGAACATCACGCCGGCGGCACCGACGTCCGAACGCACCATGCGCTGCACGCCGGCCGACAGCGCGACATCGGCGTGGGCGAAGCCCTTGTGCACGCGGTAGCTGATCGCGCGGTCGTTGTAGAGCGACGCGAAGACTTCCTTCATGTGGTGCAGCACCGAGTCGATGCCGCTGACGTTAAGGAAGGTCTCCTGCTGGCCGGCGAACGACGCGTCGGGCAGGTCTTCGGCGGTGGCCGAGGAGCGCACGGCGAAGCTGGCGCCGGGGTTGTCGCCTTCGAGCAGCTTGAACTGCGAACGGATCGCGGCCTCGAGCTCGGCCGGGAACGGCGTCTCGATGATCCAGCGCCGGATCTCGGCGCCGGCTTCGGCCAGCGCACGCACGTCGTCGGTGTCGAGCGCGGCCAGGCGCGCCTCGATGCGCTCGGCCAGACCGCCGTGGCGCAGGAAGATGCGGAAGGCGTGCGCCGTCGTCGCGAACCCGCCGGGAACGCGCACGCCGGTGGCGGCCAGTTGACTGATCATTTCGCCGAGGGAGGCGTTCTTGCCGCCTACGACCTCGACGTCGCTCATGCGCAGTTGTTCGAACGGTACGACCAGGGCGGTCGCCAGAGTGGCCTGAGGCATGGTGGTAAAGCTCCGTGATGTGAGAAAACCGGTGCTGCCGCAGGCACGCTCGGACCCCTCGATCCAGCACTTGTGGATTCTGTTTGTCGGCTGGGGGTGGTCACGTCGAGGTGAAGGCAGGATGCTTCGAGCCATTCTACGGAAGTCTTTCCATATGATGACCAAAACCAGGACGGCCCGGCCGCGCAAGCATCCATGATCGAAAGAAGTGTCTTTTTCGTCTCCGACGGCACCGGCATCACCGCCGAAACCTTCGGCAACTCGATCCTCAACCAGTTCCCGGTGAAGATGCGCCACGTGCGCCGGCCCTTCATCGACACGCTCGAGAAGGCCGATGCCGTCGTCGCCGAGATCAACGACGTCGCGTTGCGCGAAGGCCGCAAGCCCATCGTCTTCATCACGCTGGTCGAGCCGAAGATCCGCACCCAGGTCACAGGCCCCGGCTGCAACGGCCTGGTCCTGGACATGTTCCGCACATTCGTCGAGCCGCTGGAAGATGCCTTGGGCGTCAAGTCCAACCACCGCGTCGGCCGCTTCAACGACGCCAGCCAGAGCCAGGAATACAACGACCGCATCGAGGCGATCAACTTCAGCCTCGCGCACGACGACGGCCAGAGCTCGCGCAACCTCGACCGCGCCGACGTCATCCTGGTCGGCGTCAGCCGCTGCGGCAAGACGCCGACCTCGCTGTATCTGGCGATGCAGCACGGCGTGAAGGCGGCCAACTACCCGCTGATCCCGGAAGACTTCGAACGCGGCAAGCTGCCGTCGATGCTGGCGCCGCACCGCAAGAAGTGTTTCGGCCTGACGATCGAGCCGACGCGCCTGGCGCAGATCCGCAACGAGCGCCGCCCGGGCAGCCGCTACGCGGCGATCGAGAACTGCCGCTACGAGGTCAACGAGGCCGAGGCGATGATGCGGCGCGACGGCATCCAGTGGCTGTCGTCGACACACAAGTCGATCGAGGAGATCGCGACGACCATCCTGCGCGACATCCGCCCGGACCGCCTGATCTACTGATCCGCGCGCGCCGCCGATTCGTACAGGCAGATCGCGGCGGCGGCGGCGACGTTCAGCGACTCCTCGCCACCCGGCTGCGGGATGCGCACCGCGAGCGCGCAGCGGGCCTGCAGCGAAGCCGTGACGCCCTGCCCTTCGTGTCCCAGCACCCAGGCGCAGCGCGCGGGCAGCGCGGCCTGGCGCAGCGTCGAGCCGGCATGCGGCAACGTCGCCACCAGCGGCACCGCCAGCGTGTCGAGCCCGGCCTCGTCCAGGCCCTCGACGAGATTGAGCGCGAAGTGCGCGCCCATGCCGGCGCGCAGCACCTTGGGCGACCAGAGCGAGGCCGTGCCCTTCAAGGCCAGCACCTGGGCCACGCCCAGCGCCGCGGCGCTGCGCAGGATGCTGCCCACGTTGCCGGCGTCCTGCACCCGGTCGAGCACGACCGTGTGCACGTCGGCGAGCACCGCGCCGCCGGCAGGCGCGTCGAGCAGGAAGCCGATCTTCGCCGGCGACTCCAGGCCGCTCGCGGCCGCGAACAGCACGTCGTCGACGACGGCGACCGCCTGCGCCCAGGCGGCGAGCGCCTGCAGGCGCTCGTCCTTTTCCCAGGCGCTGCGGGCGATCAAGGCCTGGGCCGCGGGCCGGCCGCGGGCCTGCAAGGCGGCGCAGAGGTGGTCGCCTTCGAGCCAGACCTGGCCGACGCGGCGATAGGCGTTGCCGTCCTGCGCCAGCCGGCGCACACGCGCCAGCAGCGGGTTGTCGCGCGACCTGATGAAACGCAGCGTGTCGCTCATGCAGTCTCCGCGTCGGCGGGCATACCGGCCAGCACGGCCCGCACCGGCGCGAAGCTGCGCCGGTGCGCCGGGCAGGCGCCCAGGCGGCGCAGCGCGTCCAGGTGCTCGCGCGTCGGATAGCCCTTGTGGCCGCCGAAGCCGTAGTCGGGCCAGCGCTGGTGCAGTTCGGCGCACAGGCGGTCGCGCTCGACTTTGGCAACGATGGACGCGGCCGAGATCGCCGGCACCAGCGCGTCGCCGCGCACGATCGCGTCGGCGGGGATGCGCAGCACCGGCAGCCGGTTGCCGTCGACGAGCACACGCTTGGGCAGCAGGCGCAGCGCCTCGACCGCACGTTTCATCGCCAGCAGCCGTGCCTGCAGGATGTTGAGCGTGTCGATCTCCTCGACGCTGGCGAGTGCCACCGAGACGCAGAGCGCACGCGCGTGGATCTCGGCGTACAGGCGCTCGCGCTGCAGCGCCGTCAGCGCCTTCGAATCGGCCAGGCCGGCAACCGGCGCCAGATCGTCGAGGATCACCGCGGCCGCGACCACCGGGCCGGCCAGCGGGCCGCAGCCGGCCTCGTCGACGCCGGCGATCAGGCCGGGCGGGTGCCAGCCGAGGTCGAGCTGCTCAGGAACGGCCTTCGAGGACTTGCGCGATGGCATCGGTGGCACGGCGCGCGGTATCGCGCCTCAGCAGGTGGTGCAGGTCGAGGAAACGGCTCTGCAGCGCGCGCACGCGCGCCGCATCGTCCAGCCAGGCGAGTGTCTCGCGTGCCAGCGCCTCGGGCTCGCAGCGGTCCTGCAGCAGCTCGGGCACGACGAAGTCGCGGCACAGGATGTTGGGCAGGCCGACCCAGGGCAGATAACCCATGCGCCGCATGATCTGCCAGGACAGCCCGGCCATGCGGTAGCCGATGACCATGGGCCGCTTGAACAGCGCGGCCTCGAGCGTGGCGGTCCCGCTGGCGATCAGCGTCACGTCGCAGGCGGCCATGACCTCGTGCGAACGGCCGTCGAGCAGCTCGATCGGCACGTCGGGCGCGTGCGCGGCCAGCAGCGGCTCCAGCAGCGGCCGCAGGCCGGGCGCCACCGGCAGCAGCAGGCGCAGGCCCGGGCGCGCACGCTGCAGCCGTGCCGCGGCCTGCAGGAAGGCCGGCGCGATGTGCTCGATCTCGCCGCGCCGGCTGCCGGGCAGCAGCGCGACGACGGCGTCACACTCGGCAAGACCCAGGGCCTGGCGCGCCGCGGCCCGCGGCGGCTCCAGCGGGATCGTGTCGGCCAGCGGGTGGCCGACGTAGCTCGCGGCGACGCCGTGGCGCTGCAGCAGCTCGGGCTCGAACGGGAACAGGCAGAGCACGTGGTCGCAGCTCTCGGCCATCTTCTTCGCACGGCCGCCGCGCCAGGCCCAGATCGACGGGCAGACGAAGTGGATGGACTTGATGCCGGCGGACTTCAGCCGCCGCTCCAGGCCGAGGTTGAAGTCGGGTGCGTCGACGCCGACGAAGCCCGAGGGCGGGTCGTCGAGCAGGCGTTCGGCGAGCCGGTCGCGTATCGCCTTGATCTCGCGGTAATGGCGCAGCGCGTCGACGTAGCCGTGCACGGCCAGCCGGTCGTTGGGCCACCAGGCGTCGAACCCCCGGGCGGCCATCTTCGGCCCGCCTATGCCCTTGGCCTGCAGCTCGGGCCAGCGCTCCTGCAGCCCGCCCAGCAGCAGGCCGGCGAGCAGGTCGCCGGATGCTTCGCCCGCGACCATCGCCAGCCGCATATCGTTTATCGGGCGATGCCCCGCGTGGACGCGGCGAGGAAATCGAGCACCAGGTCGACGTCGGCGTCACCGCCTTCGACCTGGCCGCGTAGCGCGACGATGCCATCGCGCGCCTTGTCCAGCGTCAGGCCGTCGCGGTAGAGGAGGCGGTGGACCTGCTTGACCTGGCCGATGCGCTCGCGCGAGAAGCCGCGCCGGCGCAGGCCCTCGACGTTGAAGCCGTGCACGCCCAGCGGGTTGCCGCTGACCATCATGAACGGCGGCACGTCCTGCGAAACGTGGCTCTGGAAACCGATCATCGCGTGCGCGCCGATGTGGCAGAACTGGTGCACGCCGCTGAGCCCGCCGACGATGACCCAGTCGCCGACATGCACGTGGCCGGCCAGCGTCGCGTTGTTCGCCAGGATGCAGCGGCTGCCCAGCTGCACGTCGTGGGCGATGTGCACGTAGGCCATGACCCAGTTGTCGTCGCCGACGCGCGTGACGCCGCCGTCCTGGGTCGTGCCGCGGTTGAAGTGGCAGAACTCGCGGATCGTGTTGCGCTCGCCGATGACGAGCTCGGTCGGCTCGCCGCGGTACTTCATGTCCTGCGGCGCGGTGCCGATCGCGGCGTGGCCGTAGATCGTGTTGTCGCGACCGATGGTCGTCGGCCCTTCGACGATGCAGTGCGGGCCGATCGAGGTACCGGCGGCCATGCGCACGCCGGCGCCGACGATCGTGTATGGACCGACGCTGACCGACGAGTCGAGTTCGGCCTTCGGGTCGATGACGGCTGTCGGATGGATCCGGCTCATGGGTTCGCGGTCCTCAAGCCACTTTGCGCATCGTGCACATCAGCTCGGCTTCGACGGCGGTCTCGCCGTCGACGCTGGCGCGCGTCTTGTACTTGTAGATGCCACCCTTGACGCGGTCGATCCAGGCCTCTAGCACGAGCTGATCGCCGGGTTCGACGACACGCTTGAAACGTGCGCCGTCGATGCCGACGAAGTAGACGACGGTATCGTCGCCGGGCTCGGTGCCCATCGACTCGAAAGACAGCAGCGCGGCGCTCTGCGCCAGGGCCTCGAGCATCATGACGCCGGGCATCACCGGGCGCGCCGGGAAGTGGCCCATGAAGAACGGCTCGTTGATCGTCACGTTCTTCAGCGCCTTGATGCGCACGTTCTTCTCGAGCTCGACGACGCGGTCGACGAGCAGGATCGGATAGCGGTGCGGCAGCTTCTTCAGGATCTTGTGGATGTCCAGCACCGGCTCGCTCATGATGTTTTTTTCTCCAGCGCCCGCAGGCGCTCACGCAGGGAATGCAAATGCTTCAGGGTGGCGGCGTTCTTCTCCCACGAGGCGTGCTCGTCGCAGGGGAAGACGCCGGTGTAGTGGCCGGGCTTGCGGATCGAGGCCGTGACCAGCGTCGCCGCGCTGATGTGCACGCCGTCGCAGATGTCCAGGTGGCCGACGATGTTGGCGGCGCCCCCGATCGTGCAGCGGCTGCCGATGCGCGTGCTGCCCGCCACCGCCGAGCAGCCCGCGAACGCGGTGTGGGCGCCAATGCGCACGTTGTGCGCGATCTGCACCAGGTTGTCGATCTTGACGCCGTCGTCGATGAAGGTGTCTTCCAGCGCCCCGCGGTCGACACAGGTGTTGGCGCCGATCTCGACGTCGTCGCCGATCCAGACCGCGCCCAGCTGCTCGATCTTGGTCCAGCGGCCGGCCTCGGGCGCGAAGCCGAAGCCGTCGGCACCGATCACCGCACCACCGTGCACGATGCCGCGCGCACCGATGCGGCAGCCGAAGGACAGCATCGAACGCGGCATCAGCCGCGTGCCGGCGCCGACAAAAGCGTTCTCGCCGACATGGGCCTGCGCCGAAACGATGGCGCCATCCTCGACGACGGCACCGGCGCCAACGAAGGCCAGCGCGCCGATGGCCGCGCCCGGCGCGACGCGCGCGCCCGGCTCGACGACGGCGCTGGCGTGCACGCCGGCCGCCGGCCGCTCGCGCCCCTGCGCCGCCCACCACTGCGACAGCCGGGCGTAGGCGAGATAGGGGTCGGCGACGACGATGGCCGCCCCACGCGCCGCCGCGGCCTCGCGCATCGCCGGCGCGACGATGACGCAGCCGGCCGCTGAAGCGGCCAGCTGCGACTGGTAGCGGGGGTTCGCGAGAAAGCCGATCGTGTCGGCCCCGGCGCGCTCGAGCGGGCCGATGCGGACGACCGTGTGATCCGGGTCGCCGATCAGTTCGCCGCCGAGCAGCGCGGCCAGGTCGCCGATACGCGCTTGCACGACGGATGCGGGGTCACTTGCCCGCGGCAGCGGACGCGTTCAGCGACTTCAGCACCTTGTCGGTGATGTCCACGCGCGGGCCGGCGAACACGACCTCTTGCAGGATCAGGTCGTACTTTTCCTGATCGAAGATCTGCTTGATGACGCGGTTGGCACGCTCGACGACACCAGCCAACTCTTCGTTGCGGCGCTGGTTCAGGTCTTCCTGGAACTCGCGGCGCTTGCGCTGGAACTCGCGGTCCTGGTCGACGAGCTCGCGCTGGCGGCGGCTGCGTTCGCTTTCGGCGAGCGTCGGGCCGTCCTTCTCGAGCTTGTCGGCCGCCGTCTTGAGCTTGGCGGCCTGGTCGGCGAGTTCCTTCTCGCGCTTGCTGAACTCGGTCTCCAGCTTCGCTTGCGCTGCCTTGGCCGGAACGGCCTCGCGCAGCACGCGCTCGCTGTTGACGTAGCCGATCTTCAACTCCTGTGCGCCCGCCAGCGGCACCAGCACCATCAGGGCGGCGGCGGCAACGAGGGATTTCATAGGCTGCATCTTCATCAGAACGCGGTCCCGATCTGGAATTGGAAACGTTGGATTTTATCGTTGCGCTCAACCCGAACCGGGATGGCATAACTCAACTGCAGCGGCCCGACCGGGGAAACCCAGCTCAAACCCAGGCCGGTCGAGGCGCGCAGCGTGCCGAGGTCGACGGTTTCGCCGTCGCGCCAGACGTTGCCGGCGTCGCCGAAAGCGAACACCCGCAGCGTCTTGTCGTTGCCGGTGCCGGGCACCGGGAAGTACAGCGAGGCGTTGATATTCAGGCGCTTGGAGCCGCCGATGTAGGCACCTGTCGGGTCGACGACGCCGAGCGAGTTCTGCTCGAAGCCGCGCACCGTGCCCAGGCCGCCGCCGTAGAAGTTCTTGAAGATCGGGAAGGCCTTGCCGCCCAGGCCCTCGCCCCAGCCAAGCTCGGTGTTCAAGCCCAGCGTCGTCTTCAGCGGCATCGCCCAGTACTCCTGGTACTGCAGGTTCGTGCGCAGGTAGCGCACGTCGCCGATGAAGCTCAGCTCGGCGTTGACGCGCGTGTAGCGGCCGCGGCTGGGAACGAGCGCGCTGTCGCGGCGGTCGCGCTGCCAGCCCAGCGTCAGCGGCACCGAGTAGCTGGTCTCGCCATACTGAGCCCGGTAGTTCAGGTAGGACAGCGGGATGCCCGACGAGGTGCCGATCTTGGTCATCTCGGCGCCGGCACCGAAGAACACGGTGTCGTACTCCGAGAACGGCACGCCGAAACGCACCGAGAAGCCCGGCGTCGCGAGGTCGTAACTGTCGCCCAGGCTGTTGTAGGGCCGGGTCGTGCGGTAGTAGATGTCGACCGCGCGCGAGACGCCGTCCTGGGTGAAGTAGGGGTCGGTCGTGCTCAGCACCAGCGTGCGCTGCGACTTGCTGGTGTTGACCTGGATGCCCAGGTAGTTGCCGGTGCCGAAGACGTTGTCCTGCTGGATCGAGGCCGTCAGCGACAGGCGCTCGGCGTTCGAGTAGCCGGCGCCCAGCATCAGGTTGCCGGTGGACTTTTCCTCGACCTTGACGGCGAGGTCGACCTGGTCCGGCGCGCCCGGCACCTCGTTGGTGTCGACGGCGACGTCGCTGAAGTAGCCCAGGCGGTCGACGCGGTCGCGCGAGAGCTTGATGCGGTCGCCGTCGTACCAGGACGACTCGAACTGGCGGAACTCGCGCCGGATGACCTCGTCGCGGGTGCGCGAGTTGCCGGCCAGCTCGATGCGGCGCACGTAGACGCGACGTTGCGGCTCGGCAAAGAGCACGAGCGCGACCTGGCCCTTCTCGCGGTCGATCTCGGGGCGCGGCTCGACGCGGGCGAAGGCGTAGCCGTAGAGGCCGAAACGCTCGGTGATGCGGCGGCCGGTCTCGGCGACCGCGTCGCCGCTGTAGGGTGTGCCCGGGCGGATGCCCACCAGTGCTCGGAACTCGTCGTCCTTGCCCAGGTAGTCACCTTCCAGCCGGACCGCGGTGACGGTGTAGGGCTGGCCTTCGCGCACCGAGATCGTGATCGCGATCGACTGCTTGTCGGGCGAGATCGTGACCTGGGTGGACTCGATGTTGAACTCGAGGTAGCCGCGGTTGACGTACCAGGCGCGCAGCTTCTCCAGGTCGGCGTTGAGCTTGGTGCGCGAATAACGGTCGTTCTTCGTGTACCAGGTCAGCCAGCCGCTGGGCGTCAGGTCGAACAGGTCGAGCAGGCTCGATTCCTTGAAGGCCTGGGCGCCGACGATTCGGATGTCGGTGATGCGCGCGGCCTCGCCTTCGTTCATCGTGAAGGTGACGCCGACGCGGTTGCGCTCGAGCGGCGTCACGGTCGTGACGACCTCGGCGCCGTAGAGGCTGCGCGTCAGGTACTGGCGCTTGATCTCCTGCTCGGCGCGGTCGATCAGGGCCTTGTCGAAGGGCAGCCCTTCGCCGATGCCGGCGTCGCGCAGCGACTTGACCAGCGGCTCGGAGTCGAACTCCTTCAGGCCGACGAAGTTGACCGAGGCGACGACGGCACGTTCGTCGACGACGACGATGGCGTCCTGGCCGTCGATCTCGATGCGCACGTCGTTGAAGAGGCCGGTCGCGAACAGCGCACGCAGCGCGGCGGCACCCTTCTCGTCGTTGTAGGTGTCGCCGATGCGGAACGGCAGCGCACCGAACACGGTGCCGGGGTCGGTACGCTGCAGGCCCTCGATGCGGATGTCCTGCAGGACGAATGGCGTCACCGCGTAGGCGGCCGGTGTCACCAGGACGGCCGAGGCCGCGATCAGGGCGGCAGCCGCGCGCTGCGGAGCGGTCGGAATGACAGGAAGCATGGAGTTCAGTGCAGGCCCAGCAAGCGGGCCACGTCGTTGAAGAGGGCGAGCGACATCATCATCAGCAGCACCGCGATCCCGCCGCGCTGCAGCCTCGCCAGCCACAGTTCGGAGACTGGCCGTCCGGTGACGGCTTCGAAAATGTAATACATGAGGTGGCCGCCATCGAGCATCGGCAGTGGCAACAGGTTGAGCACGCCCAGGCTGACGCTGACCAGCGCGAGGAAAGCCAGGTAGACCGCGGGCCCGCGCTGCACCGACTGGCCGGCGTAGTCGGCGATCGTCAGCGGCCCGCTGAGGTTCTTCAGCGAGGCCTCGCCGACCAGCATGTTGCCCAGCATCCTGACCGTCAGCGCCGAGACTTCCCAGGTGCGCGAGGCCCCTTGCACCAGCCCGTCGATGGCGCCGTGGCGCACGACCACGGTGTCGGGCATGCCGCCGACGACGGTGTCGATGCGGCCGACGGCACCGCTGGCGTCGATGACGACACGCGGCAGCACCGTCAGCTCGAGTTCACGGCCGGCGCGTTCGACACGCCAGCGCATCGCGACGCCCTCGCCCTGGTTCACCGCGCCGCGCACACGCTGCACCAGCGCCGTGGCGTCGTCGACCGGCCCGCCGTCCACGGCGAGCACCCGGTCGCCGGGCTGGAGCCCGGCCGCGGCACCCGGGCTGCCGGCGCGGACCTCGCCGATGCGGGCCTCGCTAAAGGGGGCGCCGAAGCCGATCTGCGCCAGCAGCCGGGTGTCGACGTCGCGCGCCGAATAGGCGCCGAGGTCCAGGTGCAGGCTGCGCGCGCCGTGGCCTTCGCGGTCGCTCACCTCGAGCTCGATCGAACGCCCGGCGAGCACGGCCTGCGTGATCTGCCAGCGCAGGTCGGTCATCGAGTCGACCTCGTCCCAGGCGAGGCCGTCGCGCGAGACCGCGCGCACCCAGTCGCCGCCGCGCAGCCCGGCGGCCTCGGCCGCACTGCCGGCCGGCGGGCTGCCGAGCACGGCCTTGGGCTCCTCGATGCCGATCCAGTGCGCGCCGGCGTACAGCAGCACCGCCAGCAGCAGGTTGGCGATCGGCCCGGCGGCGACGATGGCCGCGCGCCGCGGCAGCGTCTGGCGGTTGAAGGCGCGGTGCAGCTCGTGCGGCGCGACCGGCTCCTCGCGCTCGTCGAGCATCTTCACGTAGCCACCCAGCGGCAGCGCGCAGAGGACGAACTCGGTGCGGTCGGCACCGCGCACGCGGCGCAGCAGCACACGGCCGAAACCGACCGAGAAGCGCTGCACCTTGACGCCGCAGGCGACCGCGACGCGGTAATGCCCGTACTCGTGCACGACGATCAGCACGCCGAGCGTCAGCACGAAGCCGAGGACGGTCGCGATCACGCGGCCAGCGCTCCGATGAGGGTCCGCGCGGTTGCCCGGGCGCGTTCGTCCAGCGCCAGCAGGTCGTCGATGGAGGACACCGGCCCCAGCGTCGCGGCCAGGCGCTCGACGGTGCCGGCGTTGACGGCGTGGATCGCGGTGAAGCCGATGCGGCGGTCGAGGAAGGCGGCGACCGCCTCCTCGTTGGCCGCGTTCATCACCGCGGTCGAACCCAGCGGGCCGCGCAGCGTGTCCCAGGCCAGCGCCAGGCCCGGGAAGAGCTTCAGGTCGGGCTCCTCGAAGGTCAGCGCCGACAGCTTCAGGAAGTCCAGGCGCGAGGCGCCGCAGGGGATGCGCTCGGGGAAGGCCAGGCCGTAGGCGATCGGCACGCGCATGTCGGGTGTGCCCAGCTGCGCCAGCACCGAGGCGTCGCGGCACACGACCATCGAGTGGATGATGCTCTGCGGGTGGATGACGACGCGCACCTGCTCGGGCTCGAGGCCGAACAGCCAGCGCGCCTCGATCACCTCGAGCGCTTTGTTCATCATCGTCGCCGAGTCGACCGAGATCTTGCGGCCCATGACCCAGTTCGGATGCGCCACCGCCTGCTCGGGCGTGACATCGTGCAGCGTCGCCGGGTCGCGCTGGCGGAACGGGCCGCCGCTGGCGGTCAGCAGCAGATGGTCGATGCGTTCGCCCCAGACGCGGCGGTCCTCGGGCAGGCACTGGAAGATCGCCGAGTGCTCGCTGTCGATCGGCAGCAGCGTCGCCCCGCCCTGCTCCACCGCCTGCATGAACAGCGCGCCGCCGACGACCAGCGCCTCCTTGTTCGCCAGCAGCAGGCGTTTGCCGGCGCGCGCCGCGGCCATGCACGAGGGCAGACCGGCGGCACCGACGATCGCGGCCATCACGCTGTCGACCTCGGGTTCGGCGACCAGCTCGCACAGCGCCTGGGCGCCGACACGGACTTCGGTGCCGCAGCCGGCCAGCAGCGCACGCAGCGCCGCGGCGCGTTCGTCGTTCGGCACCACCGCCACGCGCGGGCGGAACTGCCGGCACTGCGCCGCCAGCTCGTCGACACGCTGGAAGGCGCTGAGGCCGTAGACCTCGAAACGTTCGGGGTGGCGCGCGACGACGTCCAGCGTGCTGGTGCCGATGGAGCCGGTCGAGCCGAGGATGACCAGGCGCTGGGGGGTGCTCATGGTTCTGGCGGAGATGGGGGAATGAGGATCAGACCGCGGCCAGGGCCAGCGCGATCGGGAACACCGGCAGCAACGCGTCGACCCGGTCGAGCACGCCGCCGTGGCCCGGCAGCAGCCGGCTGCTGTCCTTGGCGCCGGCGGCACGCTTGACGAGCGATTCGATCAGGTCGCCGACGACGCTCATCGCCGTCAGCGCCAGCAGCGCGAACACGCCGCCGACCGGGCCGAGCGTGTCCAGCAGGCGCGAGTACAGGCTGGGGCCGTCCAGCACCCAGTGGCGATCGACGGCGATCCAGGCGGCCGCCAGCAGCAGCACGCCGGCCAGCCCGCTCCAGACGCCTTCCCAGCTCTTGCCCGGGCTGATGGCCGGCGCCAGCTTGCGCCGGCCGAAGGCGCGGCCGCCGAAGTAGGCGCAGATGTCCGCCGCCCAGACGAGGCAGAAGACCGAGAACATGAAGTTCAGGCCGACGACGTGGGCGTGGGCGATCGCCAGCCAGGCCGCCCACAGCATCACCAGCCCGAGCGCCCAGCGCGCGGCACGCGGCAGCTGCGGCCAGGCCGAAGGCCCGCCGCGCAGCGCGACGACACTGCCCGCCACCCACAGCAGCGCGGCGAGCCACCAGGCGCCAGCTGGCGCCAGATCGACCCAGCCGGAGAACAGCGCCGCGCCGCAGGCAGCCGCCAGCAGCAGCGCCATCGCGATCGAAGCCGCTTGTCCGGCCTGGTTCAGCCGCCCCCACTCCCAGCCCGCCGCGGCCAGCAGCACGAGCGTGAGCATCGCGAACCAGGCCGGCCCGGGGGCCGCCAGCGATGCGATCAGGATCAGGAGCAGGACGACGGCCGTGATGACCCGCTGTCGCAGCATGGGGTTCAGGTGCTCTGGGGCACCACCTGCGCCGGACGGATGCCGCCGAAACGGCGGTCACGCTGGGCGAAGGCGGCGAGCGCGGCGTCGATCTCGGCTTCGCCGAAATCGGGCCACAGGCACTCGGTGAAGAACAGCTCCGAGTACGCCGCCTGCCACAGCAGGAAGTTGCTCATCCGCATCTCGCCGCCGGTGCGGATGAACAGGTCGGGATCGGGCGCGAAGGACAGCGCCATGTGGCGCGACAGATAGGACTCGTCGAAGTCCTCCGGCTTGACGCCTTCGGAGAGTGCGCGCCGGCAGGCCTGGACCACGTCCCAGCGGCCGCCGTAGTTGAAGGCCACCGACAGCGTGATGCGGCGGTTGTTCGCGGTCAGCGACTCGGCCTGGTCCCAGGCGGCACGCAGCTTGTCGGAGACCGCCGAGCGGTCGCCGATGATGCGGATGCGCACGCCGTCGCCGGCCATCTTCGTCAGGTACTTGGAGACCGCGACCAGCACCAGGCCCATCAGGCCCGAGACCTCGTCGGACGGCCGCTTCCAGTTCTCGGACGAGAAGGCGAAGACCGTCAGGTACTCGACGCCGCGTTCGGCGAAGGAGTTGACCGCCCGCACGAGCGTGTCCACGCCCTGCTTGTGGCCGAAGAAACGCGGCATGTAGCGCTGTCGCGCCCAGCGCCCGTTGCCGTCCATCACGACGGCGACATGGCGCGGCGTCGCGCGGTCAGGCGCCTGGCCGTTGGGCGCGAGGTTTTCGGTCAGCGGTAGATGCGTCATCGGTTGCGCAGGACGGCTCAGACGGCCATGACCTCCGCTTCCTTCGATTGGACGAGCTTGTCGATCTCGGCGATGGTACGGTCCGTCAGACGCTGGACATCGTCCTGGCCACGACGCTCGTCGTCCTCGGACACGAGCTTGTCCTTCACGAGCTTCTTCAGCTGCTCGTTGGCGTCGCGGCGCACCCCGCGCGCATGGATCTTGGCGTCCTCGCCGGCGTGGCGCACGACCTTGGTCAGCTCCTTGCGGCGCTCCTCGGTCAGCGCGGGCATCGGCACGCGCAGCAGGTCGCCCTGTGCCGCCGGGTTCAGGCCGAGATCGGACTCGCGGATCGCCTTCTCGATCTTGGCGCCCATGCCCTTTTCCCAGGGCTGGACGCTGATCGTGCGGGCGTCGAGCAGCGTGACGTTGGCGACCTGGCTGATCGGCAGCATCGAGCCGTAGTAGTCGACGTGCACCTGGTCGAGGATGCCCGGGTGGGCACGGCCGGTGCGGATCTTCTGCAGTTCGTTCTTGAACGCCTCGATGGACTTGGCCATCTTGTCGGCGGCGGTCTTGTGGATGTCAGCGATGGTCATGAGAGTGGAGCCTCGTCAAACGTGCACGAGCGTGCCTTCGTCCTGGCCCAGCACGACGCGCTTCAAGGCGCCGGGCTTGTTGATGCTGAAGACCCGGATCGGCAGCTTCTGGTCGCGGCACAGCGCGAACGCGGCCGCGTCCATGACCTGCAGGTTCTTCGAGATGGCCTCGTCGAAGCCGATCGTCGCGTAGCGCGTCGCGGTCGGGTCCTTGTTCGGGTCGGCGCTGTAGACGCCGTCCACCTTGGTCGCCTTGAGCACCACCTCGGCGCCGATCTCGGCACCTCGCAGCGCCGCTGCGGTGTCGGTGGTGAAGAACGGGTTGCCGGTACCGGCGGCGAAGACGACGATCTTGCCTTCCTCGAGGTACTGCAGCGCCTTCGGGCGCACATAAGGCTCGACGACCTGCTCGATCGAGATCGCCGACATGACGCGAGCGGTCATGCCTTCCTGGCGCATCGTGTCGGCCAGCGCGAGCGAGTTCATCACCGTGGCCAGCATGCCCATGTAGTCGGCGGTGGCCCGGTCCATGCCGACCGAGCCGCCGGCGACACCACGGAAGATGTTGCCGCCGCCGATCACGACGGCGACCTCGCAGCCCAGGTTGGTGATCTCCTGGACCTCGCGCACCATGCGCACGATGGTGCCGCGGTTGATGCCGTAGGCGTCGTCCCCCATCAGCGCTTCGCCCGACAGTTTGAGCAGAATGCGCTTGTATGCCGGCATGCGAAAAACTCCTGAGACGGTGGTGATGCGAGAGAGAGTGTAAGGGGGCACGAGGCCCCCATATTTGACGGGCCTAGCTTATTGGCCCTTGGCGGCGGCCACCTGGGCGGCCACTTCGGCAGCGAAGTCGTCGACCTTCTTCTCGATGCCCTCGCCGACCACGTACAGGGTGAAACCCTTGACCGTGGTGCCGGCGGCCTTGAGCATCTGCTCGACGGTCTGCTTGTCGTTCTTGACGAAGGCCTGGTTCAGCAGCGAGACCTCCTTCAGGAACTTCTGCACCGAACCCTCGACGCGCTTGGCGACGATCTCCGGCGACTGCACCGGCTTGCCGGCGGCGGTCGCGGCGGCGGCGTCCTCGGCCGCCTTTTCGGCGGCGATGCGGCGCTCGGCCTCGACCAGGTCGGCCGGGACTTCGCTGGCGGCCAGCGCCTTGGGCTTCATCGCGGCGACGTGCATCGCGACGTCCTTGGCGGCGACGGCGTCACCTTCGAACTCGACGACGACGCCGATGCGCGTGCCGTGCAGGTAGCTGGCGAGCTGGCCGCCGCCGGCGTAGCGCTTGAAGCGGCGGATCGACATGTTCTCGCCGATCTTGCCGATCAGGCCCTTGCGCACGTCCTCGAGCGTCGGGCCGAAGCCGTCCTGCTCGTAGGCCAGCGCGCCGAGCGCGGCGACGTCGGCCGGGTTCTTCTCGGCGACGAGCTGGGCCGTGGCCTTGGCGAAGGCCAGGAACGAGTCGTTCTTCGAAACGAAGTCGGTCTCGCAGTTGATTTCGACGAGCGCACCGGTGGCGCCTTCGACGGCAGCGGCCACCACGCCTTCGGCGGTGACGCGGCTGGCGGCCTTGCCGGCCTTGTTGCCGAGCTTGACGCGCAGGATCTCCTCGGCGCGGGCGCTGTCGCCGTCGGCCTCGGTGAGCGCCTTCTTGCACTCCATCATCGGCGCGTCGGTCTTGGCGCGCAGTTCGGCAACCATGCTGGCGGTGATTGCGGGCATCTCTCTACTCCATTCGGATGGCAGGAAACCGCCGTGGCGCGAAGCGCCGGCGGCGGACTCACGGATTCGGGGCGGGGCCGCAGGCGGCCCCGCGCGGATCAGGCCTCTTCGCGGACCTCGACGAACTCGTCGGCGCCGGCAGCGGCTTGCACGACCTCGTTGGTCGCGCTGGCCTTGCCTTCGAGCACCGCGTCGGCGACGGCGCGCGCGTACAGCGCGACGGCCTTGGCCGAGTCGTCGTTGCCGGGGATGACGTAGTCGATGCCCACCGGCGAGTGGTTGGTGTCGACGATGCCGATCACCGGGATGCCGAGCTTCTTGGCTTCGGCGACGGCGATCTTGTGGTAGCCGACGTCGATAACGAACATCGCGTCAGGCAGCGCGTTCATGTCCTGGATGCCGCCGATGTCCTTCTCGAGCTTGACCAGCTCGCGATCGAACAGCAGCGCTTCTTTCTTGATCATCAGCTCGGTGCCGGCGTCCTTGGTCGTCTGCATGTCCTTGAGCTTCTTCAGCGAGCCCTTGACCGTCTTGAAGTTGGTCAGCATGCCGCCCAGCCAGCGCTGGTCGACGTAGGGCATGCCGCAGCGCTGGGCTTCCAGCGCGACGACGTCGCGGGCCTGGCGCTTGGTGCCGATCATCAGGATCGTGCCGCGGCGGGCCGACAGCTGGCGCACGAACTTCATCGCGTCCTCGAAGAGCGGCTGCGTCTTCTCGAGGTTGATGATGTGGATCTTGTTGCGATGGCCGTAGATGTACGGGGCCATCTTGGGGTTCCAGAAGCGCGTTTGGTGCCCGAAATGGACACCGGCTTCCAGCATTTCACGCATGGAGACAGTCATGGAGACTCCGAAGGTTGGATCTAGAATCCCGGCGCTTGATCGTTGCCGAAAGTGACGGAGTCGCTCAATGTTGAGCATCTCGCGTCGTTCCGTCAGCGACACCTCAGGTGCCCGGGTTCGCGGATGTGTTTGCCTCGAACAAATCGGGCATCAAGGCAATCTGCCTGCACCCTGTCTGAGACAAACCCAATGAGTTTAGCACGCCGCGGCGCCCCCGATCTGGGCGACGCCCGGAACCGCATCGTGTCCGGCGCATCGAGCGCCGCCTCGATGCTCGAGGAATCGTTCGCCGCCGCTGGCTCCGAAGCCTGCCGCGGCGCCTTCGTGCGCCGCTTCGACGCGACGGCGCGCGCCGCCGCCGCCGCGGTCGACCTGCAGCGCGCCGGCGGCGCCCCGCTGCCGCCGCTGGCCGGGCTGGCGGTCTCGGTGAAGGACTTGTTCGAGGTCGCCGGCCAGCCGACGACCGCGGCGTCCGCGGCCCTCACCGACGCCGAGCCGGCCACGGCGGACTGCCCCGCGGTGGCCCGGCTGCGCGCCGCCGGCGCGGCGCTCGTCGGCCACACCAACCTGTCCGAGTTCGCGTTCTCCGGCCTGGGGCTGAACCCGCATCACGGCACGCCGGCCAACCCGGTCACGGCCGCGCTCGACAGCACGCCGCGCGTGCCGGGCGGCTCGACCTCGGGCGGCGCCGTCAGCGTTGCCACCGGCGCCGCCTGGGCCGCGCTGGGCTCCGACACCGGCGGCTCGATCCGCATCCCGGCCGCCTTCCAGGGCCTGGTCGGCTTCAAGAGCACGCAGGCGCTGGTGCCGCTGGATGGCTGCATACCGCTGTCGCCCACGCTGGACACGGCCTGCGCGATCACACGCTCGGTCGCCGACGCGGTTCTGGTGCACGGCATCCTCGCCGCACGCGAGGTGCGCCCGGCCCCGCGCCCGCTGGCCGGCCTGCGCCTGGCGCTGCCGCGCACGCTGATGCTCGACAGCCTGGACGACACCGTCGCCCGCGCCTTCGAGACCGCGCTGGCAACGCTGGCTGCCGGTGGTGCCCGCATCGTCGAGATCGCACTGCCCGAACTGGCCGAACTGGCGGTCTTGAACGCCGCCGGCGGTTTCCCGGCGGCCGAGTCCTGGGCCTGGCACCGCCGCCTGCTCGCCGACCGCGGCAAGCGCTACGACCCGCGTGTCGCGGCGCGCATCCGCCGCGGCGAGACGATGGCCGCGGCCGACTACCTGGATCTGCAGCGTGCCCGCCGCGACTGGATCGCCCGCGTCACGGCGGCGCTCGCCGGCTTCGACGCCGCGCTCTCGCCGACGGTACCCATCGTCGCGCCGCCGCTGGCACCGCTGGTGGCCGACGACACGCAGTTCTTCGCCACCAACGGCCTCGTGCTGCGCAACCCGGCGGTCGTCAACTTTCTCGACGGCTGCGCGCTGTCGCTGCCCTGCCAGCGCGAGGGCACGCTGCCGGTCGGGCTGATGCTCTGGGCACCGGCCTTGGCCGACGACAGCGTGCTCGGCGCCGCGCTCGAGATCGAGCGCGCGCTGGCCGCGCGGGAGGTTTGACGATGCGGGTCGCCGTCATCGGCGCCGGCATCGTCGGCGTCAGCACCGCGTTCGAACTCGCCGCCGACGGGCACGAGGTCGTCGTCTTCGAGCGCCGCGGCAGCGTCGCGGCCGAAACCAGCTTCGCCAACGCCGGCGTGCTGGCACCCGGTTCGCTGATGCCCTCGGCCGCACCCGGCATGCCGCTGAAGCTGCTCGGCCAGCTGTTCAGCCGCGAAGGCGCACTGACGCTGGACCGGCTGGGCGTCTGGGGCCAGATCCCGTGGTTGTGGCGCTGGTGGCGCGCCTGCCGCCCGGCGGTGCACGCGACCAACCGTGCGGCGATGCTGCGCCTGGCGCGGCTGAGCCAGGAGCGGCTGACGATGCTGACGCAGGTGCTGCGGCTGGACTACGAGCACAGCCGCGGCTACACGGTGCTGCTGCGCAGCGACCGCGAACTCGCGCGCGCACGCCAGGGGCTCAAGCTGCTGGCCGAACTCGGCGTGCCTTTCGAGCTGCTCGATGCCGCGCGCGCACGCCAGGTCGAGCCAGGGCTCAACCCCGAGACCGCACTGCGCGCCGCCGTGCACCTGCCGCACGACGGCGTCGGCAACTGTCGCCAGTTCGCGCAGCAGCTCAAGACCGAGGCCGTGCTGCGCGGCACCGACTTCCGCTTCGGCACCGAGGTCCAGGCTGTCGTGCCCGGCACGCGGCCGGTGGTCGTCGCCGGCGGCAGCGAACACGCCTTCGACGCCGTCGTGCTGTGCAGCGGCGCGGCGACCCATCTGCTGCGCGCCTTGAAGCTGCACCTGCCGCTGGCGCCGGTCTGGGGCTACGCGGTGACGGCACCCTTGCGCCAGCTTGAGGGTTATCCGGATCTCGGCCCGCGTTCGGCGGTCTTCGACGAGAAGTACCGCGTCGCGGTGACGCGGCTGGGCCAGCGCGTGCGCGTCGCCGGCTGCAGCGAGATCGGCGGCTCGGCCGAGCACTACGACGAACGCGCGCTGCGCACGCTCTACCGCGTGCTGGAAGACTGGTTCCCGGGCGCCTTCGTGCCGACGCAGGCACAGCGCTGGAAGGGCGCACGCCCGGCGCTGCCCGACGGGCCACCGGTGCTGGGAGCCAGCGGCGCCGCCGGCGTCTGGCTCAACCTCGGCCACGGCGCCGCCGGCTGGACCCTGGCCTGCGGCTCGGCCCGGGTGCTGGCCGAACAGGTGGCCGGCCGCGCCGCGCCGCTGGACATGACGGCACTCGGCATCGAGCGCCTGCGCTGACCCCGGGGCGGACGGAGAATCGGCGCATGAGCCCGGTTCCCGTCACCCCCGAACGCGGCTGGCCGCTGCACACCAGCGCCGCCTCGCGCGCCGCCGAAGCTGCGGCCCTGGCGGTGACGCCGCCACACGCGCTGATGCAGCGCGCCGGCCTCGGCGTCGCCCGTCTCGCGCTCGCGCTGGCGCCGCACGCGCGCACGATCGCCGTGCTGGCCGGCCCCGGCAACAACGGCGGCGACGGCCTGGTCGCAGCTCGTCACCTGCACGCCGCCGGCAAGGCGCTGCGCGTCGTGCTGCTCGGCGACGAACAGCGGCTGCCGGCCGACGCCGCCGATGCGCTGCAGGCGGCGCGCGCGGCCGGCGTCCCGATCACCGACCGCCTGGACGAGGCCCCTGCCGATCTCGTCGTCGACGCCCTGCTCGGCCTGGGCACGACACGCGCGCCCGAAGGCCGCATCGCTGAGGCGATCGCCTGGGCCGCCGCCCGCGGCGGCCCGGTGCTCGCGGTCGACCTGCCCACCGGGCTGCACCCCGACACCGGCCAGCCGCTGGGAGCCGCCTGCGTGCGGGCGACGGCCACGCTGTCGCTGCTGACGCTCAAACCCGGCCTGTTCACCGGCGCCGGGCGCGACCTCGCCGGCAGCGTCTGGCTCGACACCCTCGGCGTCGAGGCCGGGGCCGAAAGCGCCCGTCTCGCGCCTGCACCCGAGCCGCGGCCGCGCGCCCACGTCCAGCACAAAGGCAGCTTCGGCGACGTCGTCGTCGTCGGCGGCGCACCCGGCATGGGTGGCGCCGCCTGGCTCGCGGCGCGCGCCGCACTCGCCGCCGGCGCGGGCCGCGTCTACTGCAGCCCGCTGGACCCGGCGGCGGCGTTGCTGGACCCGGCCCACCCCGAGCTGATGGGACGCGGCACCTGGTGGCGTTCGCCGCCCGCCGAACTCGCGGCGGCGACGGTGGTCTGCGGCTGCGGCGGCGGTGGCGCGGTGCGGGCGGCGCTGCCGCCGCTGCTGGCGCACGCCGTACGCCTGCTGCTGGACGCCGACGCGCTGAACGCGGTCGCCTCCGACCCCTCGCTGCAACGGCTGCTCGCCGGGCGCGCCGGCCGCGGCCAGCAGACCATCCTCACGCCGCACCCGCTGGAAGCAGCACGCCTGCTCGGCACCGGCGCCGCCGAAGTCCAGTCCGACCGCATCGCGGCGGCCGAGCGGCTGGCCGCACGTTTTGCCGCGGTCGTCGTGCTCAAAGGCTCGGGCAGCATCGTCGCCGCGCCGGGCGCGAAACCGTCACTGAACCCGACCGGCAACGCGCTGCTGGCCAGCGCCGGCACCGGCGACGTGCTCGCCGGCTGGATGGCCGGCGGCTGGATGCCGGGGCGCGAGGCGCACCCGGTCGCGGTGGACGCCGTCTGGCAGCACGGGCGCGCGGCCGACCTGGCGCTGGCGTGCGGCGCGACACACCCGCTGCTCGCGAGTGCGCTGATCGACGCGCTGCACGCCGCGGCCTGAGGCCGGCCGCGGCCGGCCTCAGCGCCGCGTGCGCGGCTTGGGCGCCGTCTTGCGGGCGCCGCCCTTGCGCGGCACCGTCGCCGTCTTGCGCGCCTTGGTGGCGGCCTTGGCGGCGCGGTCGGCTGCACGCACTGCCGCCAGCTCCTCGCTCGCCGATCCCGGTTTGTCGGCACCGGCGCGCTCGGCCTGCGAACGGCCACGCGACAGCAGGCGTTCGCCCTCGCCCTCGCGCACCATGCGGAAGTCGATGCGGCGGCCGTCCAGATCGACGCGGCTGACCTGCACCTGCACCCGGGTGCCGATCGCGTAGCGCACGCCGGTGCGTTCGCCGCGCAGCTCCTGGCGCGTCTCGTCGAAGCGGAAGTACTCGCCGCCGAGCTCGGTGATGTGCACCAGGCCTTCGACGTAGAGCGGGTCCAGCGTCACGAACAGGCCGAAGGCCGTGACCGCGCTGACGGTGCCCGGGTACTCCTCGCCCAGGTGCTCGCGCATGTAGCGGCACTTGAGCCAGGCCTCGACGTCGCGCGAGGCTTCGTCGGCGCGGCGTTCGTTGGCGCTGCAGTGGGCGCCGGCGGCTTCCCAGGACTCCATCTCCTGCGTCATCGGCTTGGCCGGCTTGACCACCGCCTTGGCGCCCCGGGCGCCGCGGCGCACCTCGGGCACGCGCGTCTTCGCGCTGGGCACCAGGTGGTAGTGGCGCTGGCCGAGCAGCGCCTTGATGACGCGGTGCACCAGCAGATCCGGGTAGCGCCGGATCGGGCTCGTGAAGTGGGTGTAGGCGCCGTAGGCCAGGCCGAAGTGGCCGGCGTTGCTGGCGGTGTAGATGGCCTGCTGCATCGAGCGCAGCAGCATGGTCTGGATCTGCTGCGCGTCGGGCCGACCCTGCACCGCCTGCGAGATCGCCTGCATCTCGGCGGGCTTGGGCTCCTCGCTCAGGTGCAGGCCCAGGCCGAGGGCCTTCAGGTAGGCCTGCAACGCCTGGCGCTTCTCGGGCGTCGGGCCTTCGTGCACGCGGTACAGCGACGGGTGGCCGGCCTGGGCGATGAAGTCGGCGGCGCAGACGTTGGCCGCGAGCATCGCCTCCTCGATCAGCCGGTGGGCGTCGTTGCGCACGCGCGGCACGATCTTCTCGATGCGGCCGTTCTCGTCGCAGACGATCTGGGTCTCGACGGTGTCGAAGTCGATCGCGCCGCGCAGGCCGCGCTGCTTGAGCAGCGCGCGGTAGGCCTCGTGCAGGTGCACCAGGTGCGGCACCAGTTCGGCGCGGCGCTGGGCCTCGGGGCCGCGCGTGTTCTGCAGCACCGCGGCGACCTCGTTGTAGGTCAGCCGCGCCTGCGAGCAGATCACCGCCGGATAGAACTGGTAGGCGTCGAGCGCGCCGTCGGCCGCGATCACCATGTCGCAGACCATCGCCAGCCGCTCCTGCTCGGGGTTCAGCGAGCACAGGCCGTTGGACAGCTTCTCCGGCAGCATCGGGATCACGCGGCGCGGGAAGTAGACCGAGGTCGCGCGTTCGTAGGCGTCCTCGTCCAGCGCCTCGCCGGGTTTGACGTAGTGGCTGACGTCGGCGATGGCGACGATGAGCCGCCAGCCCTCGACCGCGGTCTTGCCGCGGCCGCGTTTGAAGGGCTCGCAGTAGACGGCGTCGTCGAAGTCGCGTGCATCCTCGCCGTCGATCGTGACCAGCGGCACGTCGCTCAGGTCGACGCGGTGCTTGCGGTCGGCGGCGCGCAGCTTCTCGGGCAGCGCCGCGGCCTGGGCCAGGGTCTCGGGCGTGAAGCGGTGCGGCACCTCGTACTTGCGCACCGCGATCTCGATCTCCATGCCGGGGTCGTCGATCTCGCCCAGCACCTCGGCGACGCGGCCCACCGGCTGCGAGTGCAGCGACGGCGGCTCGGTCAGTTCGACCGAGACCACCTGCCCCACCGCCGCGCTGGCGGTGGCGTTCTTGGGTATCAGGATGTCGTGGCCGTAGCGCCGGTCCTCGGGTGCGACGACCCATTGGCCGCCTTCGTGCAGCAGCCGGCCGATGATCGGCGTCTTGCGCCGCTCGAGTATGTCGAGCACGCGCCCTTCGGGCCGGCCCTTGCGATCGAAACGCACGATGCGCACACGCACGCGGTCGCGGTGCAGTACCGAGCGCATCTCCTGAGGCGACAGATAGATCCAGGTGTCACCGACGTCGGGCACGACGAAACCATGGCCGTCACGGTGTCCTTCGACACGGCCTTCGACCTCGGCCAACAGTCCGGCAGCAGAAAAATTTGCGGGGGGGCTTGCAGAGTCCATATTCCGATGCTATAGTTCTTTCTTCCCTGAGACGCCCAGATGGCGGAATTGGTAGACGCACTAGTTTCAGGTACTAGCGCTTAACGGCGTGGAGGTTCGAGTCCTCTTCTGGGCACCAAACAAACTGCGGGGTTTCGAAGATTGTCTTCGAAACCCCGTTAGTCTTTTCAGGGGGCGAAAAATAAAAAAGGCCAGCAACATGCTGGCCTTTTTCATGGGCGGTCAAACGGCGAATTTCTTCGCGAGACCGTCGGGGCGCAGGTTGTCGTACTCCTCGAACGGCTGGTGGATCCAGGGGCTGGTCGGCAGCATTTCGCAGTAGTAGTCGGGGACGTAGCTCGAGACGCCCTTCACCCACAGCACCGCAGCGCGCAGTTCGGATATCGACGGCATGCCGCGCAGGCGGTCGACGACGGCGCGCAGCGTCACGCCGGTATCGGCGAGATCATCGACCAGCAGCACCCGGCCGGCGAGTTCGCCCTTGGGCATGGTGATGTACTTGGCCATATCCAGGCGGCCCTGGATGGTGCCGGCGTCGGAGCGGTAGGAACTCGTCGACATGATCGCCAGCGGCTTGTCGAATACCCGCGAGAGGACGTCGCCGGGGCGCATGCCGCCGCGCGCCAGACACAGGATCTGGTCGAACTCCCAACCAGAGGCATGCACCTTGAGCGCCAGGCGCTCGATCAGCAGGTGAAACTCGTCCCAGGAAACATAGAGGTGCTTGCCGTCGTCGGTGAGCATGGATTCTCCTTGTCGCAATCGTGGATTCAGGCGCGGAACGGATGCCGCAGCAGGATGGTGTGGACCCGATCGGGGCCGGTGGAAACCATGTCGATCGGCGCGCCGATCAGCGTCTGCACACGCTCGAGATATCGACGCGCGGCGAGCGGGAGTTGTTCCCAGTTCGTCAGCCCGGCCGTCGTTTCACTCCAGCCGGGCATCGTCTCGTAGATCGGCTGGCAGGCGACGATCTCGTCGGCGTCCAGCGGCAGCACGTCCAGCGTGCGGCCATCGAGCCGGTAGCCGGTGCAGATCTGGATCTCGGGCAGGCCGTCGAGCACGTCGAGCTTGGTGATGCACAGGCCCGAGACGCCGTTGATGATGATCGAGCGCTTGAGCGCGGCGGCGTCGAGCCAGCCGCAGCGGCGCGCACGGCCGGTGACGGTGCCGCGCTCCTGGCCGACGGTCGACAGGTGGTGGCCGACGGTGCCGGCGGTGTCGATGTCGAGCTCGGTCGGGAACGGGCCGCTGCCGACGCGCGTCGTGTAGGCCTTGGTGATGCCGAGCACGTAGTGCAGCAGCCCCGGGCCCAGGCCCGAGCCGGCGGCGGCGTTGCCGGCGACGCAGTTGCTCGAGGTGACGTAGGGGTAGGTGCCGTGGTCGATGTCCAGCAGCGTGCCCTGCGCGCCTTCGAACAGCAGGTTGGCGCCCTTGGCATGGGCGTTGAACAGCAGGTAGCCGACGTCGGCCATCATCGGGCGCAGTTGCTCGGCGGCAAGCAGCGTGGCGTCGAGGATGGGCTGCAGCTCCAGCGCCGGGGCGCCGAGCACGCCGGTCAGTTCGGCGTTGTGCAGGTCGAGCAACACGCGCAGCTTGGCTTCGAGGCGCTCGGGGTGCTTCAGGTCCTGCACGCGCAGCGCGCGGCGTGCGACCTTGTCCTCGTAGGCCGGGCCGATGCCCTTGCAGGTGGTGCCGATCTTGCCGCTGCCGACGTTCTCGCGCTGCGCTTCGCGCGCGCGGTCGAGCGCGACGTGGAAGGGCAGGATCAGCGGGCAGGACTCGCTGATGAACAGGCGCGAACGCACCTCCAGGCCCAGCGCCTCCAGACGCTCGATCTCGCCGATCAGATGCTGCGGGTCGACGACGACGCCGTTGCCGATGTAGCACTTGACGCCCTCGCGCATGATGCCCGACGGGATCAGCTGCAGCGCCGTCTTGCGCCCGGCGATGACCAGCGTGTGGCCGGCGTTGTGGCCGCCCTGGAAGCGCACGACGCCCTGGGCGTGGTCGGTCATCCAGTCGACGATCTTGCCCTTGCCCTCGTCACCCCATTGGGTGCCGACGACCACGACGTTGCGTCCCGCGGTCGGGAGGATGCCTGTTTGCATGGTGTTTCCTTCGGAAGGTTCAGCAGGCGCGAAGCTGCCAGCTGCCGTCCAGCAGCACGAGCTCGCGGTCGCATTCGAAAGCCTGGGTCTCGACCTCGTGGCCAGGCAGCGCGGCGATGACGGTCTCGCCGGCTGCGCGCAGACTGCGCACCGCGGCGCGCAGCTCAGCGTCGTCGCCCCAGGGTGCGCGGATCGCGCGGCCGGCGGCGACGGCCGGCGCCAGTTCGGACAGCGCCTTCAGATCCAGGCTGAAGCCGACGGCCGGCCGGTTGCGGCCAAAGACGGCACCGACCTCGTCGTAGCGGCCGCCACGTGCGAGTGCGTCGGCGCTGCCGCTGCCATAGACGGCGAAGCGCAGCCCGCTGTAGTAGGCGTAGCCGCTCATGTCCGACAGGTCGAAGCCGATCGCCAGCCGCGGGAAGGCGGCACGCAGATGGCGCGCCGTCCACTCGAGCTGCTCGATCGCGGCCGTGACCAGCGGGCGCTGCGGCAGCCCGGTGCGCGCCGCGGCCAGCACCTCGTCGCCGCCGTACAGGCGCAGCAGCGCACGCAGGCCGCGGCGCGTCTCGTCGGGCAGCACGGCGGCCAGCGTCTCCAGCGCCGGCGCGTCCTTCTCGGACAGCGCGGCGACGACGTCCTGCAGCCGCGCGGCGTCCACCGGCGCGCCGGCGAGCACGCCGCGCAGGATGCGCGCGTCGGCCAGGTCTATCGTCAGCGCGTCCAGGCGCGCCGCATGCAGGCAGTCGAGCGCGAGTTCGGTGACCTCGAGGTCGGCTTCCAGACCGGCGTGGCCGAAGATCTCGGCGCCGAACTGCAGCGGCTCGCGCGTCGCGTTCAGGCCCGAAGGCCGGGTGTGCAGCACCGGGCCGCAGTAACACAGCCGGGTCACGCCTTCGCGGTTGAGCAGGTGGGCGTCGATGCGCGCGGCCTGCGGCGTGGTGTCGGCGCGCAGGCCGAGCGTGCGGCCGCTCAGTTGGTCGACGAGTTTGAAGGTCTTCAGGTCGAGTTCACGCCCGGTGCCCGACAGCAGCGACTCGAGGTGCTCGAGCAGCGGCGGCATCACGAGCTCGAAACCGTAGCCGCGGGCCCGGTCCAGCAGGCGGCGCCGGAGTTCCTCGATGCGTCGGGCGTCGGCGGGCAGGACGTCGGCGAAATGCTCGGGCAGGAGCCAAGCTGACAACATTCGAAAGGCCTGGAGCGCTTAAAAAGGGGATTGTACGGGGCACCGGCGGCCGGGTCGCCGATCGGCGACCGCGGCGCAGGGCGGCTGCTTCACCAAAGCGCGAGCAGCAGCAGTCCCAAAGAAATGCAGGCCAGGCCGAAGAAGCGGATCTGCCCGTCCTGCAGCCGCGTCATCTGCTCGAACATGCGGCGCCAACTGGCCGGGCTGGCGAAGGGCAGCAGCCCCTCGAACACCAGCACCAGCGCCAGCGCACCCCACAAGGCATCGGACACGGCCCGGGCCCAGGGGCGTCAGCGGCCCTTGCCTGCCGCCGCGGCCGGCGCGTCGCCGCCGCGCATCGCGCGGAAGAACTCGCTGTTCGGGTCGAGCACCATCACGTCGCTCTTGGAGCGGAACGAGGCGCGGTAGGCCTCCAGGCTACGGTAGAAGCGCGCGAACTGCGCGTCGCGGCCGAAGGCCTCGGCGTAGAGCGCGGACGCCTTGGCGTCGCCCTCGCCCTTGATCTTCTGGGCGTCGCGATAGGCCTCGGCGAGGATGATCTCGCGCTGGCGGTCGGCGTCGGCGCGGATCTTCTCGCCCTCGGCGGCGCCCTGCGAACGCAGTTCGTTGGCGACCTGCTTGCGCTCGGACTCCATGCGGCGGTAGACCGAGTCGGTGATGTCGGCAACGAAGTCCACGCGCTTGATGCGCACGTCGACGATCTCGATGCCGAAGCCCTTGGCCTCGTCGGAGAGGCGGCTCTTGACGTCGTTCATCACGCGTTCGCGTTCGGTCGCGAGCACGCCGCGCACGGTGCGCTTGGTGATCTCCTCGTTGAACGCGGCCTGCACCACCGGCGCCAGCCGCGACTCGAGGTTGCGGATGTCGGTGCCGTTGTTGCGGATGAACTGGCGCGGCTCGGTGATGCGCCACTTGACCAGCCAGTCGATGACCAGGCTCTTCTTCTCGGCGGTGAAGATAGGCCGCGTCTCCGGGCTGTCCAGCGTCTGCACCCGCTTGTCCAGGAAGACGACGTTCTGGAACGGCGGCGGCATCTTGAACTTCAGGCCGGGTTCGGTGACGACTTCCTTGATCTCGCCGAGGGCGTAGACCACGGCCACCTGGCGCTGGTCGACGACGAACAGCGTCGAGGCAGCGAGCATCAGCGCGACCAGCACGCCAGCGACAAAAATACCGATTCGATTCATGGGGCGCGTGCTCCTGGGTCAGCGGCCTTCGCGGTCGCGGGCGCGCGCGGCGTCGCGGGACCGGATGTCGGAGCTGCCGCCCAGCGGGTCGGGCGTGCTCGCCGGCGTCGGCACCGCCACCGGCGCCTGGGGCGCGGCGGCAGGGCCGGTTTGCTGGATCAGCTTGTCCAGCGGCAGATACAGCAGGTTGGACCCGCTGCGCGAGTCGACCATCACCTTGCTGACGTTGGAATAGATCTGCTGCATCGCGTCGATGTACATGCGGTCGCGCGTGACCGCCGGTGCCTTCTGGTACTCGGCCAGCACCGAGCGGAAGCGCTGGGCGTCACCCTCGGCCTGGGCGATGACGCGTGCGCGGTAGCCCTCGGCCTCCTCGGCCAGGCGCGAGGCGTTGCCGCGTGCCTTCGGGATCACGTCGCTGGCGTAGGCCTGGCCTTCGTTCTTGAAGCGGTCGCGGTCGGCACCGGCCTTGACGGCGTCGTTGAACGCGGCCAGAACCGCATCGGGCACCAGGACGTTCTGGACGTTGACGTTGGCGACGATGATGCCGGCACGCAGGCGATCGAGCTGGTTCTGCACCGATTTCACGAGGTCGGCAGCGAGCGCGTCGCGCTGCTCGTAGAGCACCGAGTCGACACTGCTGCGGCCGACGATCTCGCGCACCGCCGATTCCGCGGCCTGGACCACGGCCTCGTCGGGGTTGCGGTTCTCGAACAGGTACTGGCGCGCGTCGCTCAACCGGTACTGCACGGTGAAGCGGATGTCGATGATGTTCTCGTCCTGCGTCAGCATCGACGAGTCGCGCAGCCCGGTGGCCTGGACGACGGTGCTGCGGCCGACCTCGACCGAACGCAGCTGCGTCACCGACACCGTCTCGTGCGCCTGGATCGGGTACGGGAAGCGCCACTGGAAGCCGGCGTCCGCCGTGTGGCTGTACTTGCCGAAGGTGGTGACGACCGCCTGCTGGCCTTCCTGGACGATGAAAAAGCCGCTGCCCAGCCAGACCAGCACGACGACGGCCGAGATCAGGCCGATGCCGATGCCGGCACTCTTCATGTCGGGCTGGAACGACGGGCCGCCGGAGCCGCCGCCGTCGTTGCGGTTGCCGCCGCCGCCCGCGCCCTTGCCGCCGAACAGGCCGCTCAGCTTGCGGTTGAAATCGCGCCAGAGTTCGTCGAGGTCGGGCGGGCCGTCGTTGCGGTTGCTGAAGACCCAGCCTGCCAGCGCAGCGCGCAGCCGCGAGACTCGAAACGGTGGTGTGTGCTTCATTCGGTGATGATCAGTTGCGCCTCGCGCGCGGCACGCGCGGCGTCGGCGACGACCTGGCGCAGGACATCGAGCCCCTGCCCGTCGCGCGCGCTGACGAAGACGCGCGCTCGGCGCACGCCGGGATGGGCCTCGACCTCGTCGAGTGCCTGGCGCGGACGCCGGGACTCCTCGAGCAGGTCGCACTTGTTGTAGACCAGGACCTGGCGCACGCCCGCGGCGCCGATCTCCTCGAGCACACGCTCGACCTCGGCCTGCTGCTCCGGCAGCGCCGGGCTGGCGGCGTCGATGACGTGCAGCAGCAGGTCGGCGTCGGCGGCCTCGCGCAGCGTCGCTTCGAAGGCCTCGACCAGCTTGTGCGGCAGGTCGCGGATGAAGCCGACCGTGTCCGACAGCGACACCGACATCTCGGCTTCGCCCAGCCAGAGCGAACGCGTGGTCGTGTCCAGCGTCGCGAAGAGCTGGTCGGCGGCGTAGCTGCGCGCCTTGACGAGCGAGTTGAACAGCGTCGACTTGCCGGCGTTGGTATAGCCGACGAGCGAGACGCGGAAGGTGCCCCGGCGCTCGCGCGCCCGGCGCTGCGTGCCGCGCTGCAGCTTGACCTTCTCCAGCCGCGCCTTCACCGACTTGATGCGGTCGCCGATCATGCGCCGGTCGAGTTCGATCTGGGCTTCACCCGGGCCGCCGCGCGTGCCGATGCCGCCACGTTGGCGCTCCAGGTGCGACCAGCGCCGCACCAGCCGCGTCGCCATGTACTGCAGGCGCGCGAGTTCGACCTGCAGCTTGCCTTCGTGGCTCTGCGCACGGGCCGCGAAGATGTCCAGGATCAGCGAGGTGCGGTCCGCGACCGGCACGCCCAGATGCTGCTCCAGGTTGCGCTGCTGCGCCGGCGACAGCGCCTGGTCGAAGATGACGCCGTGTGCCTGGGTCGCGGCGACCATCGCCTTGACCTCGTCGGCCTTGCCCGATCCTATGAACAGCGCTGCATCCGGCGCCTTGCGGCGCGCGGTCACGCGCGCGACGGCGACGTCGCCGGCCGATTCGGCCAGCAACGCCAGCTCGTCGAGGCTGGGGTCGAAGTGGCTGCCGGCACCGAGATCGACGCCGACGAGCACGGCGCGCGTCGGGCCGCTCTCGTGCGACAACGTCTGCGGTGAAGCGGAACTCAAGGCTTGTGGGGCGACGGGTCTGGGTTGACGGGCCGGGGGCCGGGCTTCAGGCCTGCTCGGGCGTTTCGTTCGGGTGGAAGTTGACCGCGCGACTGGGCACGACGGTCGAGATCGCGTGCTTGTAAACCATCTGGGTGACGGTGTTGCGCAGCAGGACGACGTACTGGTCGAAGGATTCGATATGGCCTTGGAGCTTGATGCCGTTGACCAGGTAGATCGAAACCGGCACGTGCTCTTTGCGCAGCAGGTTCAGGAAGGGGTCCTGCAAAAGTTGGCCTTTGTTGCTCACGATATGCTCCGTGTTAGAGGTCGAGTCGCCCACGTTATCACACAGGGGCAACCCCGACGGGAAAAGCAGATTGCCTCAGGGGCTGCGGTCGTCGAAGGGGTTTTTCGCCGAGCGGAACTCGATCCGCATCGGTGTCCCCACGAGTTTGAAGTGCTCGCGGAAACGCCCTTCCAGAAAACGTTTGTAGGCGTCGGTGATGTGTTCCAGCGAATTGCCGTGGACCACCACCAGCGGCGGGTTCATGCCGCCCTGGTGGGCATAGCGCATCTTCGGCCGGAAGCGCCCGTCGCGGCGCGGCGCCTGGTGCTGCACGGCGTCGATCAGCAGGCGCGTCAGCACCGGCGTCGGCATCTTCACCGTCGCCGAAGCGTGCGCCTGCAGGATGGCCTTCCAGAGCGCGCTCAGGCCGGTGCGCTTGCGGGCCGAGATCTGCAGCAGCGGCGCGAACTTCAGGAAGGCCAGGCGGCTCTCGATCGAGCGCTGCAGCTGCTGGCGCTGGTACTCGTCGGTCGCGTCCCACTTGTTGAGCGCCAGCACCACCGCGCGGCCGGACTCGAGCACGTAGCCGGCGATGTGCGCATCCTGCTCGCTGACGCCGATGGTCGCGTCGACCATCAGCACGACGACGTTGGCGTCGGCGATGGCCTGCAGCGTCTTGACGACCGAGAACTTCTCGATCGCCTCGAAGACCTTGCCCTTGCGCCGCAGGCCGGCGGTGTCGATCAGCTCGAAGCGACGGCCCTCGCGTTCCAGCGGCACGCTGATCGCGTCGCGCGTCGTTCCGGGCTGGTCGAAGGCGACCAGCCGCTCCTCGCCGAGCCAGGCGTTGATCAGCGTGGACTTGCCGACGTTGGGGCGGCCGGCAACGGCCAGGCGAATGGGAGCATCCGGATCGGGCTCTGCCTCCTCGGCGTCCTCGTCGAAGGGGAAGTCCTCGAGCGCAGCTTCGAGCAGGCTGCGGATGCCCTGCCCGTGCGCGGCCGAGATCGGATGCGGGTCGCCGATGCCGAGCTCGTGGAACTCGGCCAGCAGCGGCGACTCGACCATGCCCTCGGCCTTGTTCGCCGCCAGCAGCACCTTCTTGTGCTGGGTGCGAAGGAAACGCGCGATGTCGTGGTCCTGCGCCGCGAGGCCGTTGCGCACGTCGACGACGAAGATCACGGCGTCCGCTTCGGCGACGGCCTGGCGCGTCTGCTTGGCCATCTCGGCGACGACGCCGGTGGGTTTGTCGGGCTCGAAGCCGCCGGTGTCGACGACGATGAACTCGCGGCCGTTCAGGCGCGCATCGCCGTAGTGGCGGTCGCGCGTGAGGCCGGCGAAGTCGGCGACGATGGCGTCGCGGCTCTTCGTGATCCGGTTGAACAGCGTCGACTTGCCGACGTTGGCCCGGCCGACGAGCGCGATGACGGGTTTCAAATGGAAGTCCTCAGTTCGGCCGGAAGGCGTGCAGCCCGCCCTTGCGGGTGACGACAAGCATCGTCGTGCCCGAGAGCACCGGCGCCGCGACAACCGGCGAGCCGTCGGTCGGCAGGCGCAGCTGGGCCTCGCCAGTGGCAGCCGACAGGAAGTGAACGTAGCCTTCGGCGTCGCCGAAGACGACGCTGGGGCCGACGGCCAGCGGCGCGCTCAGGCCGCGGTAGAGCATCTTTTCGTTGCTCCAAAGCACTTCGCCGGTGTCGGTGCGCCAGGCACCGACGCGGTCGGTGCCGTCGGCGCCGAAGATCGCAGTCACGTTGCCGCCGATCGGCTGCGTGCCGCCGACGTTGCGCGACCACAGCAGCGTGCCCTTGGCCACATCGGCGCAGGCGACCGCCGACTGGAACGAGCGCGCGCAGATCCGGTCGCCCAGGCGCAGCGGCGGCCCGAGCAGGTCGGCCAGGCGTTCGACCTCGTTGGTGCCGCGCGGTGCGGCCATTGCCACTTCCCACTGCACCGAGCCGCGCAGCGGATCGAGCCCGGTCAGACGCGGCCCCTGGCCGACGACCAGCGTGTCCTTGAACGGCACGACGATGCCAGCCTGCGACAGCGTCAGCGCGTCGCTCGGGCGCTGCAGCTTCCACAGGCGGCGGCCGTCGAGCACGTCGAAAGCGTGCACGACACGGTCCACGCCCATCACGAAGACACGTTCGCCGGCCACCAGCGGCGCGGTCACGACACGCGAGGACAGGCGCTGGCGCCAGACTTCACGCGCGCCTTCGAGCACGACGAGTTCGTTGCCGACGGTGACGACGGCGTCGAAGCGCCCGTCGCTGCCGACACCGGCCGCAAGCTTGGCGGCAACCTTGGCACGCGACAGCTCCTGGCCGCTCTGGGCGTCGAAGACGACGACCGAGCCGTCGCTGCCGGCGACGCGGAACTTGCCGTCGCGCACGACGACCGTGAGCGGGAACTCGACGCTGTCCAGGCGCGCGCTCCAGACCTCGCGGCCGGCGATCGTCGGCTTGAAGGACTCGAGCGCCATCGGCTTGGGCTTGGACGAGCCGCAGCCTGCCAGCACGCCGGCGGCGACCGCCAGCACGAGGGTGAGGCGGCGCATCACGATGCGGCTCCGGAAGCCGCGGCCGCCGGCGCCGGGGAGGCGCCGAGCGCGGTGAGCTTAGCCTCGATCAGGCGCTTGTAGTCGATCTTGTCGTCCATCGCCTTGTACGCGGCTTCGTAGGCGGTGCGCGCCTCGTCGCTGCGGCCGGCGGCGGCAAGCACGTCGCCGCGGCGGTCGGCCACCAGCGCCTCGAAACCCGCAGCCTTGGCGCCGTCGAGCTGGGCCAGCGCCGGCTCGAACTGCTTGGCCGAAGCCAGCAGCGCCGCCAGGCGCAGACGCGCGATCGTGCGGTATTCGTCCTCGACGGCCTTCTCGGCGACCCAGGTCAGCGTCGCCTGGGCGGCTTCGACCTGGCCCTTCTCGAACTGGACCTTGGCGGCTGCCAGCCCGCCCTGCTCCGCGTAGGCGGTGCCGGGGTAGCGCTCCTTCAGGTCGGCGAAGATGCGGCCGCTCTTGTCGGCGTCGCCGGCGAGCGCGGCGCGGTCGAGTTCGTCGTACATCGCGCTCGCCTTCAGCGCCTGGCCACGCTGCCAGTAGTTCCAGCCGTTCCAGCCCGCATACGCGGCCAGCGCGGCGATCAGCACCCAGGTGACCAGGTTGCCGTAGCGCTTCCAGAACGCCTTGAGGGCGTCGAGCTGCTCCTGCTCCTGCAGGTCGAGTTGTGTGGCCATGTCGGTGATGCGGACGAAAAACGGTCGATTATGCGGGGAGCAGTTCGCTCGCCCAGGAGGCGGGGTCGGCGATGGTACGCGTGCACTGGGCCGCGGCGGCGTCGCGCAGCGGCTTGACGGCGACCTCGCCCCGGGCGAGTTCGTCGCCGCCGAAGATCAGCGCGTAGCGCGCCTGGCTGGCGTCGGCCTTCTTGAACTGCGACTTCATGCTGCCGCCACCGGCGTGCAGCTGCACCGAGACGCCGGCGCCGCGCAGCGCCTCGACGACACGCACCGCCTGCGGCAGCGCGGCGGCGTCGGGCACGACGGCGTAGGCGTCGGGCACCGGTGCCGGCGGCGCCACGCCCAACTGTTGCACGAGGTCGAGCACACGCTCGATGCCCATGCCCCAGCCGATGCCCGGCGCGGGCTTGCCGCCGATCAGCTCGACGAGGCCGTCGTAGCGCCCGCCACCGCAGATCGTGCCCTGGGCGCCGAGCTTGTCGGTCACCCACTCGAAGACGGTCAGGTTGTAGTAGTCCATGCCGCGCACCAGGCGCGGGTTGACGCGGTAGGGCTGGCCGGCGGCGTCGAGGATGGCTTTGAGCGCGTCGAAGTGCTTCAGCGAGGCTTCGCCGAGGTAGTCGATGAGCTGCGGCGCGGCCTCGACCATGGCCTGCATGTTCGGGTTCTTGGTGTCGAGGATGCGCAGCGGGTTGCTGTGCAGGCGGCGGCGCGCGTCTTCGTCGAGCAGCTCGGCGTGCTGCTCGAAGTGGGCGATCAGCGCCGCGCGGTGCGCCTTGCGCTCCTCGGGCTGGCCCAGGCTGTTGATGTCCAGCCGCACCTCGCCCAGGCCCAGGTCCTTCCAGAGCGCGCGGCACATCAGGATGACCTCGGCGTCGACGTCCGGGCCACCGAAGCCCAGCGCCTCGACGCCGACCTGGTGGAACTGGCGGTAGCGCCCGCGCTGCGGCTTCTCGTGGCGGAACATCGGACCGATGTAGAAGAGCCGCTTGCCGCCCTCGTACAGCGCCGAATGTTCGACGATGGCGCGCACGACGCCGGCCGTGCCCTCGGGGCGCAGGGACAGCTGGTCGCCGTTCATGCTGTCTTCGAAGGAGTACATCTCCTTCTCGACGATGTCGGTCACCTCGCCCAGCCCGCGCACGAACAGCGGTGTGTGCTCGACGATGGGCGTGCGCACGTTCAGGTAGGCGTAGCGGCGCATCAGCGCGCGCACGGTGTCTTCGAACCACTCCCAGCGCGCCGACTCGGGCGGCAGGATGTCGTTCATGCCTTTGACGGCAACGATCTTCTCGGCCATGGGAAACAGGTTGCTGCGGCGGGCCGGCGGCCCGCCCGAAAGAGGATCAGGCCGCGGTCGCGGCGGCGCCGAAGCGGCGCTCGATGTAGTCCTCGACGATCTTGTGGAACTCCTGCGCTATTGCCTCGCCGCGCAGCGTCAGCGCCTTCTCGCCGTCGATGAAGACCGGCGCCGCCGGCGCTTCGCCGTTGCCGGGCAGGCTGATGCCGATGTCGGCATGTTTGCTCTCGCCGGGGCCGTTGACGATGCAGCCCATGACCGCGACCTTCAGGTTCTCGACGCCAGGGTAGCGGCTCTTCCACACCGGCATCTGCGCACGCAGGAAGTCGTCGATCTGCTTGGCCAGCTCCTGGAAGGTGGTGCTGGTCGTGCGGCCGCAGCCCGGGCAGGCGGTGACGCTGGGATTGAAGGTGCGCAGGCCCAGCGACTGCAGGATCTCGCCGGCGACGACGACCTCCTGGGTGCGCGCCTCGCCCGGCTGCGGCGTCAGGCTGACGCGGATCGTGTCGCCAATGCCCTCCTGCAGCAGGATGCCGAGCGCGACGCTGGACGCGACCGTGCCCTTGGTCGCCATGCCGGCTTCGGTCAGGCCCAGGTGCAGCGCGTAGTCGCAGCGCAGCGCCAGGCCGCGGTAGACCGAGATCAAGTCCTGCACGCCGCTGACCTTGCAACTGATGACGATCTGGTCGGGGTTCAGGCCGAGCTCGCGCGCGGCCGTGGCCGAGCTCAGCGCCGACTGCACCAAGGCCTCGTACATCACCTGCTTACCGTCCAGCGGCTGGGCGCGGTGTGCGTTCTCGTCCATCATGGCCGCGAGCAGTTCCTGGTCCAGGCTGCCCCAGTTGACGCCGATGCGCACCACCTTGTCCCAGCGGCAGGCGGCCTCGACCATCATCGCGAACTGGCGGTCGCGCTTGTCGCCCTTGCCGACGTTGCCCGGGTTGATGCGGTACTTGGACAGCGCCTGGGCCATCGCCGGGTACTCGGTGAGCAGGCGGTGGCCGTTGTAGTGGAAGTCGCCGACCAGCGGCACGTCGATGCCCATGCGGTCGAGCTGCTCGCGGATGTGCGGAACGGCCTCGGCGGCCTCGGGCGTGTTGACGGTGATGCGCACCAGCTCGGAGCCGGCCTGGGCCAGTTCCTTCACCTGGATGGCGGTGCCGATGACGTCGGTCGTGTCGGTGTTGGTCATCGACTGCAGGCGCACCGGTGCGTCGCCGCCGATCGTGACGACCCGGTCGCCCCAGACCGCACGCGCCTGGCGCGAACGGCGCGCCAACGGCGCTGCACAGGGAATGGTGGCGGGCGTTTGCGGAGCGTTCATCGAAACCTCACTGCTATGACTGCTGCGCTCACTGCAGCTCGACGCGGGCGACGGCGTTGCGCGTCAGCGGCGTCAGGTCGACCGGCTTGCCGCGGAAGCTGAGCCGCGTCGCCGGCGCGTTGCCGATTTTCAGGCGTATCGGTGTCTGGCCGTCGACACCGACGGTTTCCCCGGCCAGCAGCAGGCGCGAAAACAGCACCTGCCCCTTGCCGTCGAAGACCTCGACCCAGGACGGCTCGTCGGCGCGCAACTGCACCAGCGTCGCCGGCGCACCCACCGACGCCGCCTGCTCGATCGCCGGCGCGTCGTGCACCGTCTCGACCATCGGCTGCGCGGCCACTGCCGAGGCCGGCGCGGCGGCCACCAGCGCCGGTGCCGCCGGCGTGGCCTCGGCCACCGCGGCGGGCTCGGATGCTGCGGCCTCTGACGCCGCCGGCGCCACGGCCTGCGCCGGCTCTTCGGCCGCGGGACGCTGCTGCCAGACATCGCCCGGCAGGAAGTAGACGACCGCGGCGGCGACGAGCAGCACCCCGCCCGCCCAGGCCATCGGCCGGACCGCGCCCAGGTTCACGCTCGGCAGGTCGGGCCCCGAACGCTCACGGAAAGGCGCGTTGAGGTTGCCCACGACGTGGTCGAGTGACGAGGTGTCGGTCAGCGGCAGCCGCGCGAGCACCGGCTGCGGGTCGGTCTTGAGCGCGCGGCAGACGGCATGTGCCAGCGCACGCGTGAAGGCGGCGTCGGGCAGCAGCGAATACTGATCGGCCTCCAGCGCCTCGAGCTTGGCCACAGGCACCTTGATCGACGCGGCCAGCGCCGCGATGTGCAGGCCCTGCTTCTCGCGCGCGGCGCGCAGCAGCGCGCCGGCAGAGGCTTCGGGCGCCGGGGGAGTCACGGAATCAGTCATCGAACCGGCCTTGCTCGAACAGGACAGCTTCGGGGGATTGGGGGAAGCGGTCGCGCAACTGGCGGCCGAACTCGCGCATGGACACCAGGTTGCCGAGGCGCCGCTCGATGCGGGCGGCCAGCCACAGCGACTGGGCGTTGGACTGCGGTGCGACCGCATTGACACGCTGCACGTAGAAGCGCGCACGTTCCAGGTCGCCGCGGCGGTAGAGCACGTCGGCGAGGTTGTAGGCGGTCGACGGGCTGGACGCGTCGAGCTGGAAGCTGCGGAACAGCGCCACCTCGGCCTCGGCCCAGCGGTTCTCGCGCGCGTCGCAGACCCCCTTGGCGAGCAGGGTGCGGGCCGCGCCGCGGTACTGCGGCTGCGCCAGCGCGCCGTCGAACTCGCGGTCGGCGTCGACGTAACGGCGCTCCTGGCACAGGAACCAGCCGTAGTTGTGACGCATGTCGGCGTCGCGCGGGGCGAGCGCGAGCGCGCGCTTGAAGCTCTCCTCGGCCAGCGCCGGCTCGCCGAGCGCGGCGTAGATCAGGCCACGCAGCCCCAGCGCCTCGGGCATGTCGGGGCGCGCCGCCAGCGCCAGCTTGACCTCGTCGAGCGCGGTCGTCGTCTGGCCGCGCGTGAAGTAGGCCGAGGCTAGCTCCAGGCGCACACGCGCGCGGCGGTCGGCGTCGGTCTGGTCGGACGCGGTGCGGATCTCGCGGCCGCCGTCGACTGTGGTCGGCTGGGCGACACAGGCGGCGACGACGGCGCTGAACAGCAGGAGCAGAACTGTCGCCAGCCTCACCGTCCGCCCTCCGCCGCGGCGATCGGGATCGTGCGCCGGCGCTCCAGCAAACGTTCGCGCGCCCGGGTGCGATCCTGCACCTCGCCGGCAAGCTGGCCGCAGGCGGCATCGATGTCGTCGCCGCGCACCTTGCGGATCGTGGTCACGAAGCCGGCGTCCTGCAGCAGCTTGGCGAAGGCCGTCACGCGGTCACGCGGCGAACGCTTGAGCCCCGACTCGGGGAAGGGGTTGAACGGGATCAGGTTGAACTTGCAGGGCACGCGCCGGCGGCGCACCAGCTGCACCAGTTCCTCGGCTTGCTCGGGCGCGTCGTTGACGCCGTCGAGCATGCAGTATTCGAAGGTGACGAAGTCGCGCGGCGCGGCCTCGACATAACGCACGCAGGCGTCGAGCAGCGCGTCTATGCCGTCCTTGCGGTTGATCGGCACCAGCATGTCGCGCAGCGCATCGTTGGGCGCGTGCAGCGACACCGCCAGCGCCACCGGGCAGTCTTCGCGCAGGCGGTCGATCATCGCCACCATGCCCGAGGTCGAGACCGTCACGCGGCGGCGCGACAGGCCGTAGCCGTGGTCGTCGAGCATCACACGCAGCGCCGGCACGACGGCGGCGTAGTTCTGCAGCGGCTCGCCCATGCCCATCATCACGACGTTGTCCACGACCCGCTCGCCATCGGGTCCGCGCAGGCGGTGCTCGGCGTAGCGCAGCTGGGCGATGATCTCGCCGGTGCTCAGATTGCGGCTGAAGCCCTGGTGCCCCGTCGAGCAGAAGCGGCAGCCGACGGCGCAGCCGGCCTGCGAGGACACGCACAGCGTGCCGCGGTCGTCCTCGGGGATGTAGACGGTCTCGACGGCGTTGCCGCCGCCGACGTCGAACAGCCACTTGGTCGTGCCGTCGGCCGAGACGTGCTCGCTGATCACGGGCAGCGACTGCACGAGCGCCGCGCCGGCGAGCTTGCCGCGCAGCGACTTGGCGAGATCGGACATCTTGTCGAAGTCCGACTCGCCCTTCTGATGGATCCAGCGGAACAGCTGGACGGCGCGGAAGCGCTTCTCGCCCAGGCTGTCGCAGAAGGCCGCCAGCCCCTCGAGGTCGAAATCGAGAAGATTGACGGCCATCGCAGACTCAGCGGCTGTAGACGCTCATCGCCGGGAAGAAGAACGCGACCTCGACGGCCGCCGTTTCCGGGGCGTCGGAGCCGTGCACGGCGTTGGCGTCGATGCTGTCGGCGAAGTCGGCGCGGATCGTGCCCTTGTCGGCCTTCTTCGGGTCGGTCGCGCCCATCAGCTCGCGGTTCTTGGCGATCGCACCTTCGCCTTCGAGCACCTGGATCATCACCGGGCCCGAGATCATGAAGCTGACGAGGTCGTTGAAGAACGGACGCGCCTTGTGCACGGCGTAGAAGGCTTCGGCCTCGGCGCGCGACAGTTGCGCCAGACGCGCGGCAGCGATCTTCAGACCGGCGCCTTCGAAGCGGGCGTAGATCTGGCCGATGACGTTCTTGGCGACGGCGTCAGGCTTGATGATCGAGAGGGTGCGTTCGATGGCCATCTAAAAATTCTCCTTCAATCAAGGACTTGGCAAAGCTTTTGATTCTACCGCGAGGGACCGCGGCAGAGTTTTGACACAGCGCGCGATCCAGCAGGAACGCCAGCGCCGGCGCGAGATCCCCGAGGACGGCCC